>JBALVO010000058.1:0-22512 GCA_036961445.1 Halioglobus sp.
TGTCAAAAAGTGACCTATATTGTCAGTTTGCGTCTCGTTAAGTCCTCCTATGACGCAGACTATCCATGATGCGCTCGTAAGAACAAGCACGGAGCAACGTTAGCGCCGTTTCTCAAAATGCATTGCACAAAGACCACCAGGGGAAAAAATCACAGTAATTCATCGACATGGAAGGTTCGCAAGGCTATGACGGGTTGAACTTGATGGTTATACTGAACAGCATAACAACGACTCCTTTGTAACGACTTGACGGAGCCTGCAGCAGGGACACAGCGCAGATGAATGATAAAGCCATTGGGCAACTTAGCGGACTAGCCGGGCGACTCGTGACTGAAGGGTTGATCTCTGCCCAGGACGCAGGGCAAGCCCAGAAAGATGCATCGATGGAACGCATGCATTTCGTCCAGTACATCGTTGCACAAAAGAAAGTTGATGGCCAACATATCGCGGAAGTCGCTTCCCTTGAATTCGGTGTTCCTCTATTTGATATCAAGGCGTTTAATACAGCAGCCCTACCAGAAGGATTGGTAGAAGCCGACCTGGTCACCAAGCATCACGCCCTACCCCTTTTTCGCAGAGGGAATCGCTTATTCATCGCGGTCTCCGACCCTACCAACCTGGCGGCGCTGGACGAAATAAAGTTTCATACCGGCATTAACACTGACGCAGTGCTGGTTGAAGAACAGGCGCTGAACAAAATCATCACCGATTGGGCCGAGGCGCAGGACTCACTGGGGGAAGGACTGGATGACCTTGACTCCACTGACCTGGACGGTATCGACATATCCGCCGTACAGGAAGGCGGCGAAGGAGATGACAGCCAGGATGCCATCGATGAAACGCCCATTGTTCGCTTCGTGAACAAGGTTTTGATCGACGCCATCAAACAGGGCGCATCCGACATTCACTTCGAGCCCTACGAAAAAACCTACCGGGTGCGTTTTCGCACCGATGGTGTCCTGCAGGAAGTAGTCAAACCACCCAGAAACCTTGCTCCACGACTGGCCGCTCGCCTCAAGGTCATGTCCCAAATGGACATCTCGGAACGCCGCATGCCCCAGGACGGGCGTATCCAGATGAAGCTGTCGCGCAACCGGGCCATCGATTTCCGGGTTAACTCCCTGCCAACCCTGTTCGGTGAGAAGATCGTACTGCGGATACTCGATCCAACCAGTGCCCAGATGGGTATCGACGCCCTGGGCTACGAGCTGGATCAAAAAGAGATGTACCTTAAGACTCTGAACCAGCCCCAGGGCATGATCCTGGTAACCGGGCCCACCGGCTCAGGTAAAACCGTATCGCTGTATACCGGTCTAAACATTCTTAATACGGCAGAACGAAATATTTCCACCGCCGAAGATCCGGTGGAAATCAACCTCGAGGGTGTTAACCAGGTTCATGTAAACCCCAAAGTGGGGCTGAATTTCGCTGAGGCCCTGCGCTCCTTCCTGCGCCAGGATCCAGACATCATCATGGTGGGAGAGATTCGCGACCTGGAAACGGCGGAAATAGCGATTAAAGCTGCCCAGACCGGTCACCTGGTTTTATCCACGCTGCACACCAACAGCGCGGCAGAGACCATCACCCGTCTACTCAATATGGGTGTTCCCGCTTTTAACGTGGCTAGCTCTGTCGACCTGATCATCGCCCAGCGGCTGGCCAGGCGACTGTGCAAAGAATGCAGCGTCCCGGCAGATGACATTCCTCATGGTACCCTTATTGAGGAGGGGTTTACTGAAGACCAACTCAATAGCGCGACGATTATGAAACCCGTCGGCTGTGATCTATGCAATAAGGGCTACAAAGGTCGCGTAGGTATTTACGAAGTGGTGAGGATAACCCCGACAATTGCCATGCTAATCATGGAAGAAGGTAACTCACTGCAGATTAAAGAACAGGCCAAGGCCGAAGGGTTCAATGACCTCAGACAAGCAGCCCTACTCAAGGTTGCGCAGGGGATGACCAGTCTGGAAGAAGCGAACCGAATCACGGTAGACTAAGCTCTACCACAATAACCGGGGACAGGGGCGGATAGGATTATGGCAACGGCGACAAGAAGCGATATTTTTACCTGGAGCGGTGTAGATAAGACTGGACGCTCAACCAAAGGGGAAATTCAGGCGGCCAGTCAGGCTATGGCCAAGGCGCAATTGCGCAGGCAGGGCATAAAAACCAGGAACGTTCGAAAGAAATCCAAACCACTTTTTGGTATGGGCCAGGGAAAACCCATTAAGGCCGCCGATATCGCCATATTTACCCGACAATTGGCAACCATGCTAAAAGCTGGAGTACCACTCGTACAAAGCTTTGAAATTGTGGCCGACGGTGTCGAAAAGCCAAAAATGCGTGAATTGGTCACCACCATCAAGAATGATGTTGCCTCAGGCAGCGGCCTCGCTCCTTCGTTAGCCAAACACCCCCGACACTTCGATGACCTGTTCTGCAGTCTGGTGGGTTCCGGTGAGGACTCAGGAACCCTTGAGGTCATGCTCGACCGCGTCGCCACCTACAAAGAAAAGACCGAGCAGCTAAAAGCGAAGATAAAGAAGGCCATGACCTACCCGACCGCGGTGGTCGTAGTTGCATTAGTCGTGTGCGCCATCCTCTTGATAAAGGTAGTGCCGGTGTTTGCGGAAACCTTCAGAAATTTTGGCTCAGACCTGCCGGCTTTCACTTTATTCGTAATGGACATCTCCGACTTTGTTCAATCCTGGTGGTTCATTATCCTGCTTGGCATTATTGCGACAGTTATTGGCGCTCGCGAGCTTAAACTGCGATCAGTGCGATTTTCGGAATTCCTGGATAAAGCTGCATTGAAGACCCCTGTTGTCGGCACCATCGTACACGATGCGGTGATTGCACGATTTTCTCGTACCCTGTCTACAACCTTCGCAGCAGGTGTGCCCCTGGTGGACGCCCTTAACTCTACTGCTGGAGCAGCGGGCAACTCAGTTTATGCCAAGGCCATTCGCCAGATTCGGGACGATGTAACCACGGGTACTACCCTTTACTCATCCATCAAAGCCACCGGCCTATTCCCCAACATGTTGCTGCAAATGGTATCTATTGGCGAGGAATCCGGCGCGCTGGACGACATGTTGGACAAAGTCGCCACTCACTACGAAGAAGCGGTCGACAACGCCGTAGACAGCCTCAGCTCGCTGATGGAGCCGTTAATCATGTCCATCCTTGGCGTGCTGGTGGGCGGCCTGATGATCGCCATGTACCTGCCCATCTTCATGCTCGGGTCGGTTATCTAGAGACGTCCGACGCCTCAGGGACACCCGTAATGCTGGAAATTTTTACGCTCTACGGGTGGTTCCTGCCCGTTTGTCTGCTGTCGCTGGGTCTACTGGTGGGCAGCTTCCTCAATGTCGTCATCTACCGATTGCCGCTGATGATGGAATCACGCTGGCGCAGGGATTGCTGTGAGCTACTGGAAGTAGAGTCAGGCAAACCCGAAGCGCCGCTCAACCTGGCCACCCCCAACTCCCATTGCCCGCACTGCAAAGCGGCCATCAAACCCTGGCAGAATATCCCCGTGCTGAGTTATTTGCTGCTACGCGGCAAATGTGGCAATTGCGGCACCGCTATTTCGCTGCGCTACCCGGTGATAGAGCTGATTACCGGGCTTATGACGCTCTGCCTCGGGTTCTATTTTGGCGCATCGGTCGCCCTGCTCGGCGCGATCTTTTTGACCTGGTCGTTAATCGCATTGACCATGATCGATATTGACCACCAGCTGTTGCCCGACGATATCACGCTGCCCCTGATGTGGCTGGGCCTGCTGTTCAATCTGGGCGGCACTTATGTCAGCCTGCAGGACGCTGTTATCGGCGCCATGGCGGGCTACCTTGTCCTGTGGAGCATTTACTGGCTGTTCAAACTGCTTACCGGTAAGGAAGGCATGGGCTATGGCGACTTCAAATTACTGGCTGCCCTGGGTGCCTGGCTGGGTTGGCAGGCCCTGCCGGTGATAATCCTGCTGTCTTCGCTGGTAGGTGCCGTGGTTGGTATTGCGCTGATGATTATCAAGCGCCGCGGCAAGGAAATACCGATTCCCTTCGGGCCTTACCTGGCCATGGCCGGCTGGATCGCGCTGTTGTGGGGTGACGCCATTATGTCGCGCTACCTGGGCGCCACTGGAATACACTGATATGGCCTTGATTGTGGGTATAACCGGCGGCATAGGCAGCGGCAAGTCGGCAGTAACGCAACGCTTTGAGTTGCTGGGAATCACCGTGGTAGACGCCGATCTGGCCGCCAGGGTCATCGTGGAACCAGGCACGCCAGCCCTGACCGCGATAGCAGAACACTTTGGGGCTGACATCATACAGTCCGATGGGGCATTGGATAGAGCCGCCCTGCGCCGACGGGTTTTCGCACAGGACAGCGAGCGGCTGTGGCTGGAGCGATTGACCCATCCGCTGATCGGCCAGGAAATTCTGGACCAGATCACTGCCTCCAGTTCCCCCTATACCATTCTCAGCTCACCGCTACTGCTGGAGACCAGCCAAAAGGCGCTGGCGGACTGCGTGGTGGTGGTAGACGTGCCACAAGAACTCCAACTGGCCCGCACCATGGCGCGGGACGATAACGACGAAGCCCAGGTCAAACGCATCATGGCGGCGCAGATGCCGCGTGAAGAGCGCCTGGATCTAGCGGATATCGTGATCGATAATTCCCGCTCCCTGGCGGAGCTGGATGGTCTGGTAGAAGAATTACACAAGGAGTTCCTGCTCAGGGCTGAAGCCGCGCACTAAGTTGCACATCAGCTCAGCAGAAGTTTGGTCACAGCCTCCACAATAGGGACATTAGCCGCCGGAAACGGGTACTGCGCCAATTCCTGCGGTGTCACCCAGGCCAGCGGTTGCGCCTCCAGGCCTCGCGCCTCACCGGCGAAGTCCCACACAATATGAACATCCAGCAGCACGGCTTTGTCACCGTAGTCATGGGTAACTGCCAGCAAAGCGCTGGTGCGGCCGATGGTAATGCCCAGCTCTTCACGCAGTTCGCGGCCCAACGCCAGCTCAAGTGACTCACCGGCTTCTACCTTGCCCCCCGGAAACTCCCACAAACCACCCTGGTGAGCATCCCGGGCGCGACGGGTGATCAGAATATTGCGCTCGGGATCGAGGATAACGCCAACGGCCACATGCACGGCTTGCATTCAGGTACGGTATTCGGCGTTGATGCGCACATAGTCGTAGGAAAAATCGGTGGTCCAGACAGCCGCTTCGGCAGCACCGCGATTGAGCTCAATGCGGATAACAATTTCTTCTGGCGTCATGGCAGCCACGCCTTGCTCTTCGGTATAACTGGCGGCACGACAACCCTGCTCGGCGATGAGCACATCGTTCAAAAATACAGCAACCAGATCCACATCCAGATCCTGCACACCCGCCCGACCTATCGCCGCTAACAAACGGCCCCAGTTGGGATCGCTGGCAAACAGCGCTGTTTTGACCAGGGGCGAATGGGCGATGGTAAACGCCACGTCCAGGCATTCATCCTCGTCGCCGCCACCATTAACCTGCACTGTGACAAATTTGCTGGCACCTTCACCATCGCGCACCAGGCCCTGGGCCAGGGTGACGCACACTTCTTCCACTGCCGCATACAACGCCTGGTAAAGCGCAGATGTGACATCCTCCACCGGAGGATTACCCGCCACGCCGGTAGCGAGCAACAAACAGGCATCGTTGGTTGAGGTGTCACCGTCGATGGTAATGCGGTTAAAGGAATTATCCACTACCTCGCCCAGCATTTTTTGCAGCAGCGCTGGCGCCACCGCGACATCCGTTGCGAGATAGGCCAGCATCGTCGCCATGTTGGGGCGCAGCATACCCGCCCCTTTGGCAATACCGGTCACCACATAGTCGCGACCCTCACAACTGAAGCGAACAGACAAACCTTTGGGACGCGTATCCGTGGTGAGAATACCTTCTGCAGCAGCGCCCCAACCATCGGCGGACAATGCCTGCACAACGGCCGGAATCGCGTCATGAATCAGGGCAACCGGTAGTGGCTCGCCGATAACACCAGTGGAAAAAGGCAGCACGCACTGCACCGGCACTGTCGTAGCCTCGGCCACCGCGGCGCTACAGGCCTTGGCCGCTTCGATACCAGCCTGCCCGGTTCCGGCATTGGCATTACCGGTATTGATCAGTAAATATCGCGGCGTGAAACCGCAGGCCTGCCAATGCTCCCTGGCTACAATAACCGGGGCAGCGCAGAATGCATTGCGGGTAAATACCGCCGCGCAGACGCTACCGGCGACCGCCTCTATCAGCACCAGGTCCTTACGACCAGGCGTCTTTATACCAGCGGCAACGGTACCCAGGCGCACGCCCGGAACAAGCTGCAATGCAGGCAGGATGTCTTCACCCACGGCCATATCGATGATGCTCCGCTGTATTAGCTGCAGCGATGTTAACTCGCCAAAGCGCTGTCAATTTACCGCAGCGCTTACAGCTTGCCGTGGCACTGTTTGTATTTCTTACCGCTGCCGCAAGGGCAGGGATCGTTGCGCCCTACCTTGGGATGATCGCGGGTAAAGGTCTCGGGAATCGCCGCCGTAGGCTCGCCAAGCTGCTCCGCCTGAGTGCCGGACATACCGGAGGCTTGCGCATGCTGAAACGCCAGGTGTTCACGCTGGGCTGCCTCGCGGCGCTGCTGCTCGATCAACGCGGCTTCATCTTCACGCTGAATCTGTATGTGACTGAGGAATTTCACCACCTCGTATTTGAGACTGGTAAGTAACTCCTCAAACAGTTCGAAGGACTCGCGCTTGTACTCCTGCTTGGGGTTCTTCTGGGCATAGGCGCGCAAATGAATACCCTGGCGCAAGTGATCCATGGTGGCAAGATGCTCTTTCCACAAGGTATCGAGCACCTGCAACATGATCTGTTTTTCAATCTTGCGCATGTCCGGGCCCACGCCCGCACTCTTGGTGTCATAGGCTGCCTGTATTTCCGTGGCAATCTTCTCGCGCAGGGCTTCTTCGTGCAAGGTATCGTCTGCTTCCAACCAGCTTGTTAACGGCAGCGCAGCGGCAAACTCGGTTTCGAGCTGTTTCTCCAGCCCGGGCACATCCCACTGCTCCTCCACGCTCATGGGCGGAATATGGTTATTGACCACTTCGGTTACCACGTCCTGGCGTATCGTGGTGATGGTTTCGGAAATATCAGCCTCAGTCAACAGGTCGTTACGCTGCTGGTAGATGATCTGGCGCTGGTCATTGGCCACATCGTCGTATTCCAGCAACTGCTTACGGATATCAAAGTTACGACCTTCTACCTTGCGCTGGGCCTTTTCGATGGCATTGGTCACCATGCGATGCTCTATGGCTTCACCCTTCTCCATACCCAGTGCCTGCATGAAGTTCTTCACCCGATCAGAGGCAAAAATGCGCATCAGGTTATCTTCCAGCGACAGGTAAAAACGCGACACACCCGGGTCACCCTGGCGTCCGGCACGGCCGCGCAGTTGGTTGTCGATGCGCCGCGATTCGTGGCGTTCAGTGCCAAGGATATGCAAACCACCGGAGGCCAGTACCTGGTCGTGCCGCACTTGCCAGTCCTCACGCACTGTTGTCTTTTTAGCTTCATCCACATCGCCCAAGGCGGCCAGCTCTGACTCCAGATTGCCACCCAGTACGATATCGGTACCACGACCCGCCATGTTGGTGGCAATGGTAACCACACCAGGCCGCCCGGCCTGGGCAATAATTTCGGCTTCCTGCTCGTGGTACTTGGCGTTCAGTACCTTGTGGTCAATCTTGCCTTTGCGAAAACGCTCGGACATGGCCTCGGACGTCTCAACCGACGCGGTTCCCACCAGTACCGGGGCACCGTTATCCATGCACTCTTTGACATCGGCGACGATGGCATCAAACTTTTCTTCACCGCTCAAATAGACCAGATCGTTAAGATCCTTGCGCAGCTGTAGCACATTGGTGGGTATCACCAGCACCTCCAGTCCATAGATCTGGCGAAATTCGAAGGCCTCGGTATCAGCGGTACCGGTCATACCCGCCAGCTTGTTGTAGAGACGGAAATAGTTCTGGAACGTCGTGGACGCCAGCGTCTGGCTCTCACTTTGTATGGACACTCCCTCTTTGGCTTCAATGGCCTGGTGCAGGCCTTCGGACAGGCGCCGCCCGGCCATGGTCCGACCCGTGTGCTCGTCAATCAACACCACCTGACCGTCCTGGACAATGTACTCAACATCCCGGTGAAACAGGGCGTGCGCACGCAGGCCAGAATACACATGGTGCAGCAAGTTGAGATTGGTAGCGCCATACAGGCTATCGCCTTCTTCCAGCAAACCCTCGCTGATCATCAGTTCTTCAATGAACTCATGCCCGGCCTCGGTCATTTCCACCTGGCGCTGCTTTTCATCGATGGTGTAGTGTCCTTCTTCCCCTTGACCTTCCCCTTCCCCTTCCCCTTCACCTTCGGTTTCGGCTTTGAACTTGAGGAGGGGAATCATGCGATTAATGCGCTTGTACAGCTCGGAACTGTCTTCAGACGCGCCGGATATAACCAACGGCGTACGCGCTTCATCGATCAGAATGGAGTCCACCTCATCCACGATGGCAAAGTTCAAGTCGCGCTGTAAACGATCTTCCATCGAAAATGCCATGTTGTCGCGCAAGTAGTCGAAGCCAAACTCGTTATTAGTGCCGTAAATGATATCCGAGGTATACGCCTCGCTCTTGTGTTCCTGCAACTGTCCCGACTTGATCACACCGACGGAAATACCCAGAAATTCATAGAGCGGCCCCATCCAGTGGGCATCGCGATTGGCCAGGTAATCGTTCACGGTGATCAGGTGCACGCTGTGTCCAGTCAGCGCATTGAGATAGGCCGGCAGGGTCGCCACCAGGGTCTTACCTTCACCGGTACGCATCTCGGCAATTTTCCCCTCGTGCAGGGCCATACCGCCAATGAGCTGTACATCAAAATGGCGCAGTCCCAGCACCCGCTCACCGGCCTCGCGTACCACGGCAAAGGCTTCGGGAAGCAACTTTTCCAGGCTTTCGCCGGCGCTCAGGCGCTGCTTGAACTCTTCCGTTTTTGCCGCTAGCTGCTCGTCACTCAGGGCTTTAATACCGTCTGCCAGGGCATTGATCTGCTTGACCACCTTGCCCATGCGCTTCAGCTCCCGACCATTGCGCGTGCCGAAAATGGTTTTCAGTGTTTTACTAATCATGGCGTTTCATCTTTTTTGAAATAGCGATCTCCGCCGGACTAAATACCAGGCGGGACAATAAAGCGAGGGAAACGTGTTATTCAGCGCCGGGTGCGGGCCAGGTAACTCGAAGGGTCGACCGGGCGACCGTGTTTATAAACTTCGTAATGGACATGCGCGCCCGTAGAACGACCGCTGGAGCCCATTAAGGCGATGGTTTCACCCTTGCGTACCAGATCACCGGGATCTACCAGATTTTCTTTGTTGTGCGCGTAGCGGGTGACATAGCCATCATCGTGCGACACTTCCACCAGCTTGCCATAGCCGGCTTTATTACCGGTCCAGGTCACTACACCTGCGGCCACTGCCAGCACATGGGACCCTTCCTTGCCAGCAAAATCCAGGCCCTCATGCATCGACTGCTTGCCGGTAAACGGATCGCTGCGCTGTCCATAATGGGAGGAAACCCAACCCTTCTCGACGGGGCGACCGGACAGCCAGCTCTGCTCATCCAGCTTACGGTTGGTCAGCAGGGACTCAAGAATTTCCAGCTGATGCTCACGATCGGTAAGACGCGCGTCAAAACGACTCAGTTCGCTATCCAGGTCCAAAGAGGTGAAATCAACACTGAACTCACCGGCCATGGGGCCACCCAGTGCCGGGGGCTGGCTGAAATCAAACTCGCCCTCTTCCAGATCAGCCATATTCGTGAGGTGTTCGCCCAGTGCATCAAGGCGTGTCATCCTGGCCTGCAATTCCGCCAGGTTCAGGGTCATGGCCTGCAATTGTCGTTCGGCCAGACCCTGCAGCCCCTGGAAATCGCTGGACTGCTGGTCCAGCTCGTCCTGCAGGGTATCCAGGGCCGCGCCGCGCACGGAACGCGCATCACTGTCCTGCCCCGCAAGATAGCCCACAGCGACCATACCCAGCGGTAAACCCAGGCAACACAGGGATAGCAGCGCTCTGGACCAGCGGCCCAGCTCTATAGTGCGCGAGCCGCCGTGCTTGCGATTAATGAGAATGACTTTCATTTAGGTGGTGACATGTCAAATCGGCCGCGAACTATGCCACAAAGTGTCCCCAATTGCCACGCGGGGACCATGGGTTCATTGCGCGACAGTCAGCCGTAGGGAATGTTATCGTCGGCGTAACAGATGGGGGCCTGGGACGTATCATCGAATGTCACTACCTCCCAGGCATCGGGCTGGGCCAACAGTACGCGAACAGCGACGTTATTGAGGCCGTGACCTGACTTATAGGCGCGATATTCGCCGATTATGCTGTTACCTGCCAGGTAAATGTCGCCAATAGCATCCAGCACCTTGTGCTTTACAAACTCGTCTTCGGAGCGCAAGCCGTCGCTATTGAGGATGCGATAGTCGTCAACCACGATAGCGTTATCGAAGCTGCCGCCAAGGGCCAGGCCCTTGGAGCGCAGGTACTCAATCTCATGCATGAAGCCGAAGGTCCGTGCCCGGCTTACCTCCCTTACAAAGGAGGTGCCGGACATGTTCATTTCGGCGTGGGCACTGCGCTCGCGAAAAACCGGTTGGTCAAAGTCGATGGTAAACGAGACCTTGAAGCCATCAAAGGGGAGGAAGCTGGCAACCTTGTCGCCGTCTTCGACTGTGACCTTGCGCTTTATGCGAATAAACTTCTTGGGCGCATCCTGTTGCTCGATCCCCGCACACTGGATCAGAAACACGAAGGGCCCTGCACTGCCGTCCATAATGGGCACTTCCGGTGCACTGACATCAATAACAGCGTTATCGATGCCCAGACCGGACATGGCCGCCAACAGGTGCTCAACCGTAGAGACACGCTGCTGGTCTACCACCAGACAGGTGGAGAGGTTGGTGTCGCCAACATTCTCAGCCCGGGCGGGTATCTCCACCACTGGCTGCAAATCTACCCTGCGAAATACGATGCCGCTATCCACCGGCGCCGGATGAAGCGTCAGATATACTTCTTCACCCGTGTGCAGGCCAATGCCTGTGGCCTTGATCGTATTGCGCAAAGTGCGTTGGCGTAGCAAAATCTCTCCCGACCATCATCAGTGTTGTAAGCATGGCCAATAGGCCACCTGACACACGGTCCGGGTAGCACCTATTAGTCCGCCTGGCGACGCAAAAAAGCCGGAATATCGAAATATTCTTCGTTCGCATCTCCACCCGGCGCCGCAGTCGCAGCCTGACCACTCGCTGCTCTGCGCGTTTTGCTGCGCAGACCTGGAGGCCGATCAAACTCTTTGTAATCTGGCTCCAAGCCAACATCAGCCGCTGCTGGCTTGGGTGCAGCTTCGACCACCTGTAAGGTCGCACGCATCACCTGACCACCCAAACCCGTAGCCACCACCGTCACCTTGATCTCTTCTGACATGGCAGGATCGATGACGGTACCAACGACGACAGTCGCTTCTTCAGAGGCAAATTCCTCAATGGTATCGCCCACTTCAGAGAACTCACCCAAAGACAAATCCAGGCCAGCAGTGATGTTCACCAGGATGCCACGGGCACCCGCCAGATCTATATCGTCGAGCAGGGGGCTGTTAATGGCGCGTTCAGCAGCTTCCCTGGCGCGATTCTCACCCTTGGCGCGACCGGTACCCATCATCGCCATGCCCATTTCCGACATCACAGTACGCACATCGGCGAAATCCACGTTAATCATACCCGGACGGATAATCAGGTCGGCAATACCCTGAACTGCGCCCAACAGTACATCATTCGCTTCTTTAAAGGCATCCAGCAAGCTGGTATTTTTTCCAAGAACTTCCAACAGTTTTTCGTTGGGAATGGTGATCAACGAATCCACGTGCTGCTGCAGCTCAGCGACCCCTTCATGGGCGATCGACAGCCGTTTTTTGCCCTCAAAGGAAAACGGCCGAGTAACCACAGCGACGGTCAAAATACCCATTTCCCGTGCTACCTCTGCCACTACCGGGGCACCGCCCGTGCCGGTACCGCCACCCATACCAGCGGTAATAAACACCATATCAGCCCCACGCAGGGCCTCGGCGATGCGATCACGATCTTCCATGGCCGCAGCGCGACCGATATCCGGATTAGCTCCGGCGCCCAGCCCCTTGGTGATTTCACCACCGAGCTGCAGCACTGTTTTTGACTCTATATCAGACAGCGCCTGGGAGTCAGTATTGGCGCAGATAAAATCTACGCCTTCGACGTTATTTTCAATCATGTGCTTGACTGCGTTGCCGCCGCCTCCGCCCACGCCAATAACCTTGATTACTGCATTTGAAGGTACGGTATCTATAAGTTCAAACATGGTCTTTCCCCTTTATTGATTTGACGCACTTTCGTACGACGGCTTCCCACTTAAAAAACAACTAAAAGTTACTTTGCAACCAGGCCCTGGCCCGGCTTAAAAAATTCTCTGAAGAACCGACAGACTTACTGCCAGCGGCCCCTCCCGTGTCATCCTGGTGTTCCATACCGTACTGCAGCAAACCCACGCTGGTGGCGTAGATCGGATTGCGCACGATATCGGTAAGGCCCTGCACCATTTGCGGATAACCCACCCGCACCGGCATGTGAAAAATTTCTTCGGCCAGCTCAACCACCCCTTCCATCTTGGAAGTGCCACCAGTCAACACGATGCCCGCCGGCACCATGTCCTCAAAGCCGCTGCGCCGCAGCTCCGCCTGGATCAGGGTGAACAGCTCGTCATAGCGCGGCTCAACCACTTCAGCCAGCGCCTGGCGAGACAAATCCCGGGGAGCCCGGTCACCGACACTGGGCACCTTGATGGTTTCGTCCGCGCCGGCCAACTGGGTCAGCGCACAGGCGTACTTGATCTTTATTTCCTCGGCGTGTTGGGTAGGCGTACGCAAGGCCATGGCGATGTCGTTGGTCACCTGATCCCCGGCAATGGGGATCACCCCCGTATGGCGGATAGAACCTTCGGTAAAGATAGCGATATCGGTGGTACCTCCGCCGATATCAACCATGCAAACACCCAGCTCGCGTTCATCTTCAGTCAGCACCGAATAACTGGAGGCCAGTTGCTCCAGGATGATCTCCTCCACCTCCAGGCCGCAGCGACGAATACATTTCTCGATGTTCTGCGCCGCGTTCACCGCACAGGTCACCAGATGCACCTTTGCTTCCAGGCGCACACCGGACATACCCAGTGGCTCCTTGATACCCTCCTGGTTATCGATGACATATTCCTGAGGCAGGATGTGCAGTATTTTCTGGTCCGCCGGTATGGCAACCGCCTGGGCAGCGTCGATCACTCGTTCCAGATCCGGGCTGTATACCTCCCTATCCTTGATCGCCACGATGCCGTGAGAATTCAGGCTGCGTACATGGCTGCCAGCAATACCCACGTAAACTGAGTGAATCTGACAACCGGCCATCAATTCCGCCTCTTCAATTGCGCGCTGAATGGATTGCACCGTAGACTCAATATTGACGACTACCCCCTTCTTCATGCCCTTGGATGGATGGGAGCCAATACCCACAATCTCTACGCGACCCTCCGGGCCGATCTCGCCAACAATCGCGACCACCTTGGAAGTCCCTATATCCAGACCTACGATCATCTTTTTGTCCTGCACGCTGCCCATGGCAGTGTCTCCCCTATGCTGCTCATTATTGCTTCAATACCCCTGCCATTTGTGGCGGCTCAGTGAAGGCCACCGCTATGCCACTTTCGTAGCGTAAATCTATGCGCTCGATTTCCCCTGCGCGCGGCGCGAGCTCGGCGTGATAAATCGCCACAAAGCGTTGCATACGCTCCAGGAAATCCTCACTGCCCACCACCAGCGTTATACCCCCGGCAAGTACCGCTTCCACTTGCCCGCGCTCGTCCACTGCCAACTGCTCCAGGGCCAACCCCAGTGGCGCGAGTATTTCCAGCAGGCGTTGGTAGTTGTCCATCAAAGATCTGGCTGTCCCATCCGGCCCCTGTAACTGTGGCAACGACTGCCATTGCCCAGCCTTGCCCGAGTGAAAAATTTCACCTTCATGATTCAGGAACCCGTCATCGCCCCAGCGGGCAATAGGCAACTGCTCAACCACATTAATCTCCAGGGCGTTAGGCCATTTGCGGCGCACAGTCGCTTCATAAATCCAGGGCAGGCCTTCCAGCTGGGTACGAATGCGCTGTAAATCAGCCTTGAGAAAGCCACCAGCCAATTCCGGTTGCACCAGCTCCTGCACTACCGCGGTCTGCGTGTACTCCAGCTCCCCGGTTACGCTAATGCGTTGCACGGGGATACTTTGCAGCGTTATATAAGCCTGCACCGCGGCCAACAGCACCACACCCGCACCCAGCAATATCAACAGGCGATTGAACCAGACCGATGGCTTCCGTGTGAGCTGCACCGGTTCGCGCGCATTGCGTGTCGCACCGTGACTGGGCTTGCGAGTCCGTGTGCGCTGCGATCCTGGTTTCGCTGGCATGCGCTTGTCGGACCCTGGTCGGGCCTTCACCACGCGGGGCTTGCGCGAGCGGGCCTTATCCACGGCATCGCTTGCCGCCGGTGCGCCAGTGCGCGCTTTTCTCATCGACAGGCCCATCTATCGCCACCCTTCCAGGCTTAATTCCAGAATGCGCCGCACCAGTGCTGCAATATCCAAACCCGCAGCCGCCGCCGCCATCGGCACCAGAGAGTGAGATGTCATCCCCGGTATGGTGTTCACTTCCAGCACGTAGAAATCGCCCTTGCTATCACGCATCACATCAACGCGACCCCATACAGAACAAGCAACGGAACGAAATGCTCGCAGGGCCAACTCGGCCAACTGTGTTTCCTCAGCGTCACTCAAACCGCTGGGACAGTGGTAGCGTGTCTCTTCTGAAAGATACTTGGCCTCGTAATCGTAAAACTCGTTATCGGTCTCCAGGCGAATTGCAGGCAACGCGCGGTCACCCAATACCGCTACCGTGTACTCAGGCCCATCAATAAAGCGCTCTGCCAACACCTCACCGGCATACTCTGCGGCCAACTCGTAGGCTGCGCGCAACTCATCAGCACTAGCGGCCGCGGTCATGCCAATGCTGGAGCCTTCACACGCGGGCTTAACAAAAACCTTGCCGAAGTGATCAATGACAGCTTGCCAATCCGTATCGGCCTTGAGTGTCACAAATCCACCTGTGGCCAAATCCATGCCCTGCCACAGTTGTTTGCTACGCACTTTATCCATCGCCAGAGCGGAACCCAACACGCCCGAACCGGTATAGGGAATCTGCAATACCTGCAACGCGCCTTGCATGCTGCCGTCCTCACCCCCGGGACCGTGCAATGCAATAAAGGCACAGGACACACCCTGTAGCTGCGCAATCCAGTCCGCCTCGGCGGGATCCACGGGGCGTACATCACAGCCCAATGATTGCAGTGCTGCTATCACCGTCTGGCCACTTAGCAACGACACTTCGCGTTCCGCCGAGTTACCTCCCAGCAGCACCGCAATTGTTCCGGACGGCAAGTTAGCTATCGTCATTTGGACGGCACCTCCAGCAGATCAAGGGTGCTTAAGTCCTGGGCCAGGCGCGCCACATTACCGGCCCCCTGGGTAATCACAATGTCACCGTCATTGACAATGCCGCACAGCAACCCTGGCACGTCCTCTATCTGTTCGGCAAAGATCGGTTCGACCTGGCCACGCTGACGAATGCTGCGTGTCAGGCTGCGGCTATCCGCTCCAGGGATGGCGTCCTCCCCAGCGGGATAGACATCAAGTAATACCAGAACATCGCAGCTGGATAACACCGCGACAAAATCCTCATACAAATCCCGGGTGCGGGTGTAGCGATGAGGCTGATAGACCATTACCACACGACGCTCTGGCCAGGCCTGCCTGGATGACTCCAACGTGGCTTTCACTTCCGTGGGGTGATGCCCGTAATCATCCACCAACAGCGCCTTGCCACCGGGAAAAGCCAATTCGCCCAGTTGCGTGAAGCGGCGTCCCACACCGGCAAACTTCTGCAAACCCTGTTGCATCGCCACATCCTGCAAGCCCTCGTCGCTGGCTACAGCAACAGCGGCGGTGGCGTTGAGTACGTTGTGGGTCCCGGGCATGCTCAAGGTTATCGGCAGGGCCGCTTTACCAGCAGGCCGGCGCACTACAAACTGTGTATTGAGGCCGGCAGGACGCATCTCACTGACCTGATAATCCGCAGCCTCGCTGAAGCCGTAGGTAATCACCTGGCGGGTCACCTCCGGTAGCAGATCGCGGATCACTGGATCATCGATGCACAAGACGGCCACTCCGTAAAACGGCAAGTTGTGTATAAATTCCAAAAAGGTACGACGCAGCAGCGCGAAGTCGCCGCCATAGGTTTCCATATGGTCTGCTTCGATGTTGGTCACCACGGTGACCATGGGCTGTAAATGCAAGAACGAGGCATCACTTTCATCCGCCTCGGCAATAAGAAAGCGACTGGCGCCAAGTTGTGCATTGCTGCCAACACTATTGACCAGACCACCAATAACGAAGGTGGGATCCAGGCCCGCCTCACCAAAAATCGCTGCTATAAGACTGGTAGTGGTGGTTTTTCCGTGCGTACCGGCCACCGCAATACCGTGGCGGTAACGCATTAACTCTGCCAGCATCTCAGCTCTCGGCACCACCGGTATTCTGGCCTGGCGAGCGGCAACGACCTCCGGGTTTTCCTCATCCACAGCGCTGGAACTGACCACCACATCGGCACCATCAATGTTCTGCTCACTATGACCGATAAAAATATCTATGCCCTTGGCGGCGAGCCGGCGGGTAACTGCGCTAGCACGCAGGTCTGACCCGGCCACCTGGTACCCAAGATTCACCAGCACTTCGGCAATCCCACTCATCCCGGTACCGCCGACTCCGATCATATGAATGCGACGCACGCGGCGCATTTCAGGAACGTTGTAAGCGCTTTTGCTATCAAACACGCATCAGCTCCTCACAATAGTCCGTTACCCGGGCAGCCGCGTCAGGCGTTGCGGTGGCAGCGGCTGCGCTGGCCATCGTGGACAATCTTTGCGGGTGAGCCAGATAGCCTTGCAGGGCGCTCACCAGGGAATCGACGGTCATCTCACTCTGGCGCAACAAGATTGCGCCACCGCAGTCGGTGAGAGACCGGGCGTTCGCACTCTGGTGATCATCAATAGCGTGCGGCAAAGGCACCAGCATCGAGGGGCGCCCCATAATTGCCAGCTCGGCAACTGTAAGAGCACCGGCACGGCACAACACCAGGTCCGCCCAGGCATAGGCTTGCGCCATATCTTCGATAAACGGCGCGACCTGCACGCCCTTATCCAGCAAACTACCGTAGCTTTCGCGCACGGACTCCGCATGTGCATCGCCGCACTGGTGCCAGACTTCAAGTGGCGCAGTACCGCCATCCATCAGCTTGCCCACGGCACCGGGTATCATGTTATTGATGGGTCGTGCCCCCAGGCTACCCCCCAATACCAACAGCCGCAGCGGTCTCTGGCCGGCATAGTCGTAGTCACTGTGCGCAGCGGCCGCCACCAGTTCACGGCGCACCGGATTACCCAGCACGGTGTACTGTATGTCTTCCTTGAAAGCACCAGGAAAGCCGGCAATGACCTTTGAGGCGAGTGGCGCCAACATCCGATTAGTGGTGCCGGCGACGGCATTTTGTTCATGAATCAGCAATGGCTTGCGCAACAGCCACGCTGCCACCCCGGCGGGACCGGCAACATAACCACCCATACCCACCACACAACGCGGCGCCAGGCGCAATACCAGCCACAACGCTTGCAGGGAAGCCAGCGCCAGAAATACCAGGCCAAGAATTTTGTGCAGCAGATTCTTACCCCTGACACCGCGCACTGACAGGCAGTGCAGAATAATACCGGCCGCCGGTACCACCCGATGTTCCAACCCGCGGGCGGTACCCACCCATTCCACACGATAACCACGACTCAGCAATTCAGTGGCAACGGCCAAAGCGGGATAGACGTGTCCGCCGGTGCCACCGGCCATCATCAATACCAGGGGGCCCTGCGAATTTCGTCCAGTGGCTACGGAGCTGGATGCCGTCATTTCACGCGCCTCCCCTTACGCTGGGGTTGGCGAATGTCGCGATCTACACGTAATACCAGAGCCAACATGGCGCAGCATACGATCAGGCTGGTGCCACCGTAGCTGACAAAGGGCAGGGTCAAACCCTTGGTGGGCAACAAACCCGAACTAACACCCATGTTGACGAAGGCCTGACCGGAAAACACCAGCGCAACCCCATAGCAGAGATACGCGCCGAAGAGATTGGCTGAGCGCGCAGCCTGACGACCAACCCACAGCACTCTGCCAATCAAAGCGGTGTACAAGGCGATGACTGCTATGGCGCCGATAAAACCGGTTTCTTCGGCCCAGATGGAAAATACAAAATCAGTATGCGCCTCGGGCAGATAGAATAACTTCTGCACGCTGTTGCCCAGGCCAACACCAAACCACTCCCCACGCCCGAATGCGATCAGCGACTGGGTCAGCTGAAATCCCGTGTCAAAGGGATCCGCCCATGGGTCGGTGTAAGCGGTCAAACGCTTCACCCGATAGGGTGCACTGAGCACCAATACCAGCAATGCGCCCAGGGCGCCCAGCAACACCAGCATAAAGTGACCCAGCTTTACACCAGCCAGGAATAACATACCAAAAGCCGTGGCTACCACAATCACGGTAGCGCCGAAATCCGGTTCAATCATCAGCAGCAAGGTGGTGGTGAACAACACCGCCATGGGCTTGAGAAAACCCTGCCACTGATGACGCACCTCGTGTTCACGGCGCACCATGTAGCCTGCGAGGTAGATCACCATCGCCATCTTGGCAAACTCTGAGGGCTGTAACGTAAAGGGACCCAGGGGTAACCATCGCTGACTGCCGTTTACCTCGCGGCCAATACCGGGAATCAGTACCAGAATAAGCAGGGCCAGGGCCACAAACAGCCAAACCCAGCCGGTATCCAGCCAGAACTGTGGCGGCACGCGATACACCACCGCACCGCCTGTAATTGCCAGCAACAAGTAGATAAGGTGGCGCTGGGTGTGAAACCAGGCATTCTGGAAATGCCAGTCTGCGTACTCAATGGACGCTGAGCTGATAGCGATCAGGCCAACCAGCAGCAGAGACAGACCCAGCAGCGCCAACGTCATGTCAGGTGCAAAGGATAATGGCTGCGCAGCGCGAGGGGTGCTCATAGCTTACCCTCCTGTAATCGCGCTACTGCTTCACAGAAGGCGACGCCGCGTTGTGCGTAGCCAGCAAACATATCGAAACTGGCACACGCCGGCGATAACAGTACGCAGTCACCCGGGGCAGCCTGTTGCGCAGCGGTCGTCACGGCGCCATCCATGGACAAGGCCATCACTACCGGCGCAGACCCGGCCAGGGCCTGCTGCATTTTCCCGGCGTCTTCTCCCAGCAACACCAACAACTTACAGTGCCGCTGTACAGCTGCCTGCAGGCGGGTAAAGTCCGCCCCTTTACTCTGGCCGCCGGCGATAAGGATAATATTTCGCTCACCCCCCAGGCCATGCAAGGCAGCTTCTGTAGCGCCCACGTTAGTGCCTTTGGAGTCGTTGACGAAACTGATTCCGTTGATCTGCGCTACCTGCTCGCAGCGGTGTGGCAAACCCCGAAATTCGCGCAGGGTAGCGACCATGGATGCCAATGGCAGGCCAACGGCATGGCCCAGCGCCAGAGCTGCGAGAACGTTGGCCACATTATGTCGTCCTGCCAGCGCTAACTGCTCCACGCTTAACAGTGTTTCAAAGCCGCAACACAGGTGCTCTACTCCATCCACCTGGCGCAGGCCGAAACCACCCAGTTCCGGCTCGGAGACACGCCAACTGATGATCTCTACGTCCGCGGCAACCAGCGGCAAGGTCAAGGGATCACTGCGGTTCACTACTGCTTTTGCACAACCGCGAAAAATACGGTGCTTGGCCTGGTGGTAGTTTGGCATATTGCCATGCCTGTCCAGATGATCGGCACTGACATTGAGCACAGTCGCCACCGCCAGATTGAGGTTGCCGGCGCGCTCCAGTTGAAAGCTGGACAACTCCAACACGTAAAGCTCGCGGTCATCCGCCAATAAATCCAGCGCCGCAGTGCCCAGATTGCCCCCGACACCCACGTTTAGCCCCGCATCCCTCGCCATCTGGCCCAGCAGCTCAGTGACCGTGGATTTCGCGTTGGACCCGGTAATACCTACGACCGGCGCACGAGCCGCTCGCACAAACAGATCAATATCACCTAGCACTTCGACATCCGCCGCCAGAGCCCGGACCACAACAGGGTCGTCCATGGCGATGCCCGGACTGACGATCAGCTCCGTAGCACTGTCAATAAGACCTGCCGGGTAGTCACCTGCGTAAATGGTTACGTCGGGCATTTCCTGACGCAGTTCACGCAAGCCAGGTGGCTCAGCACGGGTATCAATCACGGTGAACGAAATGCCGCGAGCATACAAATAGCGCGCGCAGGACACACCAGTAACGCCCAGGCCAACCACGACCCGGTTCACGCTACTTGCTATTACACCCTGTGCCACTGACGCATCCACCTTGTTAATACCCAAAACCCATCGTCTAACGCAACTTCAATGTCGCCAGCCCAAACAGGACCAGCATGACGGTAATAATCCAGAAACGAACGATCACGCGAGGCTCTGGCCACCCCTTCAATTCAAAGTGATGATGAATCGGCGCCATGCGAAATATCCGCTTGCCCGTCAACTTGAAAGAAGCCACCTGCATGATCACCGACACGGTTTCCAGCACAAAAATGCCGCCCATGATAAAAAAGACGATTTCGTGCCGAATTATCACCGCCACCGTCCCCAGGGCAGCACCCAGTGCCAGAGCACCCACGTCGCCCATAAATATCTGCGCGGGGTAGGTGTTAAACCACAAAAACCCCAGGCCCGCGCCAGCAATAGCACCGCAGAACACCGCGAGCTCTCCACTGCCAGCAACATAGGGAATATGCAGGTAGTCGGCAAAATCAACATGGCCGGTGAGATAGGCGATGATTCCGAGTGCCGACCCCACCATAACCGTCGGCAAAATAGCCAGGCCGTCCAGCCCGTCAGTCAGGTTGACGGCGTTGCTCGACCCGACAATAACGAAATAAGCCAGGACCACGAACAACGGACCCATACTCCAGGCAAAATCCTTGAAAAAGGGCACATAAAGTGCAGTGGTGACCGGCGTATCAGAAGCAAAATAAAGATAAAGCGCGGCAGCAAGCCCGGCCACTGACTGCCACAAGTATTTCCACCGTGCCGGCAGCCCGCGGGAATCTTTCTCCACGACCTTGCGATAATCGTCCACCCAGCCCACCGCCCCAAACACGGCGGTCACCAGTAAAGCGACCCATAAATAAGCATTGCTGAGATCTCCCCATAGCAAGGTAGCCACAGCGATAGCCACCAGAATGAGGGCACCCCCCATGGTCGGTGTCCCGGACTTGATCAAATGACTCTGTGGTCCGTCATCGCGCACCGCCTGCCCCACCTGGTGGTAATTCAGGCGTCTGATCATGGTCGGGCCTACCAGCAGGGAAATCGCCAGGGCAGTGCCAACCGCGAGAATCCCGCGCAGGGTAAGATACTGAAACACCAAAAAGGCACTATCGAATTGACTGAGATACTGGGCCAACAGCAGTAACATACTCAGTTCCCTCCGATCGCGTTGTCATCGACCAGCGCGCGCAGTATTTGCTCCATACCGGCGCTGCGTGAACCTTTCACCAGCACGGTATCGGCACTGGAAAAATCATTATGAAGACTGGCCAGCACAGCGGTGCGATCAGCGAAGTAGCGAGCGCCAGCGCCAAAAGCCTCAACGCTGATGAGCAACTCTGGCCCCACTCCCCACAATTGATCTATCCCGGCAGTCCTGGCGTACCCGCCTATCTGGCGGTGCAACGTTGCACTGGTATCGCCCAACTCCTTCATCGCACCCAGAATCAGCGTGCGCCTGCCGGTGCAGCCAGCCAGCATGTCGATGGCAGCCCTCACTGAGCCTGGATTAGCGTTATAACAATCATCAATGATCGTCGCGCCGGCTGCCGATGTACTGGGCGACAGACGACCAGCAACGGGTTGCACGCCCTGCAACCCGCGTTTGATTTCTACCAGGGACAACTCACAGGCCAGACCCACGGCGATCGCAGCCAGTGCGTTGGCCACGTTATGCACGCCAGGCAAGGCGAGAGTCACGGCTACGTCGCCAACGGGGGTGAGCGCAGTAAAGCTCACTCCCTGTGCGCCGTTACAACGCACCGCACTGGCACTGATCGCCGCTGGCTGTTCGAGTCCAAAATCCAGCACCGTCGC
>JBALVO010000059.1:0-22011 GCA_036961445.1 Halioglobus sp.
CCGGATAAAACAAACACAAATACTCTGTCTACTGATAACGGATATGACCGATATGAGGTGCGATCTCAACCGGTCGACGCAACACTGGCATCCAAAAGCCCTTTGCGGTTACCGAACATCAGTGGCTGGCAGGGTCACTCGAGAGGGGCTGCACCGCCCTAACCAGGCTGCCTGGGCGCTTATCCCGATCAACCGGGGCGATTGAAAAGAGACTGGTTAACAAGGGGTCTGGTGCTCAAGTCGGCGGGCATGATGCCTGAGTTTCTACACCAAGGCATTTTTCACGTATCTGTTGTCACGGCTATCCCTTTGATTTATTTACATATGCTTCGCAAATCGCCTCTGCGTCTTTGGCGTCGTTCTTGTTGCTCTTGACGTAGGGCGTTACAAGCTGAGGCGGGATAATTTTTACCCTAACCCCCTTCGTCATCAACAGGCGTGCCCAGTAATGCGCACCGTCACAGGTTTCCATGCCGATCGCACAGCCTGGCTCCGCAGACTTAACTAACTCGCTTATCCATTTGTCGCGTGACAAACGACGTTTCAAGACTGTTTCCCCGTGGCGGCCAACGCCGTGTAATTGGAAAACATTTTTTGCCAAATCAACTCCAACTCGATTAATCTTTATAGTGGACTCCTCCGTTGACACCGTTAACTGGTGGCGTAATAACCAGTTTGGCACATAGATGCCGACAGGTGAGGAGGAGTCCATCCCATTGCTTTCGCTCCTAATAGCGGTTTATTGGGCTACAATTGAGCGATGGTCTGCTTTCGACTAATGAGGGAGATTCCCATGAAAACCTCGATTTTTTTCAATAGTCTTAGTCTCCATATTTAGCTGTTCTGTTTTTGTAGGGTACTTTAAATGAATAACAATACCTGTGCTGAATTCAAATTACTTCATGTAGCTGAAATTCCACGACTATTAAGGTTAGTTCGGAATATAACTGACTGCCAATTCTCAATAGCCTATTCAGCTCATTAAGATGGCCAACGACTCTAAAAATGTATTGCAGCGTGGTCTGGAGAATATCAACGATCCGTTTTCTAGTTTCATTCGCGCCCAGACAACCTCCGGCCTGTTGCTTCTGGTCGCTACAATCGCGGCCCTTTGGTGGGCAAACTCAGCTTATTCTTCTACCTACCAAAATCTGATACACACACCGATTGGTTTCTTTGTAGGAGAATTTGAACTACGGGCTTCACTCAAACACATTATTAATGATGGTTTGATGGTCATATTTTTCTTTCTACTCGGTCTTGAGATCAAACGGGAGGTACTTGCCGGAGATCTCGCTCGACCTGAAAATAGACGTATGCTGATTTTCTGTGCCGTCGGTGGAATGGTTTGTCCGGCTGTGATTTATTCCTTGTTCAACTGGTCACTTGATTCACAGAATGGATGGGGCATACCAATGGCAACCGATACCGCGTTTGCGCTGGGTGTTCTAACCATCGTGAGAAAACATATTCCTATTGGCCTCCTGGGTTTCATCGTTGGCCTCGCTATTGTCGACGATGTCGGCGCGATCCTGATCATCGCAATATTTTACTCCCAAGATATATCTACAACACATCTGTTCGTCTCATCTGCACTGATTGCGTTTTTGGCAGTGGCCAACTACGCTGGCGTACGCCAGCCGCTGTTCTATATTATTATCGGTGTTGCAGCTTGGTGGATGATGCTCAAATCCGGCGTTCACCCAACGGTTGCGGGTGTCGCCATTGCTTTGACAGTGCCAGCAAGACCCAAGTTAGCGTCAGGAAAATTGCTCTATAAAGCACAATCGATAATCAGTTCAATGCAGAAAAAAACAAAAAAGGTGGATGTTCTCGGTAGCAGACGAGATCACGAACAAGTATTGGAGGTGCGCGATTTTGCGGAACGTGCCAGCACACCCTTGCGACGCTGGGAAGATGCACTGGACTTACCAGTAGCTCTATTTATCTTACCGCTGTTTGCGTTGACCAATGCTGGCGTAGTATTTGGCTTTGGCTCATTTATCGCTAGCTTCCAGAATCCAACCGGATTAGGAGTAATTACCGGACTCGTAATTGGAAAATTTATCGGTATTTCCGGTGCTTGTTGGCTAGGCCTGCGCTACAACATTGGCTGCTTACCTAGTGGCGTTAATTTTCAACATGTGATTGGCGTCTCGCTCATAGCAGGGATAGGCTTCACCATGTCCACTTTTATCGCCGCGCTGGGTTTTGACGCGCAACCCGAGCATCTTCATAACGCAAAAACATCGATCCTGGTCGCCTCAGTTCTTTCCGCAATTCTCGGCGTATTATATTTCCGAATTGTTTCTACAAAACAACATAACAAAACGCTTAATTCGACGCCAAAAAACGGTGCGAATTAGTTAAAACGTTAATGTCCCTTCATGGCACTAAGCAGACCCGGGAACAGCTGAAATTGACGATTTTTTAGCCGGCCACCTCGGGTGAAAGCCGACGGTTTCCAGGCGGTGGGTCAAATCTGACCTGATATCGGCCTTCGCCTATCTTGAGACATTTGGTCGTGACATGCCTTAGGCATAAAGCGACGCACTCCGGTCATTTGCTTATTGGGGAAACGCAGATATCCAACCGTATCACAACGACCGTGCCCACATTGTTGGCATTAACCGGCCAAAACTGGCTATCCAGTCTAGCCTGCCAAGATATAACTAAAAATTATGTTACTTATAACTACATTTGATTGGCAATTAATTTTCACATCAATATCCTCAGTACCGTCGTGGCCAGAACGATGTACAGCTTTCGACAAAAAAATTGGGGGCAAGCGGAAAATCACAATTGAATTGTAAATCACGCTTTGTGTTCCTCTACTTTTCTCATACAAAGGAAATAACTGAATGAAATCAAAAATCATTGCGACAGCTCTACTGGCAGCCACTACAACGATTGGGTATTCGACCACATCGTATGCTGATGAAACTTGCCACGATGTGAGTGGTTCTGTTTCTACTGAAAATGTTACTCCTACTATTCAAATAGGGGATATTAGTCTAGAGATGGGCGCTGTGTTTAGTGAGACTGGTTCTCTAGTTGGTAACATTACGGGCAGTGACGGCTTTTTCACAACCTTTCTGTCTCACAAAGCAAGATTTCCCCAGGGGGACAGCTTTGTCACAAAGGATGATACAGCTGTACCTGATTTTCAATATTATGGTAATCCTGTGCGCACCTTGGATGTCGATGGAAATGCATGTTCGTACTGGATTACCGAAAACATCACCCACATCGAAAGAGGAACCGGGTTTTTCAAAAATGTCACAACGGTCAATGTAACTGCTACAGGTTACATCAGCAATTGCCCCGACGAAAATAAAAACTCTTTTGTCCTTTCGGGCACGCTCTGCGTAGAGTGATGACACACATAGACATTATCATCGGCTGTCCAGCACTCGTGGAACTTAGACTTGCCGGCCTTGGGTGGTCGGGCGCCAAGAAAGTGTAAAGACCCGCGCCTAGTAATTAACCCGCTTATGCGGGTTTTTTATTGCCCCCGCATGACGTCTCAAAAGAGGTGTTAGCTGCCGTTATCCGTTGAAACCCGAAATGAGTTCAAGGCCATAAGAGAAGGTTTGGACTGCCTTTCTACACCGATCTGCAGTTAAATGAAATGGCCCAGAGGATGATCGGCGATAGCTCGGATGGTCTCACCACTGTGGTGATACCTATGGAACGGGTAAACAAGACTTAGAGTCGTTGGTGGCTAGACCAGAATCCAGAGACCACCGATCAAACACATAAAAACTATAACGGTTATAGGAATCACGGTGTTCCCTCCCCAATTAGCTTGCTCTTGGTATAGCGCGTCGTGGGCGTGGTAAAGAGCAGCCCCATGCATGCCTTAAACGGGGCATATGAACGAGCAGCGATTTAGGCCGCAGGTGAAAGCAGACCTGGAGTGATGTCGGCTTTCGCCTAATAGCATACCTCGGTGTATCCTTGTTGGAGGTCTAATAACAGGAAGAGGCAACAATGAATTGGGATGCCATCGCTGCGGTAGCCGAAATAGTGGCTGCTATTGGTGTTATCGTTTCGCTACTTTACCTTGCGTTACAAACACGTAAAAACACCAAGGAGTTAGCGCGCAGTAACTCTCGCCAGACTTATGCGGATCATGCTACTGCGCTTCGACCGCTAGTAGAAAGTGCAGAATTGTGCGATCTATTCGTCAAGGGGCAGGAATCAAGAGGCAGTTTGGAGGTATCGGAACGCTATCGGTTCGATCTTGCGATGGCTAACTGGCTACAAGCGGTAGAGCAAGCCTTCGCCGATCACCGCGTTGGCAATTATCCTGTAGAATTCATGAACTCCCATACCAACAATGTGCCTGCATTCTTGAACACTCCAGGTGGAACGTCATTTTGGAATGAACGAAAGGTTTGGTTCAGTGAAGCCTTCCAGGAAGAAGTAGAGAATCTCAGGCAAAATCCAAGCCCTGACTCCAGATTTGCGGGAGCCCATCCCCAAGCTGAGTCAGCTATTGAGAAGTCATGAACTCGAATGCCCTTTTGCGGCACATTTTCGTCTTCCGTTTGCTGAATTTCGAGGGCACGCGACTTCCGCTCTGTGGTGGAAGCGGACATCAGACCCGCCCTGGTGGATCACTGGTCAATATTTGGCCAAAGGCGTCCGCTTTCACCTCGAAGAAACCTGCGAGGTCATTTATTTAGCGCGAGTTTCTCTTTCAGTTTCCTGACCGGATTTACAAACCCTTCCAGCTCATCCCAATGGTTCAGGATGAAATCCCTATCACTTCTACGAGCCACGATTTCAAAGCGAATACCGTCTGGGTCCTCGAAGAAGGTTGCGTAGTAATCGTCGGCGTACTCCGGGTAAGCGCGCGGGATACTTATATCTACACCAGTTTGTCTTAGAGTTCCCACTGCTTGGTCAACCTCACTCTTGGAAGCGACTTCTAAGCATATATGGTGGAGTCCAGGGGCATAGGGATCAAACGCTCTTTTAGAGCGTGCAGGCCTTATCGAAATCTGTAGGTGCTCGTTGAAATAATGAAAATGAGGGTCGCCCCCAATTGGTAAGACTCCCTTCTTAAAATTAAGGGCGCTCATTACCTTATCGTAGAATATTTCAGATTTATCAAGATCGCTAACGGTAACGTAAATATGATCGACACGAGAGACGTTCATGAGTTGAGCCTGAGAGAAAATACTTCCTTCTAGGATAGAACAATTACTATCTATGTGTACTAGACCTTCGCTTTTGGGCGATTCCGGCCCGTCGCCCCCATGGATATTGCGTTGAGTCTCAGATGTACCGTAAGACCCTTCGTGGCACAAAGCAGACTAAATATGGTTTGAAATCACGCCTCAATCTTGTCTCCTTTGAGGTGATAGCAGAAGTTTTCACCGTTCACATCTTGACGCTAAAAGCGGCCGATTTCGCCTACATTGAGACATTTTGTCTACACTGTGTTCGACGTCTGCAGTAAATTTACCAGCAGGCCCACATGAACACTGGCAATCTGGTTGTTCAATTACACAGCGCTGTGTTGTGGATTTGGCCCCGTTCATACGTTATATGACCCATGAAAAACAATAAGAGACTGATGTGATACCAATTTCTAATCAACCGAAACCTACATACTGGGAATCGGCGTTATATAGACCGTTCCTTGTTTGTAGCTTTTATGCAGCCTAACCAGATCAATTAGTATTGAACATTAACTGAGTACTCAAGGGGTTTATGAATGAAAAAATTGATAGTCATTTCTACAGTAATCACTTTCTTGTTGGCGGGCTGCAATGATAACCCTGACGCGCAGCTGCAATCTGAAAAAACAGGGGACGTTACTCCTGAATCTCGGAAACCAACTGAGAATGTAAGCGTCGAGGCGGTAGACACGACCGACTGGGGTACCCGTCCTGAGGCTACGGGGATGACCGCAGAGGAGTTCATCAGGGCCGAGGGGCTAGATTTTGCAGCCAATCTGGTGAAGAAAAATGGGCTCAACACTTTCAATAGTCCAACTATTGCGAGCGTCGACAATCAGATTCTCACCACTCCCAACGTCAATGTACTGTACACGGCCGCTACAGTGGACACCACGGGGGGCTTCACTCTCGACCTTCCCACTGATGACACACGTTTGGTTACGGCGCAAATAATCAATCTGGACACCCATACAACACCGGTCCACCTAAATAAGGGTGGAGTTTACAAGTACCCGGCGGGACAGTTTGATGACCATGTAGGAATCCTGGTTCGCATCGGTGTTGATGGCAAAGCGGACGCGGAGACTCAGATCAAGGCCATCGCCGATGAGTTGAGAGTTGACGCGCCAAACGCCAACCCTATCCCGGACTACGACACAGATAAACTCTTGGCCACACGGGCAGCGTTGAAAAACGAATTCGCAAAAACGCCTATAGATAGTACCGGTGGTATGGTTGAGTCGGTTGATCAAATCACGGACTGGGAGAAGTACACGCTCATTACTGCGGGCGGGTGGGGCCTGAGTGGCTCAGCGCGGGCTGCATACAAGCTCATCCCCGGGCCTGAAGCACTTGAGTGCAGCACGGTGACGGTTGATGCGCCGCCAGTAAACACTGAGGCAAATGGTTTTTACAGCCTCACGATCTACGGCAAGGACATGTTCCTAATGACCGACGAAAACAACACGGTCAAAAGTGATAGTTCAGAACGCACTGTGGTCACGGTTGGGCCAACTGAATGTGCGGAAGGTGCCGCCCTTTATCTCCAGGCGCCTAAGCCCTGGAACATAGTATTGAGGGCATACGAGCCTGACGCGGATGCTTTCATGGCGCAACCCGATGGAAAGGTCACAGCCAATTAATTTAACTATGCCCATAACCAGTGCAATCAAGCCGCTCCCTTCGGGAGCTGGTGGACTGGCCTAGCGCCCAGCCTCTGTTGCGGCGACCGGTTGAGGCCGCAGGAGAGCGGACATCCATCACGACTGAAATCCTCCGGATTTGAGCAGATATCGTGAGAAACTCCTTGAATAGCGCTCCCACCCCAATTCACTAAACTTCTAATAGAAACGATGGGTTGGGGGATGCCATATTTTCATTTATTGGAAGACTAAACACACGATTATCGTAGACGCCAGGTTGGCACCCAGCGGAGACCACAGACAAGTTATCCGGCTAGTGGTGCATACACTGCCGGGCCTGGCTGCGTTACTGTGGAGTTGATGGGCCTGACCTGGGCCTGCGGCGCCGAGGGCTCGGGCTCGCGACGAATGACCAGTAGTATCTCGCCCACGCTGAAGCCGAATTTGATCATCCGCGATTCGTTGATCAGCACATCGGGACTTACCAGATACATGCGATCGTCTATATGGAGATCCAGCGTGCCGTCGCCATAGGGGATGCGCAGCACATAATCCAGGAACATGCTGTTTCCCGCAATGCTGATTGCACCGTCTCCCACCACATCACCCGCGGTGCCAATGTAGCGGTCTTTGCCCGCGGGTGTCAGCGTCCAGACCCGCCGGTCCTGTTCCCCGTCATTGAACACGAAGTCTTCTTCCAACGTTCCCACACCATCGCGCCAGTAGGCCTTGATAGCCACGTTGAAATAACGGGTTACCTTGCCGCCGCGGTCCTTTATCACGCCGTGAGCGCTGAGTTGACCATCGAAAAAGGATTCCGGATTGAGTGCAGGCTGGTTATCGGCATAGTCCTGAACTTGCACCGCGGAGCATGCCGTGACGCTCGCCAACGCCAGGAGAAACATTACGTGCTGCAGAAAACGGTACATGTGCTTACCTTATCATCGCGTGATTGCTGGAATAGTGTTACGTGCTGCGCCAGCACAGAGGATCTCCGACCGCCAGGGGCAGTGAAAGTGCATCAGGGCTCCAATGGACAACGTTACCGCCGCAAGGAATGAGCGACAGTGGTAGCAAAGATCGCCGGCCCCCGGTGGCCACTGCCATCAGACCGAAATCATTCGCGCGGTTTTGCCGTCATGCGCCAGGGGCGCCCATCACAGACGCTATAGTTGCGACAATCCCGCGTGCAACCGCGGCACGGTAGCCTGTGACTGGCCGGGTTGCCGGCGGGTGGGGCCGCGGCCCGTTGGGTTTCATTTTCTACCGTGCTCATTGTCTTGACCAAATAAAGTCCTTGTCAAACTTACGCAGACATTCCTGAATGCGATCACAAGTGCAAGTCGGCAATGGTCTGTAATGCCGTTTCCGGCGTAACAACAAGATTCCAATAAGGACACACTATGCAACTTGACGAAGAAGACCTCCGCGTCATGACGTCGCGTCACAGAGCCAGCCTGGTTAATTCGCTCAGCGGATTCAAGTCAGCAAACCTGGTGGGCACCGCAGACCCCAGCGGCATGACCAACCTCGCGATCATGAGCTCCGTGGTACACCTTGGCTCTCATCCACCGCTAATGGCACTGGTTGTCAGGCCTGGTGGTGAGGAACGACATACCCTTAGCAACATTCTGGCCACGGGGTGCTTTACCATCAACCATATCACCGCTGCCTTGATCGAGGCAGCACACCAGACCGCCGCCAGGTACCAGCGGCACGAGTCGGAGTTCGCGGCGACTGGACTAACTCCGCAATGGCAGGAGGGACTGGACGCTCCCATGGTAATGGAAGCCAGCGTGAAACTGGGTTTGCGGTTGAGAGAGCACCAGGAACTGAGCATCAATAAAACCCATCTGGTGATCGGTGAAGTCGTGCTGGTCGACATTCCCGAGCAGGGTGTGATGGCCGACGGCTCACTGGACCTGGGACACTGCGGCACGGTCGCACTGACCGGGCTGGACACCTACCATAGGGCCGCGCCTATCAAGCGCATGGCGTACGCCAAGCCTGACCTGCCACCCAGGGAAGTTGAAATGGAATGCCGGCAAGCACACAAAATAGTGGACAAAACACAGACAGAGGCGGGCTAGGCGCGCTTCTGGCATGAGCTATCACCCATATGCGGTATGAGGTGCGGGCGGCTACTGGCATACGCTACTGGCTAATCTGACGAGAGGAGCGACACCGTGAATTCACCCGCAAGCAACGAAGCATTCGCCACATCAGCTGCAGGCTCAGAGATGTTGCAGCGTATTGTAGCGCTGCAGCCCCTGTTCAGGAACAATGCTGCGCAGGCTCGAATAGAGCGCAAGGTGCCCGCGGAGAATATCGCCGCACTGCGTGACGCCGGATTCTTTCTCGCCCTGCAACCAGTCAGTTGGGGCGGTTATGAGTTGGACCCTCAGGACTTCTTTCGTATACAGATAGCGATCGCAGAGAGCTGCATGTCCACTGCATGGGCCGGCGGTATTATCGCGGTACATGCCTTCCAGATCGCCCTGATGGACCCCCGTGCCCAGCAGGACGTTTGGGGAGAGGACATCCACACTCGAATTTCATCTGCCTACGCCCCCATGGGTAAGGTCGAACCGGTGGACGGTGGTTTCCGCTTCAGCGGCCGCTGGGGTTGGAGCAGTGGTTGCGATCACTGCACCTGGGCATTGCTGGGCGGGTTGCTGCCAGATGGCAGCTATCGCACTTTCCTGGTACCAAGAAGTGATTACATTATCGAAGATACCTGGGACTCTATGGGGCTGCAGGGTACCGGCTCCAATGATATTGTGGTGCAAGACGCCTTCGTAGCGGAACACCGCACCCACAAACAAACCGACGGCTTCCTTGGGACCAACCCCGGGGTCGACCACTATTCCGCGACGCTTTATCACTTGCCTTGGGCACAGTTGTTCATTCGTGTCGTTTCCACGCCCGCCATAGGCGCAGTCAGGGACGCTTTATCACTTTACCAAACGCTCGTCACGGGTAAGGCCAGTGGTGACATCACCAAACTCGCACAGGATACGGGTACGCAAATGCGAATCGCGCATGCGCGCAACGCGATAGAGGAAATGACAGCTGTAATGCTCGGCAACTTCGACGCCATGCTGGCGACTCTGCGCGCCGGCGAAGCCATCGATATCGACGCACGCATTCTCTACCGCTATCAGGCTTCCCTGGTCATAGACAAGTGTATTGCCGTAGTCGATGAATTGTTCTCATCGGCTGGCGGCTCCTCGGTATTTGCCGGCAGTGAGATCCAGCAGCGGTTTCTGGATATTCACACTGCCCGCGCCCATGTTGCCAATAACCCCACATCCTTTGCCCGCAACCTCGGGGCGGTGGCGCTGGGCGCCGACAACAAGGATTTCTTCGTTTAGCCGCAGCGCCGTTCGACGAAGAAAGCTGCGCCAAACAATGCTGTACCCCGTCCCGGGGTACTGAGAAGTTAACTTTTCAGTACCGTCGATACCGTAAAGAGGCGTAGAGAGACAACGCTATATCTACAGGGGTTTATGCGGTAGCGCCGCCGTCTATACGGATATTTTGTCCGTTGATGAAGGCCGCATTGTCGCTACACAAAAATACCACCAGGTCGGCGACCTCCTGCCGTGTAGCCAGTCTTCCACAGGGATTGGGAAAATCTTCTGCAACAATATGAGCGACAATGTCCTGCCAATCCTCGCCCCAGCCTTTTTTGCGCGCTCGCGCCCGGTAACTGGCTTCCAGGTCAGGGGTATGGATTAGCCCCGGAGAGACGGTGTTTACGGTTATCCCGGTTCCTGCCAGTTCCTGGGCGAGGCTGGCGCCAAGAGTAGCCAGGGCGCTTTTGGCGGCGTAGTAATGGGGCATAATCTTGCCGGGACGAATTGAGCCAATGGTTCCCAGGTTGACGATCCTGCCCCATTGCGCGCGCTTCATCTGCGGTGTGAGTCCCTGTATCAAGCGCGTTACTGACAGTACGTTTTTCTGGTACATATCCAGCCAGTCAGCACTGGTGGTGGAGTCCCACTTGCCAAAAGATGCTGTGCCATAGTTGTTCACCAATATGTCTACCTGTAATTGATTTGCCGCCAGTTGTTCCAGTACTGCTTCACAGCCGGCCTCAGTTGCGATATCTCCAGTCACTGCGATGGCATCGTCGATCCCGTTTGCCACCCCGGCGTCGCTATCGTCGCTGTTGTTGGCATGGAAGATTACCTGCACGCCACTTTGGGCTAGCGTGCGGGCAATAATCGCTCCGGTGTTACGGTTGGCACCGGTGACCAATGCGGTTTTATTTGCAAAATTAAGCTGCATGTACTGTATTCCTGGCTAGGTTGGTGGCAGGGTAGGTGGCAATTAAACCCGAACAGGAGATAAATAGCATGCGACTCTATTCCTATTATCGCTCCTCTGCCGCTTACCGGGTGCGCATCGCACTCGAGCTCAAGGGGTTGGACTATGAGTATTTCGCGGTCAACCTGCTGCTTGCCCAGCAGAAATCCGGCGATTATATGGCCAAAAATCCGCAGGGGCTGGTCCCCGCTCTGGAAACAACCGAGGGCGTTTTAATACCCCAGTCAGTCGCGATAATGGAGTGGTTGGAAGAAACCTGTCCGGAGCCACCTATATTGCCATCTGAGCCGCTGCAGCGAGCGCTGGTGCGCAGCGTTGTAAACTCTATTGCCTGTGATATCCACCCGCTGAATAATCTCTCGGTTACCAATTATCTGCAAAACCCGCTGGGAGTGAGCCCTGAGCACGTAAAGACCTGGTACGCTAAATGGGTGGCGCGGGGCTTCGATGCCATTGAACAGAACATACAGGACCGCGGTGGTCTGTGCTGTTTTGGAGACACTCCCACCATGGCGGATGCCTGCCTCATTCCCCAGGTGTATAACGCGTTGCGTTTTGATGTGGATATGCAGGGCTATCAGCAGATTTTGCGGGTCTGGGAGCATTGCAACACGCTGCCTGCCTTTGCCAGGGCGCACCCGGACGCGCAACCTGATTCTCCACCGCTTGCACCGTGATAATTCAAGCCTCGCTGCGACTTCCCTGACGGTATCGAGCAATGATACATTGTCGCTCTTTATCGCTAACCCAACCTGACGTCCCATAAGGAAAAGCCATGCTGCGGAATCTTCTGCTCGTACTGTTATTCACATTTAGCGCCATGCACACCCTGGCACAGGGACTTCGTGTCGCTATTTCTCCTGATTATCCGCCGATGGCTTATAAGCAGGACGGGCGAATTGTCGGCATAGAAGCGGATAATGCCCTGGCCCTGGGCAAGATTCTCGGGCAGGAAATGACGCTGGTGGAGATGCCTTTTGAGAAAATGTTGCCGGCCCTGCAGTCCGGTGAGGTTGACGTTATTATGTCTGGCTTCAGTGTTACACAGGAGCGCAGTAAACAGGTTTTATTTACCGACCCCTATATGAAGATGGGGCAAATGGCCATTATGCATCGCGATAAGGTGAGTCAGTTCGCCCAGCCCTGGGCGGTCTACCGCGAAGGCGTGCGTATCGGGGTAGAGCCTGGCACTACCGGGGCAGATTTTGCCGAGCAGAAGCTAAAGGATGCACAAATCAAGTATGTTGCCGACTCTGCCGCTGCTTTTGCTGCTTTGCGCGCCGATGAGATCGATCTGTATATCCACGATGCGCCCACCAGCTGGAGGCTGGCGACCGCAGCAGAGAATAACGACCTGATAAGCCTGTATGCGCCGCTCACTGATGAAACGCTTGCCTGGGCAGTGCGTAAGGACGATGTCGCGCTGGCGGACGAGTTCAACCGCGCCCTGGGTAAGATGAAAGGCAATGGTACCCTGCGTTATATTCTCAACCGCTGGATACCGGTAACCGTCGAAGTACGCTAATTTCCGGCAGTTATCCCGGGCGGACTCGCTTGAGCTAGTCGTTAACCCCGGGGAACGAATACTCATGTCCCCATAAATCCCCTTCCGTGCTGACGGTGGGGGTGTAATTGTCCCAATCGACCAACAATCCGTCGTAGCCATACTCCACGGCAATGCCACCCGGGGCCAGCACGTAGAAGGAGCACATGTTGTCGTTAATGTGACGCCCCAGGCTGGCCAGGACAGGTAAGCCCGCCTTCTTCACGCGTTCCAGGGCCAGGCCCACATCATCGAGTGTCTCAACTTCAACCATAATGTGCACTACGCCCACCGGATGGGGCTGGTTATACAGTGCCAGTGAATGCTGGCGGGGATTGTCAGCATGCATAAATATCACGCGTGATTCGGGCATGGGTATATGCAGGTCATCACATACGGCCAGCCCTATAAGGTCGGTGTAAAATTCCAGTGTTGCCTGGGTGTCAGGTGCCGGCAGGACCGCGTGGCCAAAACCCATATCGCCGGTATATTCATCACCCGTTACAAATTGCCTGATGCCCACCGGCGAATTGAAGGGCACATAGTCCAGCTTGCGGCCATGGTACAGTTCCAGGGTATTACCAGAAGGATCCTGTACGGACACAAATTCAGTGACACAGCGACGAGCCGCCTCATCACCAGAGCCGGCTGCGAGTTGGTGGCCAGCTGCACGCAGGGCATCACAGGTGGCAAGCCAGTCCTGCGCAGAGCGAAACTCCAAACCGGTGGCGCTGAGTTTGTCCTGTGCACCGGATTCGATCATAAAGCGGAAAGGGTGTTGGTCCATGCGCAGGAACTGCGCTCCCTGGGCGTCCTCCCGGGGGGCGGTCATCAGGCCCAGCACGTTCGTGCCGAAACTCATCCAGGCGCTACTGTCCTGTGTTTGTATACGCAAATACCCTACGGCGGCGACGCTCATTGGTTCACTCCTGAAAATCTGTTATCAAATCCATGCCACCGCGCTCGGGGGTGGGCGATGGTCATACTGGCGATCATTATCGGAGATATTGCCGCTATTCACAGCAGGCGCAGCACAATCTCGCCCTGCTGGTATAAGTAACACAACCTGGGTTGCCCGTTATTCTCAACGTCGGCTCATCGCGATGCCCTTAGCTAAACCCTTTGCCCTGTTCTGCGAGGTTCGTCAGCAGTTCGCAAGGCTGCCAGAAATCGTCGCCGGTTTGTTGTTGGTAGTGGCGTAGTACCTCCACCACCTTTGGCAGGCCAATGCTGTTGGCATAGTGCATGGGGCCACCGCGGTAGAGCGGCCAGCCATAGCCGTAAACCCACACTACATCGATATCACTGGCGCGAATGGCAATGCCTTCTTGCAGGATTTTCGCGCCTTCGTTGATCATTGGATAAATACAGCGCTGCAGAATTTCCTCGTCGGAAATATCCCTGGGCTGAATTCCCGCCTGTTCTGCGAACTGTTGAATGATGTCAGTGACGACCGGCGAGGGGGTGGGCTGGCGATTCTCATCATAGTCGTAGTAACCCGCCCCGGCTTTCTGGCCGCGCCTGTCCAGTTCGCACAGGCGATCCCTGATGGTTTCCCCCCTGGACGTTTCCTTGCTCCACCCCAGGTCCAGACCCGCCAGGTCACTCATTTGGAAGGGGCCCATGGGCAACCCGAAATCGTAGATGACTTTATCGACCTGGTGGGGCAGGGCGCCTTCGAGTATTAATTGCTGGGCTTGCATCTGACGCATGAACAAGATCCGGTTACCGACAAAACCGGGACATACGCCGACCAAAACAGCAGTCTTGGCGATGCGTTTGGCAAAAGACATACAGGTCTTGATCACGTCTTTGCCAGTGTCAGCTCCACGCACGACCTCCAGCAATTGCATGACATTAGCCGGGGAGAAAAAATGCAGCCCGATGACGTCCTGCGCCCGGCTGGTAGCGCTGGCGATCTCGTTCAGGTCCAGTGCGGAGGTATTGGACGCCAGTATTGCGCCGGGTTTGGCGATGCTATCCAGTTTACTGAAAATATCCTTTTTAACCGGCATGTTCTCAAATACGGCCTCGATAATAAGGTCGCAATCAGCCAGGTCATTTAACTCCAGGGAACCGGTAATCAGCTTGCAGCGGGTCTCTACATCCTGCGCGCTGATACGCCCTTTACGAGCCGTATTTTCGTAGTTCTTGCGAATGACGCTCAGGCCCCGCTCCAGCGCGTCCTGTTTGGTTTCCACAATAATGACGGGAATACCGACATTGACCATGTTCATGGCAATTCCGCCACCCATGGTCCCTGCGCCGATGACTCCCACCTTGGCGATTTTCCGCTCTGGGGTGTCCCTGGGAATATCCGGAATTTTGGCGGCCTGGCGCTGCGCAAAGAACAGGTACTGTTGGGCTGTCGCCTGGGACCCGCTCATCAGTTCCGTAAACAAACTGGATTCAGTTTGCATACCTTCGTCAAAGGGCTGGTTGACCGCGGCTTCAATGCAGCGGATGTTATATTCCGGCGCTAGAAAACCGCGAGTTTTACGGGCGATTTTGCTCCTGATGGTAGCGAAAACGCCTGGGTTTTCTCTGGCACTGACGAGTTTTTCGTCGCGGTCGCGCACCCGCTGTAGTGGCCTCTTGTCGGCGACTGATTCACGTGCAAACGCCAACGCACCCGTGCGCAGATCACCTTCAATAATGCGTTCGATCAGGCCGCCGGCCAGTGCTTCTGTTGCGCCTATGGGCTTGCCGCTGGTCATCATTTCCAGGGCTTTTTCAACGCCCAGTACGCGCGGCAGACGTTGCGTGCCGCCAGCACCCGGTAACAGGCCCAGATTGACTTCAGGTAGACCGAATTTGGCGTCTGGCGTGCTCACGCGAAAGTGGCAACACAGGGCGGTTTCCAGACCGCCACCCAGCGCGGTACCGTGAATCGCGGCAATAAGCGGTTTGCTGGAATTATCCATAGTGTCCAGCACTTCATGAAAATTTGGCTCTTTCATGCCCGTGGCGAATTCAGTGATATCAGCGCCAGCTATAAAGGTTCTGCCTGCGCAATAAAGGACAATGGCGCTGGCTGAATCGTCTGACAGCGCTCGCGCCATGCCGTCCTTGATGCCTTGTCGTACGCCCTGGCTAAGCGCATTCACCGGAGGATTATCTATGGTAATGACAGCAACGCCATCTTCGACCTGGTAATCGGCCATCTCTGTAAGGGCAACCATGAATTTATTCCTCATCCGTTGTAATAAGAGGCCAGACGTTACCAAAAGCCGGCACTGATGGCTATCAGGTAGTGATCTGAAAAGTCAGTTGCACTTGATCCTTTGTGTCATTGAGCCTTGCGTTGTGGTGCCTGATACTCGTAGTCCAAATTTCTATCTGACATAGGAGGCGGTGACAGTGTCGCAGCCAGAAGTCCTCAGCCAGGCCTTTGAGCTTGGTTTTACTTATACACGTTCTACTGGTCCCGTGGTTGGCCGCTTTCTGACCGAGCTACGCAACCGCAAGATTGTCGGGATCAAAGGCAGTGATGGTCGTGTCATTGTGCCGCCGATGGAGTACGACCCGGAGACTGCCGAGGAACTGAGTGAATTCGTGGAAGTGGGTCAACAGGGTGAGATTGTCAGCTGGTGCTGGGTGCATGAGCCCCGCCAGGCCCATCTGATGGATGTGCCATTTGCGCTGGCGATGATCAGGCTCGATGGCGCTGATGTGCCAATGATCCATTACCTGCGTGCGGCCCACGACGATATCGCCACAGGTGGCAGGGTGCAGGTGGTCTGGGCAGATGAGACCAAAGGCTATATCACTGATATCAGCTGCTTTGAGTTGGTGTAGGAGAGAAGAATGAGCGAAGACCAAGAAATGATCACTGACATAGAGACGCCGATTTACCACCAGTATAATTTCACCGCGGGCAGGGCGCCTGCGCGATTTCTGACCCAGGTCCGGCAAGGTGTTCTTACCGGTCAGCGCTGTCCCAGGTGCGCGGCCGTATTTGTGCCCCCGCGGGGTTCTTGCGCGGCCTGTGGCGTGGCCACTGAAGAGGAGGTGGTTTTGCCCGACAAGGCAACAGTGCAGTCCTTTACGATTGTTGCCATCCCGATTCCCAACAATCCCATCCAACCGCCGTACATTATCGCCAACCTGGTTCTGGACGGCGCCAGCCTGTCTTTTATCCATCTTATGAGTGAGTGCGTGAACGAGCAGGTACACATCGGGCAACGGGTTAAGGCCGTGTGGAAGCCCGAGGAGGAATGGGATTACTCCATGGACAATATCCGCTATTTCAAACCCATAGATGAGCCCGATGTGCCGGTGAAGCTAATAGGGAAGATTTCGGTAGCAGGGATGCCAGCCGCTGGATGGGAGAGTTCGTAAGATGAAAGACATTGCCGTCGTGGCCTATCACCAGTCGGACTGTGTGTCCCAGGCGGGTGCTGCCAATGAAGTTGAGCTGATCATGCCGCAGCTACGGGCAGTATTTGACCAGGTGGGCCTGAATAATGCCCAGGACGTGGACTTTGTCTGCTCCGGTAGCTGTGATTACCTGCAGGGTGCTGCTTTTGCGTTTGTCGCCGGGGTCGATGCACTGGGCGCAGTGCCGCCGATCAAGGAGTCCCATGTAGAAATGGATGCCGCCTGGGCACTGTACGAATCAATATTGAAGATTCGTATGGGGCATGCAGACTCTGCGCTGATCTACGGTTTTGGCAAGTCATCGTCGGGGGAATTACCGGTGGTGTTGTCACAACAACTGGATCCGTACTACCTGGCGCCACTGTGGCTGGATACTATCTCACTGGCCGCTATGCAGGCGCGCATGATGCTGGAGCAGGGCTTGATCACAGAGCGTGATATGGCCGAGGTGGTAGTGCGTTCGCGTCACAATGCTATGACTAATCCTCATGCTCAATTGCGTGGTGAGGTGTCGCTGGACGAGCTGCTGGCGCAGGATACCTATGTTGCACCCTTACGCAAATCAGATTGCAGCCCGGTATCCGATGGCGCGGCGGCAATGATTATTTGCACCGTTGCAAAAGCGCAGGAATGGGGCGTGCCGTATGCGCGGATCAGCGGCATCGATCATCGTATCGAAACGCATAACCTGGGTATGCGCAACCTGAGCGACTCGGTGTCGACACGTCTTGCTGCGGCTGGCGCCGGTATCGCCAACGGGGATGTCGACATTGCCGAACTCTACGCTCCCTTTAGCCACCAGGAAATTATTCTCACACGTGCGTTGGGGCTTGGGGCAAACACCCGTGTTAATCCCAGCGGCGGCGTACTGGCAGGTAACCTGATGATGGCATCTGGCCTGTCTCGCATAGGCGAGGTGTTTAATCGTATTGTTGCCGGCGAAGCGCGCCGCGGCGTGGCTCATGCCACTAGCGGGCCCTGCTTGCAACACAACCTGGTTACTGTTCTGGAGAGCGCGTAATGGCTAATTTGGCAGCGGTGGTCGGTATTGGCCAGACCAAGTACAAAACCAAGCGCGGGGATGTCTCTATAGCAGGATTGGTGAGAGAGGCCGCTTTGCATGCGTTGCAGGATGCGGACCTTACCTGGAACGATATCGAAGCTGTAGTGATAGGCACTGCACCGGATATGTTTGAGGGCGTCATTATGCCCGAAAGCTATCTTACGGATGCCCTGGGTGCCAACGGCAAGCCTATAATGCGTGTGCATACCGCTGGCTCGGTGGGTGGTTCAACGGCGTTAGTGGCGGCCTCACATGTGCAGAGCGGGACATTCAAACGTGTATTGACGGTAACGTTTGAAAAGCAATCCGAGTCCAACGCCATGTGGGCCCTGTCCACACCGCAACCTTTTTCAGTGCATCTAAATGCCGGCGCCGGTGGCTACTTTGCCCCCATTATCCGCGAGTATATGCGTCGCTCCAATGCGCCGTATGACGTAGGTATCAAGGTAGCGGTAAAGGACCGCCTGCACGGTGCTCGCAATCCCCTGGCGCATCTGCAAAAGCCGGATATCACCATGCGCGAAGTCGAGGACTCCTTTATGTTGTGGGATCCGATTCGCTTGTTGGAAGCCTGCCCGTCCTCAGACGGCGCCTGTGCCATGGTGATCGTAGCAGAAGATCTGGCCAATAAATCACCGAAACCGCCCGCCTGGATACGCGGTGTGGCCATGCGCTCAGAGCCGACCATGTACGCCGGGCGCGAAGAAGTGAACCCGCAGGCGGGCAGGGATTGTGCGGCCGACGTTTATAAGCAGGCCGGTATTACAGATCCACGCAAGGACCTTGATTGTGCCGAGGTCTACGTACCGTTTAGTTGGTATGAACCGATGTGGCTGGAGAACCTGGGCTTTGCACCCGAGGGCGAGGGTTGGAAATTAACCATGGAGGGGGCGACCTCTCTGGATGAGGGCGGCGATATTCCATGGAATTGCTCTGGTGGCGTGTTGTCGTCCAACCCTATTGGCGCCTCCGGCATGATTCGATTTGCTGAAGCTGCGCGACAAGTGCGTGGCGATGCCGGAGATCATCAGGTACCGGGGGCGAAACTGGCTCTTGGGCACGCTTATGGTGGTGGCGCCCAATTCTTTGCCATGTGGGTTGTGGGCGCAGAGAAACCCTGAACCACAAGCCAGTTACCCTTTTTTTGGAGGAAGAAATAATGGCCAAGCATTTCAATATTGCTGACATGTACGAAATGGTTGCCGATAAGGTACCCGAGCGTGACGCGTTAATATGTGGTGAGCAGCGTGCCAGCTACGCGCAACTTGAAGCACGTGCCAATCAATTGGCGCATTACCTGATGAGTCAGGGGGTTGGCGTGGGGGATCACGTAGGACTCTACCTATACAACTGTAATGAGTACCTTGAAGGGATGCTGGCGTGTTTCAAGATTCGCGCGGTTCCGATCAATGTGAACTACCGGTATGTACAGGATGAGCTGCTCTACATCTTCGATAATGCGGATATGGTGGCCTGTATACATAATCAGGAGTTCGCTCCGCATATTGCCGAAGTCAGGAGTTCAGCGCCGGATCTGAAAACGCTGGTCTACGTGGCTGACGAATCGGGTTGTGATCCGCTGGTGGTTGATTCCGTTGAATATTATACCTGCCTGGTCGGTCAAAGCGCTGAGCGTGATTTTGCAGAACGCTCTGACGATGATTTGTTCGTGCTCTATACCGGCGGCACAACCGGCATGCCCAAGGGTGTGATGTGGCCGCATAAGAACGTCTTCTTCGCTGCTATGGGTGGCGGTGGTTGGTTTCATCCGGATGGAGCGATCACTGCTGCGGAACAAATTGCCGAGCGAATCGGCGATTTTCCTATTGTGGGAATGGCGCTGGCACCATTGATGCACGGCGCCTGTTGGTGGTATGCCTGTATACAGTTGTTGGCGGGTAATACCGTGGTGCTAAACCCGTCGCGATCTTTGGTAGGTGAAGAGGTGTGGGATATTGTAGCGCGCAATAAAGTGAATGCGATCACCATTGTGGGTGATGCCATGGCGGTGCCATTACTGGATGCCCTGGCAGACAGCCCGGATCGCTGGGATCTCAGTTCGATATTCAGTGTTGGTTCTGGCGGTGCCGTGTTTTCAGAGTCCAAGCAGGAAGCGTTTCGTCAGTATTTCCCCAATGTATTTATCACCAACTCCTTCGGCTCTTCCGAGAGTGGGAACATGGGTATGGATGGCGGTGGTAAGAAAGGGCAGGGGCTGGGGAATGTCAGCAAAAGTGAATTCATGTCGGTAATCACAGACACACAGGGCCAGCCGCATCGGCACGTGGAGCCAGGCGAGATGGGTATTTTTTCCCGCAGTGGCTATATACCCGTGGGCTACTACAACGATCCGGTTAAAACCGCCAAGACCATCGTGCAAGTGGACGGTCAGCGCTGGCTGCTGCTGGGTGACGAAGCACGGTTAGAGCAGGACAATAGCATTACTGTCTACGGGCGGGGCTCCAACTGCATCAACTCTGGCGGCGAAAAGATTTTCCCGGAAGAAGTGGAGCAGGCACTCAAGGCGCATCCGGCTATATTCGACGCCCTGGTGGTGGCCACCCCGGATGAGCGTTTTGGCAGCAAGGTAACCGCCATCGTTGCTGTTCGCGGCGGTGCGGCACTCACCCTGGAATCGGTCCGCGCAGAGGCTCGCAAGTATATAGCCGGTTATAAACTGCCGAAGGAGCTACATATAGTGGATGAGGTGCCGCGCGCGCCCAGCGGCAAGCCAGCCTACCCCAAGGCGCTTGAAATTGCGCTGGCTGGCACACACCAGGCGTTTTGATCAAACAACTCGTTGGGAGCCCCTAATGGCTGAACTGGATATAAGCACCAAAAATTGCATTGTCGAACAAGACGGTAACGTGTTGATCGTAACCCTTAATCGTCCTGAGGCCAAAAACGCATTCAGTCCGGAAATGCTGTTGGGCATGTATAAAGCCTGGCGTTTGCTGGAGGAGGATGACGATCTTCGTTGCGCCATTCTCACCGCCAATGGTGACACCTTCTGCGCGGGCATGGATCTCAAGGCAGGCGCCGACGGTCAGCAGCGATCTACTGCAGAGTTCATGGAGGTTATGACCAAGGTCCCCAATGTGCACTGGCAAGCCTTGTTGCGTGATAACCGACCCAATAAGCCTTTGATCCTGGCGGTGGAAGGCTATGCCTTGGCTGGAGGTACCGAGATTCTGCAGGGTACAGATATTCGCATCGGCGCTGAAAATGCCATTTTTGGCGTCACTGAGGTAGCGCGAGGCCTATACCCCATGTCGGGCTCCACCGTGCGTCTGCGTCGTCAGATTCCCTATTGCCTGGCAGCGGAGATACTGCTGTGTGCTGAACATATAACGGCACAACAGGCGCTGGACTTTGGTTTAATCAACAAGGTTGTGCCGGCCGGTACTACCCTGGCAGTTGCTAAGCAATATGCTGCAAAAATTTGTGCCAACGCGCCTCTGGCAGTAAAGGCAGTTACGCGCTCCTTGCGAGATCACCAGGAGTGTATGTCAGAGGAGGATGCGATGCTGGCCTCAGATGAATTGGCCGGACCGGTCTTCTCCTCAGCGGATGCACGGGAGGGCATGAGGGCCTTTAAAGAAAAACGCGACGCACATTTCACCGGACAGTGAGCCAGGCCAGTCATAATGCTGGCGTTTATAGATTCTGGTAAGGTATGACCTTTTTTGCAGGAAGAATTTAAATGCGTGACCAGGCCAGTTGTTTTGACGAGATCGTTGCAAACCGCCATTCGTTGCGTGCCTATTTGCCACAGGCAGTAGACGCAAAAACACTGGAAACGATTTTTTCAGTGGCTCAGCGCGCGCCCAGTAACTGCAATACCCAGCCGTGGTTGGT
>JBALVO010000060.1:0-4881 GCA_036961445.1 Halioglobus sp.
GAAGTCACCTTCAAGGACTGGTGCAAACCCCTGTCCATGCGCCGCTCAGAGGTCGAAGTGATACGCAACATCCCCTATGGCCCGGGCGGTGTGCGCCAACAACTGGATATTTACCGACCGCGGTTTATTCCGGCAGGCGGCTGTCCGGTATTGCTGCAAATACATGGCGGCGCCTGGATGCTCGGTGACAAAGGCGGTCAAGCCCTGCCCTTGATGTATGAACTGGCCAGCCGGGGATGGATCTGTGTGGCCGCCAATTATCGCTTGAGCCCCAGCGTTGGCTTCCCCACTCACCTGCTCGATTGTAAATCCGCCCTGTGCTGGATTCGGGAAAACGGTCAGGAATACGGCATGAACCCCGACTTTGTCGCAGTTACCGGTGGTTCCGCCGGCGGCCATCTGGCGGCCCTGATGGGTCTTACCGCCAACCGGCCCGAACTGCAGCGCGACCACCCGGACACGGACACTTCTGTGCAGGCCTGTATTCCATTTTATGGCGTCTACGACATGCTGGTACGTGACAAGCAACACCCCAACCGCCAGGTATACGAGCGCTTCCTCGCCGGCAAGGTGATGTATGAATCAGTGCAGGAGAATCCCGGGCTGTGGGACCTGGCTTCGCCGGTAATGCAAATACATGCGGATATAGCCCCCTTTATGGTGCTGCACGGCACCCATGACAGCCTGGCACTGGTCAGCGAGGGGCGCGTGTTCAACCAGAAATTACGCGAAACCTCCAACAGCCCGGTAGTCTATGTAGAGATGCCCGGAGCAGAACACGCCTGGGAAACCGTGCACTCCCTGCGCACCGAACACACGATAAACGGCGTACACCGTTTCCTGGAGTGGGCCCGCGCCGCCAATACTGCCCGATCGGCAAGCCCCACATCCGACGCAACTTCACCTGGCGTCGAGCCCGCGGGCGATAGCTCAAGAAGCGAAGAACTATCCCTGACTACGGCTTAACTACCCCAGGGGCGGTAGCGGTTATATCGCTGTCGTCCTCTGGTTACACCAGGCCAATACTTCAGCAAATATTTCGCGCTGCTCTGGCTCATTAAAAATCTCGTGATAGAGGCCGGGATAGATCTTCAGCGTTTTATCACTGGAGCTTATATGCTCATACAGGAAGCGCGAGCCCTCAGCTGCTGCCATGGCATCATCACCCCCATGCAAGAGCAACATGGGCAGAGTGATTTGTGGCGCTTTGGACTGCACGATATTCATTGCCTTGAACAACTCAGATACCTTACGGGCGGTCATCTTGCCGTGAAATACCAGCGGATCATTCACATAATTATCTACCACCGCCGGATCCCGGCTAACGCCATTGGCATCCAGCTGTAAAACACCGGTTTTGGGCAGCACTTTGGAGAGGAAGCGGATAATAAACATCTGCACTGCGCCGGGCTCTATGTCGGTCTTGATGGCCGGACCCGAGAGGATGCAGCCGAGAAAATCCTGCTGGTGCTGTAGCAAATAATAGCTGCTAATCAGCCCGCCCATACTGTGCCCCAACAAAATTTGCGCCACGCCAGAAAAATCGACTGTAAGCCGCTGGTGGTAGATATCCAGGGTTTCCAGATAGTCCTCAAAGCACTCAATGAAGCCAGGGGTACCGGCTGACCTGCCATGCCCGGTGTGATCCAGCCCTGCAACGGCATAGTTATGTTCAGTCAGGTATTGAGCGAGGTGTTGATAACGGGCGCAGTGCTCCCCGGCACCGTGTACCAGCAAAATCACCGCTCTGGGTTGCGTATCCGGCTGCCAATACTGGTAGTAGGTGTCCAGGCTCCTGGCACCTGGAAAGCTGCCATTGCGCGTTTTCATACGACCGCTCCAGAAGAAGCAGCCGCATCTGCTTGCGCTATAAATTTCTCGATTTCGTCCCAGGCTTCCCGCGCTTCAGACAATTGCGGATTAAACATATGCCATACATGCACCACATGAACCCAACTCTGGAAGCGCGCCGGCGAGCCGGCTGCTGCTGCGCGATTGGCATAGCGCCTGCCATCGTCAAACAGCAGTTCCGACTCACTGGCATGCACCAATGTAGGAGGTAATCCCGAAAGATCACCAAACACCGGTGACAATAGCGGGCTGCGCGGTGTCATCCGGTTCTGGAACCAGATGAACCACCACAACAGGGGCTTGGGTATCATCGCCATGCCTTTAAACATGGGACCTAACATAGCGTCAGTCTCCATGTTGTGTTTCAGACTGGGTGAGCCGAAGGTTGCGTCTGTCGCCGGCGACAACGCTACGGCGGCATCCGGCTGGCGCAGGCCCTGGTCCCGTACCCAGGCAATCAAGGACAGCGTCAGATTGCCCCCGGCAGAATCCCCTGCTACATACACCTTGTCCGCCGCTAGTGGCCCGTCAGGGCCATTGAGCAGCAGCCATTTATAGGTACTGCGACAATCTTCAATACCTGCCATACGCGAGTGTTCCGGCATGAGGCGATAGTCGATCGCCAACACCGCGGCATTGGCGACCTGTGAAAATTTGCTGGTGATATTGCGATGGCTCGTGGGACTCCCCATTACGAAAGCACCACCATGAATATAAAGTACCCGCCGCGCACTGTCGGCGCCAGGGGCCAACACCCATTCCGCCTTGACGCCCGCGGCATCTACCGGGGTGATGATCGCGTGAAAATCCTGTGTTTGTGAAACACTGTCCATGTATTGTCGCATCATGGCCAGTCGCTGGCGTCGCGGCACACGGCGCAACGGACCCATACCCACATCCAGAGACGCCTCAACTGCGTCGTGCTCATCAGTACGGGCATGGCCAGTATTAAAACTTTGCCCCAGTGGCGTGTCGTACTGACCAAGATCCTGCCCACGCAGATGAAAAACCGTGACTAGCACCACTATCACCAGCACCAAAAGAAACCACATCACATCCACACTCCCGAAAAAATAACTAACCGCTCTACATTTGTTAAAACAGGTGCGAATCATACAAGAATGCAGGTTCTTTACACCAAAAACTGTTGCCGTGGTTATCGCGAGGGTTCCGCTGTCACTCTCTGGCGAAGTTAGGTAGCATGCAAGGACTCCTTTAATAATAAAACCTGGAGTCAGCAATGACTGAATATCTCGCAATACCCCCTCTGCTGGGCCTCGCCGGCCTGGCCGTCGCTTTTATCATTTATCACATCATGAGTCGCCACAACCATGGCGACGGAGTAGTGAAGAAGATTGGCGACCAGATACAACTCGGCGCCATGGTCTTCATGCACCGGGAGTACAAAATGCTGGGGCTTTTCGCCCTGGTGCTGCTGGTAGCCATCTTCGTATCGCCTCTGGGCTTCAATACCGCCATTGCCTTTTTAGTGGGCGCAGTGTCATCCGCTACCGCCGGCTACCTGGGCATGTTCGCCGCCACCAAAGCCAATGTTCGCACTGCAGTAGCAGCCCACAATCACGGCCAGAGTGAGGCCTTATCCATAGCCTTTTACGGCGGATCCGTGATGGGCTTATTAGTCGCCTCACTGGGCCTGCTCGGGCTCGGCGGACTGTACTGGTACTTCGGCGGAGATCCGGCAACCGCCCACGCCATTCACGGCTTTGGTATGGGGGCTTCCACGGTAGCCCTGTTCTCCCGGGTCGGTGGGGGTATTTTTACCAAGAGCGCTGACGTTGGCGCCGACCTGGTAGGCAAGATAGAAGCGGGTATTCCCGAGGACGACCCTCGCAACCCCGGAGTCATCGCCGACAACGTGGGAGACAATGTGGGGGATATCGCCGGTATGGGCTCGGATATTTTTGAGTCTTACTGCGGCGCCATGATCGCCTGCATCGCCATCGCCTCCACCATGGCCATGGAGATCCGGTCAGGCATGATGTTCCTGCCGCTGGCCTTGGCCAGTATCGGCTTACTGGCATCAATCTGTGGCATCGGTATCGTGCGTGCCAGATCGCATGCCGCTCCCGAGGCCGCCCTGCGCGCAGGTACCCTGCTAGCTCCAGTGCTATTTGCTATCGTCGCCTGGTTCCTGATTCAAGCCATGGGCCTGCCCTCCAATATCTGGTGGTCGGTGGTCAGTGGCGCTGTGGGCGGTGTCGCTATCGGTCTCATTACCGAGTACTACACCGGTGGCGCGCCGGTGCGCAGAATTGCCAAGTCCGGTGAAACCGGTCCGGCCACAGTGATGATCACCGGCCTGGCAGTAGGCATGCAATCCGTTGTACTGCCGGTGCTTTGCCTCGCCACCATCATTTTTGTGTCGACGGAGCTGTCCGGCCTGTACGGTGTGGGTATTGCCGCGGTGGGCATGCTGGCAACTGTCGGCATCACCATGGCCATCGACGCCTATGGCCCGGTGGCTGATAACGCCGGTGGTATCGCTGAAATGGCCGGCATGGGAGCAGAGACCCGTGCAATTACTGACGGCCTGGACGAAGTGGGTAACACCACTGCTGCTATCGGCAAGGGCTTTGCCATCGGCGCTGCTGCGCTGGCGGCCCTGGCAATTATTGCCGCCTACGTGGAAACCGTGCAGGTGCACAATACAGGCTTCTCTCTGGAAATAACCAACCCCACGGTGTTGGTAGGCATGTTCATCGGCGGCACCATACCCTTCCTTATCGCCGCCATTACTATGACCGCGGTGGGCGAGGCGGCCTTCGATATGATCAATGAAATCCGCCGCCAGTTCCGGGAGATCCCGGGATTACTGGAGGGTAACGCAGAACCCGATACGGCCAAGTGTGTCGATATCGCTACCACCGCCGCCCTGCGCCGCATGATTCTGCCCGGCGCGATCGCGGTTCTGGCCCCGGTTGTTGTGGGCTTCGGCCTGGGCGCTGCCTCACTCGGCGGCATGCTCGCTGGAGCTTTGCTGGCCTGTGTGCTCATGGCGCTGATGATGGC
>JBALVO010000060.1:4981-21456 GCA_036961445.1 Halioglobus sp.
GCGGCATGCTCGCTGGAGCTTTGCTGGCCTGTGTGCTCATGGCGCTGATGATGGCCAACGCTGGCGGCGCTTGGGACAATGCCAAAAAATACGTGGAAAAAGGCAACCTGGGTGGCAAAGGCTCCGACACACACTCCGCCGTGGTGGTAGGCGATACCGTAGGCGATCCCTTCAAGGACACGTCAGGCCCTGCCATGAATATTTTGATCAACGTGATGGCTATCGTAAGTCTGGTAATAGCACCTCTGCTGTAATCAGGCTAGCGCACACAGTTTTGCCAATTTAACAGCCCGGCGTACGCGTCAAGCCAGTACGCTGCGGCTGATCAACTCTTTCATAATCTCGCTGGTACCGCCATAAATACGCTGTACCCGCGCATCAACGAATGCGCGGGATACACCGTACTCACGCATATAACCGTAACCACCGTAAAGCTGCAGGCAGGTATCGGCTACGCGCCCCTGCATTTCAGTAGCGGAAACCTTGGCCATGCTGGCCGTGGCGGCATCCAGCGAACCCTGCTGCAACAGGACTTTGCACTCTTCCACAAAGGAGCGATGAATGCGGATATCAGTCGCCACTTCTGCCAACTTGAACCTGGTGTTCTGCAGTTCTGCGATTGGCGCACCGAAGGCTTTGCGCTCTTTTACGTATTGCACGGTGGCGGCCAACACACCTTCGGCGGCAGCGACGGCACCGATAGCCAAAGCCACACGCTCGCGCTGTAATTCACCCATCAAAACGGCAAAGCCGCGATCCAGCTCGCCCAGAATAGCGCTGGCAGGAACACGCACGTCCTGGAAAAATAACTCTGAGGTATCGCTGGCATGCAGGCCTATTTTTTCCAGGTTGCGACCCCGTTGAAACCCCGGTGTATTGGTGTCCACCAGAAACAGTGTCGTGCCTTTAGCGCCGGATACTTCCAGGTTGGTGCGAGCCACCAGGATCACCAGGTCGCAGTGTTGCCCGTTAGTAATGAAAGTCTTGGAGCCGTTGATAATGTAATCGTCGCCATCGCGCTTTGCTGTCGTGCGCACACCCTGCAAGTCGCTGCCTGCACCCGGTTCCGTCATTGCGACCGCGCCCACGCATCCGCCACTCACCATTTTTGGCAAGTAATGTTGTTTCTGTTGCTCCGTGCCATTATTCAGGATGTAGTGCGCCACGATATCCGAATGCACTGTTATCGGGCCGCCCACCGCTCCACAGTTGGCTCGGCTGAATTCCTCCATTATCACCATGGAAAACTCGAAATCGGTGCCAAAGCCACCATAGGTTTCCGGAATATCTACGCACAGCAGGCCCTGCTCCCCCAGGTCGCTCCACAACTGCCTGGGGAAGATCTCATCCTTTTCCCATTGCTCGTAATTGGGTATGACTTGAGTTTCGACAAAGCGCTTTACGTTATCCCGAAACAATTCCAGTTCTTCGTTCATAAAAATTTCTCCTCTAGGAAACAAGGACGAGCCCCTGCCTTATACCAGAGAGCACCGTTCCCCTTAGCATATGTGCAAAGCCAGCTTAAACGACGACCAATGCCTCTCCGATTAAAGTCTGTTCACCGCTGGCTTTAACCGCCTGTATTTCACAACGCGCCAGTGTTTCACCATCACGTTCGATTAACTCTACCACCTTACCCGAACAGCTTATTGCATCCTGCAGCTGGGTGATGGCAGCAAAACGATTGCCAAACTTGCGCAAACTCGCCTGGGGCTGCCAATTAGTCAACATGCGAGCCAGATACGCCATCGATAACATGCCATGGGCAAAAACATCGGGCATACCCGCTGTTTTTGCGAAATCAGAATCGATGTGAATCGGATTGTGATCACCAGACGCACCAGCATACAGAGCCAGCGTAAAGCGACTGATGGGCGCAAGCTCCAGGGCCGGAATTTGCGTACCTACTTGAATACCAGACATAACTTGTACTCCCTAGCCGTTGCGCTGTACGAGGGTGCTAGTGGCTTTGGCCACCTGGTCTCCCTGTTGATTGCTATAGGTGTTCTCCATCACTACAAAATCCAGAGCACCCCCCTTCTTGTCAAAGATGTCGACGATACGGCTGGTGACCGTGATGCTGTCTCCGGCACAAATTGACGCAAAATATTCAAACTCCTGGCTACCGTGCAATATCCGTGCAATATCCATCTTTAACAGATCAAGCACTGGCAGTAACTCTGTTCCCTCCATGTCTAATACCATGGGAAACGTCGGGGGCGCCGGCAGCGCGCGATATCCTGCGGCCATGGCCGCTGCCTCATCCGTATATATAGGGTTGGTCTCACCAATAGCCTTGGCAAAAAATTGCAAACGGCCTTTTTCCACTGTTGCGGAAAATGCCGGAAACTCGTGGCCTATCTTGCTTTGATCCAACATCACAATCTCCTGTACATCGTAACGACTGCGGCACCACCCAGGCCCAGGTTATGTTGCAGTGCCACCCTGGCACCTGCTACCTGCCGCTGACCAGCGGTGCCACGCAATTGATTAACCAGCTCATAGCACTGCGCCAGTCCAGTGGCGCCAATTGGGTGCCCTTTGGACATCAGGCCACCCGATGGGTTGACCACGAACTTACCGCCGTATGTGTTATCGCCGTTGTCTACAAAGGCTGTAGCCTCGCCCTCGGCGCAAAGGCCAAGCCCCTCGTAGGTAATGACTTCATTGGTAGTAAAACAATCGTGCAGCTCCACCACGTCTACGTCTTCTACTCCAATGCCGGCCTGTTCATATACCTTGCTGGCAGCTCTGGCGGTCATGTCGGCACCGACCAGATTGATAGGATTATCCCAGGTAGCAGGTGTATCAGTAGCCATAGCCTGGGCAATGATTTCAACGCCGTGCTTGATGCCGTGTTTAGCGGCAAAGGCTTCGCTGCAAACAACAGCGGCTCCAGCGCCACAGGTGGGCGGACAGCACATCAAGCGGGTTAGATAGTCCATATATAACACCGGAGCGGCCATTACCTCTTCCACCGTGAGCTCGCTAGTGAACAGAGCATTGGGATTAAGGGCCGCGTGATTGCGGGTCTTTACTGCCACTTTGGCGAACAGGTCAGCAGATGCGCCGTATTTTTCCATATAGTGGTGACCGGCGGCGCCGAAGCAACGCAGCGCCAATGGACCTTGCGGATATCCACCTTCGTCCAGTACATCCAGGAAGTTGGTGAAAGGCGACTCCCGGTCATCCCAATGCGACCCCAGGGCACCAGGCTGCATTTCTTCAAAACCGAAAGCGAGGGCACACTCCACCGCACCCGACTGCACTGCCTGGCGCGCCATAAAGATAGCAGTGGATCCGGAGGAACAGTTGTTATTCACATTCACCACGGGGATACCTGTCATAAACGCGCCATACAAGGCGTGCTGGCCACAGGTAGAGTCTCCGTAGATATAACTGCCATAGGCCTGCTCTATTAAAGCTGAATTAATACCGGCCTCCGCAACGGCTCCCTTGATCGCTGTCGATGCCATTTCACGATAGGGCTTTTGCTGGCCGGGCTTGGCGAACTTGATCATGTCGACCCCGGCCACTAGTGCTTTGTTCATCATTACTCTCCTGCTCTGGCTAGTTCTTTCTCATCCAATGGATCTTTACGTTTGCGCTGGGTTTGGCGCTACTCACATCTCGATACCGAGATTCCCAAATACCGGCGTGAACGTGTCCTGAATACAACTGGGATGTTGGGCATCTGCAAAATCGCCGATCTGCTCCCAGGCCGCTGCAATCGCTTCGGCAGTCAACTCCTGGTCAGGATCAAAAAATGCTCCGCGGCTGCGCTCCCAACGCAACTTGGAAACCCAACCCGCACCCAACTCAAACAGCGAACCGTTTTCCTCGTTCAACTCGCTACACAACTTGATCACTACCGGGGTCACAAATTCGGGCTTAAGTGCCGCCACCACTTCCTTGGGCAGGATGCTTTCGGTAAGACGAGAACCCGCTACCGGAGCAATTACATTCGCTTTAATGCCCTTCTTCGCACCTTCAAGAGCCAGGGTATTAGTGAAGCCTATCAGTCCGCGCTTGGCAAAAGAGTAGTTAGCCTGGCCGAAGTTGCCATAGATACCTGCTGCAGAGCTGGTATTAACGATGCGCCCGTAACCCTGTTGCAACATTACCGGCCAGGCCGCTTTAGTTACCCGATAAGCTCCCAGTGCATGAACACGGTAGATCATGTCCCAGTCATCGTCACTCATCTTGGCAAAGCTGGTATCGCGCAAGATACCTGCGTTATTAACCAGTACATCGACTCGATCGTAGTTGTCCATGGCGGTGCGAATAATAGCTTCGCCGTCCTCGACCGAATCATAATTGGCCACGGCCTCGCCACCGGCCGCCAGAATCTCTGCAACAACTTTGTCCGCCGCGTCACTGCCCTTGCCGTCACCACCGGTGCCACCACCCAGGTCGTTGACCACAACCTTCGCGCCACGCCGAGCAAATTCCAGCGCATGGGAACGACCCAGGCCTGCTCCGGCCCCGGTTACGACCACCACCCTGTCATCAAACCTCATAGTATCCGTCATCGTTTGCTTTCCTTTTGACAATAAAAATCACGGACACAAATATGCCGCACCGCGACACCGTGCAACAGGACGAATCTGCTCTATCGGCTTAACCAGAATGGTCAGGTTGGGGGCTTACTGGTCCTTTGTTCACGGTATTGCGCGGGAGTCAGCCCCGTCCATTTCTTAAAGGCGCGACTCAGGGCCGCAGGCTCAGTGAATCCTGCGCGCTGGGCGATATCGGCAATCGCGATTTCCGGCTTGGCTAACAGGTCCTTGATCAGCTCCGAGCGCACTCCATCCTTGATCTTTTGGTAAGACGTGCCCTCTTCCGCTAGTCGCCTGCGCACCACCTGCGAACTCATGTGCAGGGATTCGCAAATATCATCAAAGGACGGAAATTGCATCTTTGCGCGCAGCTCACGCATCAGTTGCTGTCTGATATAGGTATTGACGGTGGTGTCCCGGGCCGGCAGATACAATAAATCTGCGGGTGAGCTCCGCAGCCAGGCCTCGAGCTCCCGGTTACTCCTGGTGATCGGTTTACTGAGATATTTTTTGCTAAAGGTAAAACCATTGTGTGGCTGGTCAAATAACACAGCACACTGCAACAGCTCCTCGTATACCCAAGCGTGAGGCGGCTCAGGATAGCGAAAGAACGCTTGCTGCACTGGAATATATTCGTCTATCGCCCAGCAGGGAAAGCGGTGCCAGACCACGCTAAGAAATTCTACCAGGAAGTGATGAGGGTCACGCACACCTTCATAGCAATTGATCCTCACGGTCACACTGTCCGCTGTCGACGAAAACCCCAAACTCATGGATGCAGGGGGCAGAAAATCATAGATTCGCTCTCCGCGACGATAAAGATCACCAAGCGTTTCCGCGACCAACATATAGTCACAGGCCAGCGCCCACGTTCCCATACGCATAAGGTCGGGATCTATACCCATGGTCTCGTCGTTGGTCTCACGCCATAGAGCTTTTACCAGCGCAGTCAAATAATCATTATCGAGCCATTGATCCGGGGACTCTGCTAGCGCTGGCGGAATACCCACCTCCACCAACAGGGCATCAACATCCAGTTCGCATTGCCTGGCCAGGGAGGCCAGAACGACGACGTAATGTGTGGAAGCAAGAGCCATAGTATTTATACTCCGAGGGCCTCCCAGTACTCGCCGTCCGTTTGCGCGAGCTGCAACCGTAATAACTTGGCTAAAGCGTCGTCGATTTCAAAATCGAGCCTGCATTTAAAACGCTCTGCAAACCAGCGCTCAATTGCGCTATCGAGCTCGACTACCGTCATCGGACCGGCCTGCGCCAGCAGGAAATAATAGGCCAGCAGGCTTTCCTTGCACTCGGATTCCTCAGCATCGTCAAGAATGCGATACAGGGCGCCGGCATTGTTATCCAACAGCTTGAAATACAGGTTTTCAGTTAACGCCTGAGTGTATTTCAACTTGCGATTGCGAAAATTGGAAAATTGCTTCCAGACGTATCCTCCCAGTGCGCCGATGCCAGCGACCAGGATTAGTAGTGCCGCTTTGTCCAGTTGTACTGGCTCGTTAGAGACACCCATCCAGAACCCGAACAACGAGCCCAACAGCAACAGCGTTGCACCCATCTTGGTCGTGAGTACCAGGCCGCCACTGACCAGTGCCGGCACGCCGATCAACAGGCGATCCATAAGGCGCATGCCAACGCGGATATTCGGAAAAAGCATCTCTACATCAGCCTCCGGGACATTCTGGAACAGCTTTAGCATGCTGCTACCGGGCTGGCACTCTCCCAGTGCGCTGTCGCTGTCTATGTCATCCTTAAGCCGGATATATAGCAGCACACGATCATAATTGGTAAAGCGGATTTTGCGCCGCCATAATCCGAAGAACTCACGTAACGTTTCCTCTCGCTGGCTGGCTCCGCGGGTGTAAAGCAGAACTTCGGCAAACTCGTTGACGTCAACATACAATCGAACCTGAAACAGCGAGGCTGAGTTAAGCGCATGTTGTAAGGCTTTGTCCGTCACTTTTTCATAATTTGCGCGCTCCAGCACCTGTGCCATTGTTTCTACCAGGGCGCCGGATGGGTCGTCATGATGCAGCTGTGGTACCACCTGTGTATCAGCGTCGGGATCCAGTGGCGCGTAGGCGTCTTTAAGCTGCTGTTTGATGCGGTGAAAGTCCCGCATGAAATAATCTTCAATGTTGCTGCAAGCCTGACGAAATTGTTGTTCGCGAGTTTCGTCCAGGCGCCCTTCCAGCAGACACATATCGACGATATCACTTCTGCGAAAGGGGATAAAACGCAACAGGGGCAATTCTGTCATGGTCGCAATACTTATCAGTAGCGAGGGGAACCACAGACTAACCAGCTTTGAGTTCCAGGTAAATGTCGATACTCAGGTGGGAAGCTACGGCTACCGCGCCAGCAGGTAGAAGAGAAGACAGGTTTAAACAGGGTTATACTCTGGCGCTGCTGTTAATCCGCAATCTGCACACCGGAGGCTAGGCCCATATGTTATTCACTGAAGAACACCAGGAAATACGCAGAACCATCTCCAATTTTGTTGCCAACGAGGTTAACCCCTATGTGGAAGAGTGGGAACAGGAGGGTCTGTTTCCCGCCCATGAGGTGTTCAAGAAAGCGGGAGATCTCGGCCTGTTGGGCATTTGTAAACCCGTCGAATTTGGCGGGCTGGGTCTGGACTACAGCTATGGCATGGTGGCAACAGAAGAATGGGGACAGATTTCCTGCGGTGGCGTGCCCATGGCTATTGGCGTACAGACCGATATGGCAACGCCGGCTATGGCCCGCTTTGGCACAGATCACGTGCGTCAGCAATTTCTCGCTCCGGCGATAGCCGGTGACATGGTGGCCAGTATTGGGGTCAGTGAACCTCATGCTGGTAGCGATGTAGCGAGCATCAAAACCACAGCCCACAAAAAAAATGGCGACTATGTGATCAATGGCACCAAGATGTGGATCACTAATTCCACCCAGGCCGACTACATCGTGGTATTGGCAAATACATCGGATGACCAGAAACACCGCAACAAGTCGTTAATCGTGGTACCCACCAATACCCCAGGATTTTCTACCTCTGCAAAGCTGAACAAATTGGGGATGCGCAGCTCGGATACAGCGCAGTTGTTTTTCGACGACGTTGTCGTGCCGCAATCGAACCTGATTGGCGAGGAGGGCCATGGCTTCCAGATGCAGATGATGCAGTTTCAGGAAGAGCGCCTGTGCGCCGCAGCGATGGTACTCAAAGCACTGGAGCAGTGCATCAATAGCACTATTGAGTACACCTGCGAGCGGCAGGCCTTTGGCAAACCATTGATAGACAACCAACTGATACACGCCAGGCTGGCGGAAATGCAGATGGAAATAGAGTCTTTGCGGGCGCTGACTTACCACGCCTGTGAAATGTATGTTGCCGGCGAAGACCCCACTACCCTGGCATCCTTCGCCAAGCTAAAAGCCGGTCAGCTGACCAGGAGAATTCCCAGCGACTGCCTGCAGTTCTGGGGAGGCATGGGCTTTATGTGGGACAACATCGTCAGCCGCATGTACCGCGACCTCAGGCTCACCGCTATAGGCGGAGGTGCCGACGAGGTCATGCTGAGCATTATTGGCAAACGCATGGGTCTTTCAGTGTAAGTACTCACTACCATCAAGGCCCAGTATTCAAAGTAACTTACAAGCCCATTTGGCGTACGGCCAGATCTCGCATAATTTCTTCTGAGCCGCCGCCAATGGCAAAGACTTTTACCTCGCGGTAAATACGCTCGATGGGGTTACCGCGCATATAGCCAGCCCCGCCCCATATTTGCATGGCTTCACTGGCACAGAACTCCAACGCCTTGGTGGCTGAAAATTTCAGCTTGGAGATTTCCGCCACCGGCTTCTCGCCCTCATTAATGGCCCAACACACGTGATTCATATAGGCCTCAATGGCATCTATCCGCGCTGACATATCTGCGATCTTGTGACGAATCACCTGATGCTGAATGAGTGGCTTACCGAAAGTCTCCCGTTCTTGCGCATAAGTAACAGATTCTTCCAGGCAGGTTTTCATCATTCCCAAGGCACCCGCCGCCAACGTGAGTCGCTCGAAATTAAAGTTCTCCATGATGGCAATAAAACCACGGTCTTTCTCTCCCATCAGATTACCTGCGGGCACGCGGCAATTGTCGAAATACAGTGTCGCTTGATCAGAACACCACCATCCCATCTTTTTATCCAGCGGCGTCAGACTAAAGCCCGGTGTACCCTTCTCCACAAAAAACAGCGAAATACCTTTCAGTCCAGGGCCGCCAGTACGCGCTCCCACGACAAAATAGTCCCCCTTTAGCGCCCCGGTGATAAACGTTTTGGAGCCGTTAATAACGTAGTCATCTCCATCAACGCTAGCGGTGGTCTTTATATTGGCTACATCCGAACCACCGCCTGGCTCGGTAATAGCCAGGCAGGAACCCTTGCGACCCAGCACAACGTCTTGCAGCACCCGCTCACGGATATCCGCGCTGGCGAAATCCTGCAACGGTCCGATCGATATACTACGCCCACCAACAGCCGCCCATACGCCAGTGGCACCACACCGCGTCATTTCCTCCGCTGCGGCGACGCGCATAAAAGCATCGTCAAAACCCAGACCGCCAAACTCGTCACTAACACCAAAACCGAAGTACCCCATGGCACCCAGATCTTCATGCACCTGCCAGGGAAAGTCACCGGCCTCGTCCCATTCATCAACGTGAGGTTTTATCTCGGCCGCCACGTAACGCTTGATCGTTTCCCGGAAAGCCCGGCGCTCTTCTGTTTCAAAGGGGTTTTTCAACGCAACAATTCTCTTTTAGACACAGCAACTACCCATTAAAGAGTTTCCAGCTCAAAACGTGCAGCAAGATCTCGCGGCACCTGTACCGCTTCTGCCAACAGTACCTGAGCGTATCCCTTACCCTGAGGATCACTGCGTAAGCTGGCGATACCACCGCCACCCAACACTTCATGCAACAAAAAATTAAATGCATTCGAACCCGGCATATAAAAGCGCTGCACAGGCTTATCCTGGCCTGCCGCCAGAAAATGACAAAAAAGCTCGGTAATGGTTTCCTCAGTGACCTGCTCGGCTATATAGGGAACAAATTCTGCCTGTCGGGCGATAATGCCAATATTGGCCTTGTTACCCTTGTCACCACTACGACCCCAGGCTAGCGCTTCCAGTGGCACTGCCACCAGGTCTACTGACTCTTCGGCACGGGGTATTTCGGGACGATCGTAGGCGTCGGGATCAAATATTTCACCAAGCATATCACTGCAAACCGTTACCTCGCCCTCTACTTCAACTTCGATCTCTATCTGCTGCTTCGGTACGATCATAGAAAACAAACGCACCACCGGCGAGGGTTTGGGCCGGGCACCGGCAAAACCGGTCAGTCCAGGAGGCGCCGTGAGGGCCATGCCTATCATTTCTTTCAGCAAAACCCCAATACCTCTAGCGCTTTCATGCTTGGCAGCAATCTTGACGTCCACTTCGCGTACCCGACCTACCTGCCGGGACGATCCGTAATGCGACTCTGCCCCAATAATCTCATAGCTGGTTTCGGAGAAATCGCCAAGACCAAGATGCTTTAGCATCATCCTGGCGCGAGTGAATACACTCTCTGCCAGTTTTTCTGCCTTTATATCGGCATCGCGCCCATACATGGTCCATACCTGGCCAGAACGGTAGCCGTCTGCATAGGTAGCACTGGTTTTGTAACCTGTTGGCGCGCCAAGCCCCAGAGCACCGTGAATTTCCACCCTGTTATCGGCCTGCTGTTTAAGCTCTACCTGGGAAAAATCACACACCACATCAGGCAGCAAATAGGCCTGTGGATCACCGATCTCATACAACATTTGTTCTGCGACGGTGCCAATGCTTACCGTACCGCCGGTAGCCTCTGGCTTGGTAATGATCAGCTCGCCATTATCACTGATTTCTGCAATCGGATAGCCGGCTTCCGGCAACGTGTCCACCACCGTTTCCCAGTCTGTGTAATTGCCTCCGGTTGCCTGGGTTCCACATTCCAGAATATGCCCGGCAAGGCTGGCCTGCGCTAACTTGTCATAATCTTCCCTGCCCCAGCCGAACGCATGAATACACGCACCCAGCGTTACAGCGCTATCGACGCAACGACCCGTAATAACGATATCAGCACCGCGATCCAGTGCGGCGGCTACGGGAAAAGCACCCAGGTAAGCATTAATGCTGACGACCGTTGCGGGATCTGGAAACTCTTCTGCAGAAAACATCTCAGTGACTGAACTGGCTGCAAACTCTGCCTTACGCGACGTCAGGTCATCGCCCAAAACGGTGGCCACTTTAAGGTTCAATCCCTGCTGCTTTATCAACTCGCGTACAGCATCGGCACAGGCTCGAGGATTAACACCACCAGCATTGGCGATGACTTTAACTCCCTGGCGCGCTATTTCCGTCAGGTTTTGTGCCATAACAGAAGAGGCGAAATCGGTAGCATAACCCTTGGTATCATCGGCAGCACGGGCTCGGGCCATTATCGACATGGTAACTTCGGCTAGGTAATCGTAAACGATGTAATCAAGCTGCTGCGTTGCCAGCAATTGAGGGGTTGCCAGAGCGGCGTCTCCCCAGAAACCGGAGGCACCGCCTATAGTAATCGTCTTGCTCATTAAACTTGCTCCAAACGTTATCGCGCACAACAGAAATGACAAACCAGTATATGGCATTTATTCAAAAATAATGTGATACTATATTATTATAAAGTATCACTCAATAGCTTAATGTATCAACGTCGGCAGGTGGCGACATCCCGCTGAACTTCTATAGTGGATATGGACACACCTGCTTGTAGGCATTGACCCTACAATCTTCGCTAATAATATAACGAGTAAAACATATGACAACAGAGATTAATCTGGGTGACGCTTTAACTACCCGTGCCTACTTAAACCCCGACAAGGAAGCGCTGTTTGACGTTGCAGCCAACAAACGCTTCACCTTCAATGAACTTAACTTCAGAGCCAATCAAGCCTGTGGCGCACTGCTATCTCTGGGACTCAATAAAGGTGACCGGGTTGCGTTACTTGCCTACAACGGACATCAGTTCCTGGAGAGTTTTTTCGGTCCCGCTAAAGCGGGGATGGTGATTATGCCGCTGAACTGGCGCCTGACAGTGGACGAGCTTTCATTCATTTTGAAAGACGGCGGAGCCACAGCTATCGTGTTCGATGCAGACTTTGCACCTGTGGTAGAGCAAATAAAAAATACCGGCATCGCCGGTAGTGACATTGAGCACTGGATCTGCATTGGTGACAACACTCCAGACTTTGCCCTGGGGTATGAAGAACTGCTAGACCAACAGCACTGCCTCGAACCGGCGGAAAAAGCCCTCGCTGATGACAACCTGTTTATCATGTATACCTCTGGAACCACCGGTAACCCCAAAGGCGTAGTACACACACACAGTACCGTGCTTTGGGCGCTGTTAACCATGAGCAACACAGCGGATATACACTTCACGGATAAATACCTGGTGTTATTGCCATTGTTTCATGTCGGCGCCCTGACGCCTATGATCGCCACGATCTACAAAGGCAACACAATGGTGATACTGCGAAATTTTGATCCCCAAAAGGCCTGGTCGTTGATTGAACAAGAACAAATAAATACCACCCTGGCGGTGCCCGCGATGCTGGGTTTCATGCTGCAAGTGCCTGATTTTCAACGCTTTAACTGGTCCAGTCTGCGTTATATCACCAGCGGTGCTGCTCCGCTTCCAGTAACGATCATTAAATCCTATATGGATCTGGGGATTGAGGTACATCAGGTCTATGGAATGACAGAGACCTGTGGGCCCGCCTGTCTCATTGGTCCCGATGACGCTGCGGAAAAAATAGGTTCTACAGGGAAGTCTTTTTTCCACACACAGGTCCGCATCGTCGATGATGCGGGCAACGAGCTCCCTGCCGGTGAAGCCGGCGAAATTCTGGTACGCGGGCCACATATCATGAAGGAATACTGGAATAGACCAGAGGCCACCGCTGAAACCCTGGTGGACGGTTGGTTACATACAGGCGATATTGCGGTAATGGATGAGGAGGGCTTTGTCACCATACAAGATCGCATCAAGGACATGATTATCTCCGGTGGCGAAAACGTTTACCCGGCCGAAATAGAAAACGTGTTATTGCAGCATCCTGCAATTGCCGATGCGGCTGTTATCGGCCAGGACAGTGCAAAGTGGGGTGAAAGCCCGTTGGCGCTGGTGGTAAAAAAAGATGACAAGCTGACCGAGGCGGAAGTACTGGAGCATTGCAGCGAAAAACTGGCTCGCTTCAAGCTCCCCAAAGGGGCTATTTTCCTGACAGAAATACCACGTAACCCCAGCGGTAAGATACTCAAGCGGGTACTACGTGAACAGTTTCCCGGGCCTGCAATGGAATAGTGTTGGCATGAACACTATTATGAAAAACAAACCCCGGGCGCGGTTGGAACAGCGCGAAGCAGATATACGTGCCGCAGCCACCACTCTTTTTGCCAGCGACGGTTTTCATGCAACATCGACACGCAAGATTGCGGCAGCGGCGGAGGTATCCGAGGGCACGGTATTTCACTATTTTAATACCAAAAACGCGTTACTCCTGGCGATCCTCGATACTTTTTACGAAGAACTAACTGAATCAGCCCGGGAAGGGATTCAGGAAATCATGGATACACAAGAGCGACTATTATTTCTTGCAAGTAATCACGTTCGTATTTTGATACAGAACCAATCTTTGATGATGCGCTTGATACAAGTATATCTGTCTGTCGATGTCAGCTATTACACCGACTACAAAAATACCCATATACATGACCTCAACTATCAGTACACACGATTATTTAACAACGTAATTCGAGAAGGGGTGGAACGAGGGGATCTCGATCCGGCTCTCAATTTGCCTGCCATCCGTGACCTGTTTTTCGGCGGGCTGGAATATGGTATGCGTACTTTACTTGGCAAAAATAACATAGGTGATATCGCCAATTATGTGCAGGCTATCGTCGATCCTTTGTGGGTTAGCATGCAAATAGCATCCAGTATTCCTGGCGACGACAACGGAGACCTTGACCTGCGTCTGGATCAGGCCTGTGAGCGTGTAGAAAAAACAGCAAAAGAATTGGAAAAACGCCTAAAGAAAATCACGAGCTAGACAGCGGTTTAACCAAATCCTGACTACAAGGCAACGGCGGTGCTGGTGTATTGCCACGTTGAGTAATACCAATGTGGCTATCACACTCGCTGGATTTTGCGCGCAGATATCGCTGTTCCTATTTTATCCAGTTGATTAATAACATCGTTACCCGTGGATGGGCCCAGGGAACGCTGAGTCGCATTCCTTCAACAAGATACGTAACTGCGTCACATTGGTCAGGCTTGCTCCTCATGCGCCTTACAGAGGGTGCAGGGTGTGTCCGCAATAGTAGGGTGGATTATTAAACAGTCATAATTATTCGGCAACGAGAAGCGGAACAACCTGGCGTTATTACTTTTTAAAGTGGCTTGTCTTTTTCTGATTTTACGCATCCCTTATTTAATTCCTTATTATTATTTAAATATATATATGTATGTATATATAAGAATTATTGTTGTTATTGTTATTAGGGCCACCGTGTCCTGTGTAAAGGTCACTATTCTTAATTAAATTCAACAAGTTATACGAAGTATAAGCAGGCGTAGAAACCCTGTAACCAGCGGTGAAAAGCAGTGTTTAGTCGGTGGATCAATCACGCTTTTTTGTGGATGAAAAACTGCAGTGTCGCAGCACTGGGATTCTCGATAGGTTTGTTCTTATGTTCATACAGATACTGTACAGGATTAGTCCACGTCAGCTACTAGCGAACATGAGAGTAGGGATATTGGTGTGAGTTACTTCGGGGTTACTTGTTGATGACTGGTAAAGTGACCGCTTAGCTGTGGATAAGCAGTGCCTGGGTTGGGGGTATCGATGATTATCCGCTTACTTGCCAATACAGAAATTGGAAAAGATCTCTCCCAGTAAGTCATCACTACTGACGGTGCCGGTAATTTCACCCAGGCTGTTCTGGCACTGTCTCAGGTCTTCAGCTAATAGTTCACCGGCACCTGCTTCGAGTAATTGCGCCTGTCCTGTTTTAAGGTATTGACCCGCAGTTGCTAAAGACTGTAAGTGGCGTCGCCGCGCACTGAAACTTCCTTCGCTTGTGTCTTCGTAGCCCATACAGGATTTGAGATGCTGTCTGAGGATATTCATTCCCGCACCACTTTTAGCAGATAAGTGAATGCTGGTATCGCCATTGTTGCCGGTGATAGACGGGTCGCGACCAGATAGATCACATTTGTTGTGGATAACACTCACTGGAATGTCTCTTTGCAGGTGATTACTGAGTTCTGGCCAAAGGGTATTGGCATCTATGCCGGTAGTAGGACTGGTAGTGTCATCGACAACTAAAAGAATACGATCTGCCGATTCCATTTCCTGCCAGGCCCTTCGTATACCCTCTTGTTCTACTTCATCGGCACTGTCGCGTAGACCGGCAGTATCTACTATATGCAATGGCATACCGTCGATCTGGATATGTTCACGTAATACGTCCCGGGTGGTACCTTCTATCGCGGTGACAATGGCAGTGTCTTGACCGGACAACGCATTTAACAAACTCGATTTTCCTGCATTGGGTTTACCGGCGATTACCAGCTTCATACCTTCTTGCACCAGGCTCCCTTGCTGGGCTTGATTCAGTACAGCACGAAGTTGGGCGATTATTTCCTCAAGTTGTTCCGCTACCTTGCCATCCTGGATGAAGTCGATTTCTTCTTCGGGAAAATCAATAGCAGCTTCCACATATACCCGCAGCTGGGTCACCATGGCGACCAGGGCGTCGATTTTGCGCGAAAACGCTCCTTGTAATGAGCGGGTAGCGTTTAATGCTGCTTTTTCGGTAGTGCTGTTAATCAGGTCAGCAATCGCTTCAGCTTGAGCCAGGTCTATCTTGTTATTGAGATATGCTCTTTCAGAGAACTCACCAGGGCGGGCTTGCCGGGCATGGAGTCGGCAGCACTCTTGTAATAATAGATCCAGTATGATCGGACCGCCGTGGGCTTGCAGCTCGACGATATCTTCGCCGGTGAAGGAGTTGGGCGCGGGAAAGTAAAGGACAATGCCTGAGTCCAGAATTTCTTCATTAGTGTTTTTGAAATGGCAGAAGTGGGCGTGTCGCGGTTCCGGGTTTAGGCCAGTGATGGCGTTAGCTATGCTAAGAGCGTTATTGCCTGAAATGCGGATGATGCCGACGCCACCGCGTCCTGGAGCGGTAGCTATGGCAGCGATGGTATCGCTGTCCAGCGCAGAGAGGTCAGACATGAGTACGACAGTTCAGCTTGCAGACCAGATTGCTCAGAATGTTGTTCCTCAGCTGTTGGCGGCCGCGTTCTCAATTTTCTTGGTAATAACGTACTGCTGAGCCATAGATAGCAAGTTGTTGACCACCCAGTACAGTACCAGTCCAGCTGGGAACCACAGGAAGAAGAAGGTAAACATCACCGGCATCCATTGCATGATCTTGGCTTGCATTGGGTCAGGTGGTGGAGGGTTCAGCTTTTGCATGAAGAACATGCTGGCGCCCATCAGTAAAGGTAATACGAAATAAGGATCCATTACTGATAGATCTTCAATCCAGAGCACGAAGGGTGCGTGACGCAATTCCACACTTTCCATGAGCATCCAGTACAAGCCGATAAACACGGGCATCTGCACCAGAATGGGAAGACAGCCGCCCATTGGGTTGATCTTTTCTTTGCGGTACAGCTCCATCATGGCCTGGGACTGCTTTTGTTTGTCGTCAGCAAACTCTTCACGGATGCTAGCCATTTTGGGTTGCACGCGACGCATGTTTGCCATTGATTTATAGCTTTTTGCTGA
>JBALVO010000061.1:0-16359 GCA_036961445.1 Halioglobus sp.
TGGATGTCCAGGGCGTTGTAACAGGCGTTGGTCACACCATCGGCGAACCAACGATAAAACGGCGGATTGGAGTCATCGAGCACAGAAGTTGGCGCCTGATACCAATAAACGTCTTCGGCCGCGCGCTGCCACAACTGCGTGTTATTCATTATCAGGACTCCTGTTCATAATTATCCAGCAAAGCTAACGTCTGCAGACGACCCTGACCATTAGACCAAGGTGCAATAGCAGCCATTTTTGGCGCAACAACGCCAACGCAAGGACAAGGCGGCTGTCATTGTATTTCCAATTATCGTTCCCGGTCGGTGTAGCGGCAAAATACCCTGTTAACCCGGGGGAACCACAGGATCGGGATGTTGTAGTTGGTAGATGCGGTTGGCTTCAGACAATACGTGCTGGCGAATGGCCTCGGCATCATCTGCAGTAACAAACTCGGCGAAACTCACCATGCCCCGAGTTTCCAGAACACCGCCACGCACTATATCCTGCCATATCTCATGCACCTGGGCAGAGGACCAGCGCAAATCGGGCGTCAAACCTCCGGTGCGCATGGCATCGCCATGACAGTAAGAACAGTGCCGCTGAAACGCGACCTGCCCCTGGTGCACTACCGCTTCATCGGCAGTCACCGGCGCGGGTCGCGGCATTTCGCGGTTATCTTCCGGCACCGGCGGCAGCTTGTGCGTACCACCCAACTTATAGACCAACACCCTGGAGAAATTACGCATCTTCCAGCCATGCGCAATAGTGCCGCCTTCCGCCGCCAGGCCGCCACCAAACCCCACGGCGATCGCAATATACTGTTCGCCATCCAGGGCATAGGTAATCGGCGGCGCCCAGGCGCCGGTCTGGGTATCCCTGGACCACAGGTCCTTGCCTGAAGCCGCATCCGTGGCGACGACTTGGCCACCATCGCCCCCGTGAAATACCAACCCACCTGCTGTACTCAGAGTGCCACCGATATTGGGCCTACCCAGTTTCTGTGACCAGCGCGCCGCGCCCTTAATCGGATCCCAGCCAATCAAAGCGCCCTTAAATTCACTGGCCAGTATCTCTTCCAGGTTGGGTACAGGCGGCGGCACATTAGCCATGCGATCAAAACCGACATTCCAGTAGCCCTGCCCTGGCAACCGGTCCTTGTCCTCGGTGGGCTGCAGGAACGTGGCCGGAAACACTATGGTAGGGATATAGACCAGGCCTGTGGCCGGGTTGTAGGACATCGGTGGCCAATTGTGCCCTCCGGCATTACTGGGCAGAGAAACATTTTTGCCATCGAACAAACGCGCGTTGGGGGTCTCCACCGGACGGCCGCTCGCTTTGTCGACATGCGTAGCCCAGTTGATAGTGGTATAGGGTTCGGCGGAAATCAGCTCTCCGCTTATCCGGTCAATGACGTAGAAAAAGCCATTTTTAGGCGCTTGCATCAGCACTTTGCGTGGTTTGCCGTCGATCACCAGATCCGCCAGCATAATGTGCTGAGTGGCAGTGAAATCCCAGGTCTCGCCCGGTGTGGTCTGGTAGTGCCAAACGTACTCCCCCGTGTCGGGCCTGATTGCGACAATGGATGCCAGAAACAGGTTGTCGCCGCCCTCGGGGCTGCGCATGGTCTGGTTCCAGGGAGAGCCATTACCAACCCCTACGTAAAACAGGTCCAGCTCCGGGTCATACACCATGGAATCCCAAACGGTGCCGCCACCGCCCCACTTCCACCACTCGCCGGTCCAGGTCGTTGCGGCCATGGCCATGGCTTCACTTTCGAAGCCATCAGCCGGATTACCCGGGACAGTGTAAAAGCGCCAGGCCATCTCGCCGCTGTCGATGTCGTAAGCGGAGATATAGCCCCGCACACCCAGCTCAGCGCCACCGTTACCGATAATCACCTTGTTTTTCGCTATTCTGGGTGCACCAGTAATGGTGTAGGACTGGTTGCGGTCGGTGGTCTGCACATCCCATGCCACGCTACCATCTTGCGCGTTCAAGGCGACCAGTCGCCCGTCGTAGGTCGCCACGATCACCTTGCCATTGGCATAGGCAACACCGCGATTAACCGCATCGCAACAACCCTTGGCCAGAAAAGCTCGATCAACCTGTGGATCGTAAAACCACTTGAGCACACCTGTCCTGGCATCCAGCGCATAAACCATGGACCAACTACCGGTGACATACAAAATACCGTCGACCATCAGCGGCGTGGCCTCGATACCCCGGCGAGTATACATATCGAAAGACCAGGTCAGCTCCAGACGATCGACTGTGCCGGCGTTGATTTGCTGCAGTGTGGAGTGACGTTGCTCGTTGATATCATGCCCATGCAGGGACCAGTCAGTATCAGCAACGGCCTCTGGCGGCGGCAATTCAACCTCGGTAGGTGCTGCAGCGACAACAACTGCCGGCGCCTCAGGTTGACCCTCACTACAGCCGGCCAGCACCAGCAGTAAAAACGCGCCGAGTGTCAGCGAATATAAACCCGTTTTCATATGTTTAGCTCCGGGAGGGTGTTACTCAAAAAAAACGTGCCGCCGGTGGGCGCGCGGTAGCGCTCACCGACGCATCAACTCAGCTCTTCATCTTCATCAGCAAATTGTAAATGCGCGTGGCGAACGTGCCATACGGCGGGCGCAGGAACTGCAGTGCAGAAAATCCTGCCTGGTAATAAACCGGGCGTAGCTTGGAAAACGTAACAAAACCTTCATAGCCATGATAATGACCCATACCACTGGGACCAACGCCACCAAAGGGTATAGCGTGTTGTGCAACATGAAATAACGCATCATTGACTGTTACACCGCCAGACATGATTCGATCAATATACATATTGCAGAGCTTGCTATCGTTGGTGAAGGGATAAAGCGCCAGGGGTCGGTCATGGGCATTGACATAGTTCACGACCTCTTCGGGCTCCTGGTAGGTCAGGACCATTAGCAGGGGGCCGAAAGTTTCGCGATTACGGATGGTCATCTCTGCCGTGGTATCAAGGATCAGGTGCATGGGAAACTTTCGCGTCTCATAGTTGATCTGCTGATCGCCACACAAGTTGATGACCGTAGCGCCTTTTTCGCGAGCATCCTCCACCGTATCTGCCAGTCGTTTAACTGAACGATCATCAATCACCGCGGTGTAATCGATACTGTTAATATCCGGGCAATGTTTGGCGGCATAGGCTTTGGCTGCGTCAATAAGAGCTTCACGCTGCGACTCATGCACAAATACATAATCAACATTGGTGCAAATTTGTCCCGCATTAAACTGCTTGACGAACATAATCCGGCCCACTGCTTTTTCCAACGGAAAATTCGGATCTATCACAGCGGGTGCTTTACCACCGAGCTCCAACACCACAGGTGTCAAATTTTTTGCCGCAGCAGCCATTACCGAGCGACCGGTCTGGCCAGAGCCGGTAAAAACCATAAGATCAAATGGGATCTGGGAAAATTCAACGCCGACACCGCCGGTTTCTTCAAAGAATTCCAACTTGCCCTCGGGCAGGTAGCGCCCCGATATCGACTGCAGTAAACGCGTCAGGGCGATGGAGTTTTCCGACATTTTGACCATGGCGCGATTGCCGGCAGCAAACGCCGACGCCAGCGGCATAAAGCTCAGGTTGATGGGGAAGTTCCAGGGCACGATAATGCCAACCACACCCAGTGGCTGGGGGATGACACGATTCTTGCCGCCAGCAAACATACTCATATCAACGTGCCGCTTCTGCACCTTCATCCATTTCTTTAAATGCTTGATAACATCGTTGATGCCGTCAGTCACCGAAATGATCTCTGCAAACTGGCTTTCCTGACGCGAGCGATTACCGTAATCTTCACTGATCGCGGCAATAATCTCCTCTCGGTTTTCGTTGATCATACGTTTGAGGTTGGTGAGATCTTCCTTGCGCTGCTGATAATCTGGTATTGGGTCGGCCAGATAATAAGCCCGTTGTTTCTCAAATTGGGTCGTCAGCATGGTAGCGGTTTCGCTCTGCAGATTTTCCTGTATCGCGGTCATAATATTCCCTCCACTGTCGGATAAGTTCTATCTATTAAATAAAGCACATAATCGGCGATTTTACCGACAATAAACCTGGGTGTTTGGCTATTTTACGAAAATTATCGGTCAAATATGGCCGCAACCACCAATAACTCGATAATCGACATCAAAATCTCAAGCGTCAGACCACTGCGGACTGCGTTTTTCAAAAAAAGCGCTAATGCCCTCGGCCGCCTCTGCAGTGCTCATGGCATCCAGCATAGCCTGGTTGGCAAAGGTAAAAGCGTCCTCTAACGGCATATCTATTTGGCGATAAAAGGCCTCCTTACCGCTGCGAATACCCTGTGCCGACCTGGCGGCTATACGCGCTGCCAACTCTTGCGTAGCGGCGTGTAATTGCTCAGTCGGCACCGCGTGATTGACCAGACCAAATCTCACCGCGTCTGCAGCGCTGAACAGATCCCCTGTCAGCGCCAGCTCCATTGCATGCTTGCGATGAATGTTACGCCCGATACCAACCAACGGGGTGGTACAGAAACTACCGATATTGACCCCCGGCGTACAAAAGCTGGCCTCCTCACTGGCGATGGCCATATCGCAGGCAGATACCAGCTGGCAGCCGGCTGCTGTGGCGGTAGCCTGCACGCTGGCGACTATCGCTTTGGGCGAGTGCACAATAGCCAACATCATCGCCGAGCAATCGAGCAGAATTTGGCCAATGCGCAGCACGCGGGATTCCTCGCTCTCACCTGCCTGCCTGGCCATCTCGCGCAAATCATGGCCCGCAGAAAATACCGGCCCAGAGCCGGTGATAACGATGACCCGCACCTGCGGGTTGTCGTTGGCCGCAGCGAGCGCTTTATGCAGGGCAGCAATCATATGGCTGGACAGCGGGTTGCGCTGCCTGGGTCGATTAAGCGTTAGCCATAACGTGTGACCTTCGATGCTTTCAAGTACGTAAGGGGTTGTCGCGTTGAGCTGTTCAGTCATGGCCAGGTCTCTATTAGTGTCCGAAGATTGCAACGGGCGGAAGATTCGGCGATCACGCGGCAGTTTTGCCCGCATTGCACGCTGGTGTTGGTGTCGACGCCGTTCCGATCATAGCATCCACACAGTCTGTACTGAATATAGAAAAAGATTGATAGTCGGAGAATAACACTGCCGCTTGGCGAGAACCGCTTCGATGGCTTAGACTGAGTATGAAAATTATAAATCACGAGTCGCTACTATGAACACAATTGCGCCGGCCTATGCAGAAGATGTTGCCGAACAAGACCCATACCAGGTACCCCTGGAGAGCTTTGACGTAGCAAACCCCTTCCTGTTTTCCCACGACAAGCACCTGGACTGGTTCAAACGCCTGCGGGATGAAGCACCGGTACATTATTGTGCCGACAGTTTCACCGGGCCCTACTGGTCGGTTACCCGTTATGCCGACATCATGCAGGTCGACACCTCACACGACATCTATTCATCTGAGCCGTCGATAACAATCCGCGACCCCCTGGAAGATTTTCATCTCCCAATGTTTATTGCCATGGACCGCCCTAAACATGATGAGCAGCGCAAAGTCGTTAGCCCGGTTACCGGCGCTGAAAACCTCAGGCACTTTGAGGGACTTATCCGCGAGCGCACTATCGATGTACTGGACCACCTACCCGTGGGCGAAGTCTTTAACTGGGTCGATGAGGTCTCCATTGAACTCACCACCAGAATGCTGGCCACGCTGTTTGATTTCCCCTTTGAAGACCGCAGCAAACTAACCTATTGGTCAGATGTATCGACCGCCATACCCGGCATGGGACTGATCGATAGTGACGAACACCGCAAGCAGGAGATGCTCGGGTGCCTGGAGTATTTTACCGACTTGTGGAACCAGCGCGTAAACGCCCCTCCCGCCAATGACCTGATCTCCATGTTGGCACACGGCGAAGCGACCAAAAACATGGGCCCCCTGGAGTACCTGGGCAACCTGGTATTGCTCATCGTCGGTGGCAACGACACGACGCGCAGCACCATGTCAGCCAGTGTATTGGCGCTGCACAACAACCCCGAGCAATTTGACAAGCTGGTGGCCAACCAGGCACTCATCCCCGCCATGGTGGCGGAGACCATTCGCTGGCAGACACCCCTGGCACATATGAGAAGAACCGCAAAGGTCGATACACAGTTAGGCGAGCAAACGATCAAGGCGGGAGAAAAGGTCATTATGTGGTATGTATCGGGCAATCGGGACGAACGCGCCTTTAACAACCCGAATGACTACGACATTGAACGCCCGGATGTGCGCAAGCATTTATCTTTCGGCTTTGGTATCCATCGTTGCATGGGCAATCGCCTGGCAGAACTTCAGCTGCACATTTTGTGGGAAGAGATTCTGCGCCGCTTTGAACGTATCGAAGTCGTCGGAGACGTCGAACGCGTGGTGTCAAATTTCGTCAAGGGTTATACCTCAGTACCGGTAATCCTGCATCCGCGAGCCCGGTGATCTGCGAACTGCACAGCCTGATGTGCAATGCTGGACGATTATCCAGTAGCAAAATCTGTTATCCGGGTTTTCACACAGTCTGACCTCAAAGCGGCCCCTTTTGGAGAGCCCATTTCTGCATTCAAGCAGTCCGCAATGCTTGCTATCAGTAATGCTCTATTGGGTGGCAAACACCCGCATCCAGTGGACGTTCACCACATCGGCCAGCAGGCTCTGCTGTGCTGCACTCAGCTTTTCACGGTTTGTCACCAGCAGCCCTTTGACGCAGATGGAATTCACCAGGGTGGGGTCGGCACCCTCGGGGCCGGGAATGGCCAGGTTCATGGCACGGTAAACCTCCTGACCGTCCTTTGACTTGCCGGTAAGGCGCGGGTCGCTGATCTCCAGAATCCGGTAACGCTCTTTATCAACCAGTGCCAGGTCCAGCTCCGGGGAATGTTCCCGGGGGCGGTGCACGACCATCACGGCATCGACAGGGGCTTGCGCGGAGCCAAGCTGCTCCATTGGCCCAAGCGTGTCCCGATAGTTCACCTGTACCTTTTCGAACTCGGGTACGAGTCTAGTCATATAATTGAATGTGACGGCCACGCCGCTGGTATGGCTGGCGATGGCCAGTCGCGGTTTACCCGTCTTCTGCAGGTCGGCGTCCGAACGCAGTTTACTGCTTGCCGCGGTGATGATAAATACGCATTCCTGGCCGATATTTTCGAGCACGTCGAGCTGAGGCCTGGCGCCGGGTTTGTCATACAGGAAGTATTGCAGCGCGTCGGCCTGGGCAAAAGCCATGTTCACCGGGCTGGCCGGGTCTGTTAGCGCCTCCAGGTTGTCCAGGGAGCCGTTACTGGGCCGATTTTCTGCGCCGGAGCCCATGTCATGCACCACTTTTTGCAGCCGTGCGGCCGCGCTCCAGTAGCCACCACCTTCCGCGCCGGAGCTGATCACCAGGCCGGACTGTGCCGGAGCGCTGCTTTCTTCTTCCGCCCCCCAGGAGAGAACTGGAAAAAGCCCGAGCAGGGCGGTGAGTAACAGACTGATAAAGCGACAATTCATTGGGGATACTCTGTGACTTTTTGATTGTTTGCCTGCAGGATATCAGGGTACTGGGGTTTTTTCATTGTCCACGTGAGGTTGAACTTTTCGCGGCAACACCCTGACCCAGATCGGCGTCGTGTTCAGCTCGCAAGCGCCAGACTGGGACGCCTATGGCATTCCTATACTTTGGATAGAGAATGGCAGGACCAACGTGGGCCGCTGGAAGCCAGTATTGCGTCGACCGGTGGAGATCGCACCTCAACGCCGCCATATTTTCAGGCATGCCCCGCCTCATGTGCAGACAACAGCGAAGTAACGGCCTCAACAAACTACGGCAGTATCAATGGCCCCTGTCACGGACCTGGAGTCCCTGCCTCGCTTGCTGCACAAGTACCGCCGCCGTTCTGAGCAATTCGTCTAGCGCCTGGCCTGTAGGTTCCTTGCGGTTATGGGCTAGCCGTCCCTCCTGCTCCAATACCAGCAGCATATTAAGCTCTCGCTCATCCAGTTGAATAATGACACCTTCTGCGTTGTGATCGAGTAGTTCCATGTGTGGGCCCTGCCTTCCTGCCTGAGGATAAGAATAAGGATAGACCAATTGCGGGAAGGTGAAGCCCAAGATAGTCAAATCTAGCCGTGTAGTCCCAACCCCCGCCTTTCGCAAAACGTCATCGGTTCTCAACTCGAGATGGTGAGCGAAAGCCGACATCCAGATTCCACAAGATTCAGCCATTCGCTAACCAATACCTCATTTTGGTACTGTCGCCGCATATCCTGGCGGCGGAACATGGCCTATTGTTGGCCTATGGATCAAGACCAGATAATAAAAGAGCACCTGTCAGCGGTCGCTTCTCAGGCTATATGGCTGGGCATGGCCCTGGGTATTGCGGCGGGGTTTGTGGCCGGGGTGTACTGGCCGTACTAATAGGCAGATTGCAAATTGGCAATCTGCAACTCTCACGGCTGGCGGGGAGTAAAAAGGGGGCATGATGACTACACACAGCAATCCAGTGGTGACCGAGATACCAGAGGAAGCCTACAAGCAAAATACGATATATCGCCCGTGGGTTGATATTAAGGCGGCGGAGACGACAGAAGCCGCGATACACAACATTCTCGGCCACGATAGCCGCCAGGGAGTGCAGCCGGACCACGGGTAGGCACTATCCTGCTCACAATTCATCACCCTGGCAATAAACGGTCTGCAGGAAGAGTCGGTACCTGGCCATGCAGGGATGTGCCGAATTGCTCGCCCTGGGTTCTGACGATGCCTGCTTTCACCTCTTTAACGCCATCATTGGGTCGCTCACGGATCCGAGGGCTTCTCAGCATTCCACAGCTCTAGCTGCGCCTGGCTCAACTCCCTATCGAATTTTTTCTTTTCTTCGAAGTACATGTGGGTATTATCCAGCATTTGGTGTTTCAGCTCAGCCCGCTCTTCATCACTAAGGTTCAAATTCTGCAGCCTCTTGGCCAGGGCAGCATCCTGAAGCTCATAATCTTCTGATCGACGCGCAAAAACCTCCTTAATTTTGTATATATGTTCTTGTGCTTCCAGAATCTTAATGTCGTCCGAGACGACCATCGACGCGCCCATATTTATACCAGACGACGCAGGGGCATCAATCGTGACTTCTTCGGTAGTCTTGCCGCAAGGTAGGTCTGAAAACTGAGTAGCACCTGCTTCATCTACACATTTATAGACCTGTGCGTGAGCAGCCGCTGAAACCCAAATTACCAGTAGCATATATATTTTCATCAGTTTCCACTTGGTATGCAGCTTAGCCAAGGATAGACCGAAACCTGAGAATAGTCGAAAGCGGACTTCAGTCAATATTTGGCACCGGTGTTGCATCGACCGTTTAGATCGCGGGTGAAATCAGTCATTTTCATATTTAGCTCGGGCGAGCGAACAGGAATTCTTATGAATGTGGGGGCGCTAAACTGCAGGAGTAGATTACGATTGCGCCTTTGCCAATTCCCACTTAAGACGGGCGACACGATTCTGGGCGACATCTAGTTCTTTCTCTGCTCTTTGGAGCAGGTCGAAAATGGCCTCAACCGACTCCTCCTTGGGTTCCTCTACGGCGTACCCTATAGGATTACCGCGCAGGTAATCATTGACGCGATTGTGCAATGATTCCTGGATCTGTTGCCTAGACACCATCGACTCCCTCCCTTACCAGGAATTGCCCCGATGACCTTCGTGAAAACTGCTCTTATCTATAAAAAGGGTAGACCATTATTGTCATATTGCAAACCGCGGATTTGAATATGGCGCTGCAATTTGCGGCGCGCCCGGCCCATCCGCTTTGTCGTTTTTTCTTCACAGAAGATAGAAAGCATCTTTGTGCTAAAAATGGTCATCCGCCATGTGCTGCGTAAACCAGTTTAACCCGCAGTCGAAAGCAGTCTTTAGCGTAGCGATTTTCGGCCTACAGCGAGAGGCCGCCTCACCTCTTTTCGGCCTTTCGCCTTGCTCACTCGTTAATACTGTTGCTGGACCTGCCTACATTTGGCGGCTCGAAATATTCCCCAGTCGTTTAGTGTCGCTATCAAAGAGTCAGACCGCTCTTCTCTTACCTCTTCGACTACCAGATACTCAAAAGCACCAGTTTGTCGATTTAATGTAAACTCAGTCGCATAAGAAATGTATAAATCACAACGTTCTTTGTCCTCGCAGTATTGGCGATGGCTTGCATCAAAGGTGATGTGCTCCTTTTCAACGTTGATATAGCCCTCTGAGTAGTTACCGCTCGCTTTGTACTGCGTGGGAGTTTCGTCTAACGCCAGGACTCTTGGCTCATCTCTGAGCGGATCCAGAATGGATATGGATTTCATGCCGCTGTCGATCGAAACCGAAATATGCTTGACTCTATTTGACGCCCAATCCATTCCTTCACAGTACAACTCGACGATTTTCTCCGTTTCACGGTTCTCATCGGCCAGGAAAAAGGGCGAGTAGGTTGTAGTAGCGACTATGATTAGCATTTTCTTAAGCATCAGATCAAAGCCCTTCCCTGGCTTTACATTGTCGTCCACTAACGTCTTCCAGGTCTTTATCATCTCGCGATTCCGCTCACGCTCTTAAGCTAGTCTGGCTTCAAGTCATGGCATGTTGAGGAGGACAGCAACAGTGAACCCATGCCAGTTTCTGGTTCAACCAATATTAGACCAAATGGCGGGAATTTGGCGAAAACAGACATTATCGGTTCTGGACGAGTCTGGGGCTGCAAACGTCCGGTTGAGATCGCACCTCATAGCCGACATTTTCGGCAGTCGACTAGATCGATAGGAGGCCGCTTTGTGCCACCGGCAAGCGCCTGGCGGAACTTCAGCTGCACATTTTGTGGAAGCAGATTCTGCGCCGTCTTGAACGTATCGAAGTCGTCGGTGATGTCGAGCGCGTGCTGTCAAATTTCGTCAAGGGTTATACCTCAGTACCGGTAATCCTGCATCCGCGAGCCCGGCGATCTGCGCATAACCCTGACGTCATACCCACGCATCGCCAGGCGCGCTTTAACAAACTGGGACTGTCCAACCACATACTAACCCGTTATGAGGTGACCGAGCGCGAGGTACACGCGCAGCCTACGGCATCACCTTCGAGGGCTCCACCACCGGCTTGATCGGCGGATGACTATCACGGCCATAGGCGAGCAGGACCTTGCGAATATAGTTTTGCGTCTCCTGAAAAGGCGGCACCCCCAGGTATTTCTCGACGGCCCGTTCGCCGGCATTGTATCCCGCCAGCGACAGGCGCAAGTCACCCTTAAAAAAGGATAACAACCACCGCATATAGGCCATCCCGCCATGCAGGTTCTGCATCGGATCTGCCCTGTCCTTGACACCAAAACGGGCCGCGGTCGATGGAATCAATTGCATCAGCCCCAGCGCATTCGCCGGTGAGCGCGCCTGGGGATTAAAATTGGATTCGGTCTGGATAATTGCCAGTATCAGGTTCGGGTCCAGGCCATAGTCAGGCGCCAGCTGACGTACCCAGGTCGCAATTTGCTGGCGCTCCGGGGTATCCGTGCGCACGGCAGCGTCCCACTCCTGCCCTAATATCGTGGCGATGGCATAGGCATCGAAACGGCTTTTATAAGTACATCGGGGATCTCTGCGTATAAGTGGCTCTCCGACATAGGCAAGAAACCGGCGCGCCTTCAAGTCGCCATTGGCCGCCGCCACCTCCAGCCAGGCGGCAGCAAGATCCGTATCACGGGGGGCACCCAGACCATTGGCGTACATCCAGGCAAGGCGGATCTGGGCCGGCAGATGTCCAAGGCGGGCGGCGGCGCAATAGAGCTGCCGCGCACGGCCATAATCGCGACGATAGCCAATGGCGTGCTCATACTGGCTCGCCAGCTCTGTCAGTTCCACCGGATCGGGATCAGCCAGCAATACATTCCAATCCAATGTGGGTGTGGCAATCTGGCCGCGCGCGACAGTGGCTGCCAATAGCAAGGTAGTCAGCACCAATACCCTGCTCACGAAGGGACACATGTTACCGAGCGACACGGTATTCACCGGGGAAAGAACTCGATGGGTATTTTCGTGGTCACGATGGCACCACCGGGCTGCGCACCGAAATCAATGCCCGTGATAAGCGCCAGCAGTTGCTGTTCCAGCGACACCGATCCCAGTTCGCTACCGAGAATGACACAGTGGGTCACATTGCCCGCCGGTGCAATCGTGATGCTGACAACGAGCTTGCCTTGCAAGCTGGCGTCACGGCGTAACTCACGATTATACAATGTGTACATGGCTCCCTTGTGGCGGTCCAACGCCTCCTGGATCGCCGCCTGGCTGCGCACCCCGGCTGCCGCAGCTGCGGATATCTGCCCGCCTGTCTCCGCGCCGCCATCCGGTGCGCTGTTACCGTGCCGGGGTGATTCCCTGTCCGGCAGCCCGGCCGCGCCGAGAACCGATTGATGGGCAACCGCACCGTCACCGTCAATGCCCCCGCTGCCACGGGTCAGATCTGCGGTCAGCACAGAGGGCTGACGCGGATCAGCAGACCCGGGTTGATCCCTGTTTTCCATGCCTGAAAGACTACCGGTTTTCGGTGTACTCGCCTGCAGTTCGTCCAGAGCATCCGCCATAGCCAACACCCCGCTCTTCGCCGCCTTTTCACGTGGCGTCAGGACCCGAGCAACCAAGGTGGGCTCGGACCGAGTTTGTGGCGTTGGTACCGGCTTTACGGCCGGTGCGGCCGGTGCGGCGGGTAGTAGCGTCGGTTTCGATACTGGCCGCGGCGGTTCTGCCAGCAGTCGCACGCGACGCGGTGGCAGTTCGGTTGCGACACCCGCCTCGGGCGACGGCAGCCGGATGTAGGGTGTGGCTGCCCCGACGAGCAGACTTAAAGCCAACGTCTGCATCAGTATCCAGCGAAAACGGCGGTCCTCCTCATGGATCACCGACCAGGGGGAGCTTGCTTGCAGTGTCAGTGCAGGCATAGCACTACCCGCTACCCGTTGAACGCTGTCGCACCGACAGGGAAATGTTGCCATAGCCCGCCTCAGTACAGGTGAGCATGACCCGGTTGAGTAACGCAAATGGAATAGAGCTGTCGCCCATAATGGTGAGCTCCCGTTCTGCGCCCATTGTTACCCGCTCCACCGCACCCCGTGCACCCAGCGTCTGCAGTGCAGTGTGCAACGCCGGGATGGCAACTTGCTCGCCTTGCATGGCAGCCTCAACGGCGACAACCGGTTCACTCTCCAGCAGGATACTGTCCCGGGTGATCGTTATAACCGGTGTATTTCTGGGCTGTTGATTGGCGATCGATTCCGGCAGCTTAACCCGTGTGCTATAGGCATCCGGCACACTGTCCGTCGAGTGCACCAGGAAGAAGAACACCAGAATGGTAAACACGTCCATCAGCGCCACCAGATTCAATGTCGGCCAGCGCCGCGCTTGTTGCTGACGCTGCCGGCGCCACTTGAACTGAGGCGCGCCACGGGCCATCCGGGTCACAATGCACCCCGGCGAGCTGGTTCCGCTAACGGTGCGGCACCGAGCGCTATCAGCGGGAATAGTGCCACCTGCTCAACACTATCATCGTGTTGCAGCAATTGGACCCGCAATGCATCCAGTACCTGTACCAACAGGTCATAGCTGATCTGGGGTTCCAGCAAAACAGTCGCCTCAAGGCTTTGCGGGTAGCGCGCCTTCAGCTCACTGGCCAGTGCTGCCAGTGACGCCAGCGCGCGCTCGTCACTCGATCGGTTAATCTGCGTAGGCTGCGACAGTCCACGGTAGCTCACCTCGATCACAGCCTGCCGGAGAACCACTTGCAGTTGTAGCGGGTCTTTGCCTGTGTCCGGCGCCAATTCCCCGCCGGCGGCTTGCAGCTCGATAATGCTCATCCGGGAAAAAACTGCAGTCACCAGCAGAAAGGGCACCAGTATCACCATCAGGCTGAGGAAAGCGGTCACATCAACCGTCTGCTCCTGCCGCCGGGTGGTTCTTTGCCAGCGAGGTCTCACGCGCGTTCCCACTCCACAACCGCCGTGCCGGCAATGAGATTCGAAAGCCTGACCGTCACCATTTCCAGGGTATCGACGAGCTCCGATGTCTTGGTCTGCATAACGGCGTGTATCAGCAGTAGCGGAATAGCGACCATCAGGCCAAAGGACGTGGTGTTCATTGCAATGGAAATACTCGCCGACAGCAGGGCGGCTTTGTCGGCCGGGTCGGCTGCCGCGACGGTAGAGAACGCCTCCGTCAGGCCAATGATGGTCCCCAGCAAGCCCAGTAAGGTGGCGATATTGGCCAGGGTTGCCAGGTAGTGGGTGCGCTTCTCCAACCGCGGCACCATCTCGAGCAAGCCCTCTTCCATGCACATTTGAATTTCGTCGCTACTGCCCCGGTGTTTTGCCCGATTGAGGCCGTAACCCAAAATTTTACTCACGGCCGCATCCGAATGCATCACAACCTCACGGGCAGCGTCATATTTGCCGCCTTCGAGTAAGGGCAAAACACGCTTCCAGATGCCGTTGTTCCGGCTGCGCACCAAGGTCAGATAGAGATAGCGTTCAATGGCGATGGCGGCGCCGACAGCCAGCACCAGCAGAATCGGATACATAAACGGTCCGCCGGACTGGAAGAAGCCGAGCACCTTGTACAACGTTTCCATAGTAAACTCCTTGTCAAATTCCCATTAACTAGCGCGCCGTCTCGGCAGTGGCTGCTGAGCCTGGCGGCGCAGGCGCAGGTGATGGACTCTCGAGGCTGCCGCCCTCACGCTGTAACTCCAACTCACGCTGGAATAAATCGCGTTCCAACGGTTGTTTTTCTTCCCCAATCTCACCTTCCAGCGTGCCGCTTTCAAGGCGTGTACCTACCCGTTTCCACGGCGCAATATAGAGTGTTCGAGGTAACTCCTGGTCGCCCTTGATGACAATGGAGTCCTGTTCCAGCTGTTCATCGGCGCCTGGGGATCCCATCCAAAAACAGAGAACAACAAGCAAAAACACGGTACTCAGTCTCAATTGCATAAGCTAATGCTCCACCTGGTCGCTAGCGACCAGCCCGCAGTTCATTCAATTGTTGCGCACTTTTTTCAATCCAGGGGTCGCGACCATTGCCACCGGGGCGCTGCGTATTGCTGGTGTAGAGGTCAATTGCCTGCTGCTCAAAAGGCGCTGCCTGTTCCACCAGCAATACATCATATTCCGCCCTTTCCTGTGGGCTCAGGCTGGCCGGGCGTTCGGAGCTCAGCAGGGCGCGACCCAATTCATCGTACATGCTCGCTATATGATAGGTTGCCGCTGTGGACACCGCAAAGATGCCGTAATCGATAGCCGCCTTAAAAGCCTGTAACGCCCGTTTCATCGCCTTTATTTTCTGCGCAAGTTTATCCTGCACGGGATTGACCAGCTGAACCTGTTGAAAAGCGGCGAGCCGCTGTTCAGCCAGTTCCAGTGCCGCCTCTGCTGCACGCTCGCGTGTGCGGGAATTACCTGCCCGGCGGTCCAGCGCGATGATGGCCTCCAGCCAGGTTTGCATGCGCTGGGCGTCGCCGTTGCCCGACGCCATTTCGGCAAGCTGCTGCATCACTGCAACCGCAGTCTCGACGGGTTCCGGAAATCGTTCAAGATAGTGCTCACTGGCGATGATGGCCTGCTGTACATCGCCCGTTTGTACAGAGAGTTCGGCCGCCCGCAACAGGGCCTCTCGTTGCAATATATCAGCCTGCCGCTGGTCCTGACCGAGGCGCAGGTATTCAGTGGCTGCATTTGCTGCGTCACCATTGCGGTCGTAGGCATGGGCCAGTTTACGGGTGACCTCCGGCTGCAGCGGATCGTCCGGGTAGTTAGCACGGAACTGTTCAAGCCAATAGATGGCATCTGCCCACGACTCCTGTGTCAGCAGGGCGCTTGCGCCATCGTAACTTGCCTTCGAACGAAGAGCTGCATCGGGCGCGAGCGCCGCAGCCTGTTGATACAACACTACCGCACCGTCTGTGTCTCCCGCCGTTAAGGCCTGACCCGCATTCTGGTAGGTCGCCATCGCCAGCCCCTCCCGTAAAGCGAGTCGCCGCGCATCTTCCTCACCGGCTAGCTTGAGGGCCTCGCGATAGGCCGTCGTGGCCGCCGGGTAGTCATCTTTGGCGAATAACACTTGCGCCCGCAGCGACCAGACCACTTGTAACAATGCAGGTGACGCAGAGTTTGACGCAGCCAGGGCATGTGCACTGGCTTCCAGGGTCCTGACGTACTGTTCCTGCTCGAGTAATTGCGTGCCAGTGCGCGCCAGTAAATTCGGGGCTGCGGGGTGGCCCGGGAAAGCCGACACGAAACGCAGAGCGCCTGCCGTTGCCCTTTCTGTGAACTCGACCTGCTCTTTAGCAG
>JBALVO010000061.1:16459-20493 GCA_036961445.1 Halioglobus sp.
AAACGCAGAGCGCCTGCCGTTGCCCTTTCTGTGAACTCGACCTGCTCTTTAGCAGTCGCTGTTTGCAATATTTTTTCGCTGGCATGCAGCGCACCCAGCGCGGCATCAGCCGCCCGCGAATGATCGCCTCGCGACCAGGCGGTTCGCTCATATTCATCGAGGGCCTGCCGATACTGGCCATATTCATACAGCAGTTCGGCCAACTGGTAATTCATCTCTGGCGCAGCCGCTTCGTCCCCGAAGGAGACTAAGTATTGCCGATACCAATGCTCCGCCTCGCGCACAGCCTCTGCCTCACCTGAGCTGCGCGCCTGTCCATGCGAGAGACCGGCAAGGTGCTGCAGACTGGACTGTAACAACGACATCACAAGCGGATAATCCGCTGGCGAGTGCAACATCCAGAAGTCACTGCCCAGGCCATAGCTTTGCAGCAACAATATCTCCAATTCCACCACACGCTGCTGGAAACCCGCCTGACGGTAGAGCGCAATCGCCCTGGCAATCAGGCGCGGTGCCTCTGCCCCGAGGGGGTCAGCTTGCGCCAGTGCCTGCCAGGTTCTGGCCGCCTCACCGACCTGCTCCTGCTCCTCATACCAATCGCCAAGCGCGAGATAGACGGGTTGTTCGTAATTGCGACTGCCATTCCTTAAAAAATAGCGATCCACGGCGTCCAGGCCGCCTAATTGCGCAAAACTCCTGCCGATAACGCGAAACAGGTCAGTCACCAGCTCCCTATCGGCCGTGCCAAGCGCTGCCAGTTGCGTGTCGAAGCCTGCGTCGGGCGAAATTTCCCGCTCGAGGAAGCGAAACAACACCGGCAAGGCTTCCGGATAACGCTCCTGTTTGAACAAACACCAGCCCAGCTTGTACAACGACTGTTCATAGGCCGGCACCGACTCCCCCAAATCAAGCACCGCCTGATAGTCCAGCCCGGCGTCACGGTAGGCGCCCTCGCCAAATAACAACTCACCCCGGCGGAAGCGGGTGTCGGCATAGAGTCGAGTGTCGGTATCCGGCTGTGATGCCAGTAGCCGGTCGATGGCGGCCAGTGCCTGCAGCGATGCGCCGATTTCCTGGTAAGCTCGCGCCAGTTGATACAGCACTGCAGTGCTCTGTGGCCCTTGTGGGTCCTGCCCCAGCAGGTATTCATAGTGGCTGATCGCCAACCTGTAAGCCTGCCCTGCTTCCGCCTCCAGCCGGACGGCATCGTCGGGTGTCGTGGCTGCCGCCAACTGCAGGTCAGCGGCCTGTTCCAGCAACAGATCTGCGAGGCGGCGGGAGACGCTGTCATACTCCGGACTATCCGGATAACGGGCAAGATAGTCACGGTAAGAGGCAATCGCTTTCTCCCGGCCTCTACTAGCCGAGGCAGTCGCTACTGCAGAGGTGGACGCCGCGACAGCGAGCTCGCTGTTCGCAGATTTAAAGCCAGAGTCCGTGGCGCAGGCCACCGACAACGCGCCACAAAGCAGCAGCGCCGGTGCGCGCAAGGCCTTAGCGATCACTGCTCTGGTCATAGGTTTTTGCCAGTTCCAAGCTAGCCTGTTCCAGCAGGTCTTCCAAAAGCAGCTGGCGGCGATTCAGCTCATCCAGTGCCATGGCCCGTGTATAGTCTTCATACAGGACCAGGGCATTGGCGATGCGCGCTCGAAGCTTGAGAATTCGGGTACGCAGTGCTGCCACTTGCTCCTCCAATCCTGCGGCCGAATCAGTCGACTGACCCAGCGCCGCCATCCGATCGGTGCTACTGTTGAGCGCTGCCGCCAGTTCACGCAGGGCCTCGCCAACAGGTACCGCACCGGCATCGAATCCGGGATCATCCTCACTGGCCGGTAACAGCCTGTTCACCGGATAGGCATAGTATTCCCCCGGTGTAGAGCCTTTTTGCGGGACCAGGTCCGGATAGGCATAGTCTTCGTCCTCCTGTTCTCCAGGCCTGCGGAAGAATTCGCCGGATTGCGGCCTTTTGAAGAACTCGCCGGAATCAGGCAGCCAGAGAATCCCGGTTTCGGGCATGCCGATGATCTTCGCGTTGGGCGGTTCCCTGATATACCCCGACACCTGAGGTCGGCTGGGGGCATGGCGCTCAGGGAACGGTTTCAATGCACGACGAGCAGGTGACTCGATCTCCGGTAATGCGGGAATTTCCGGCGCCGGATGTTCTGTAGGCTGACCTCGCCTCTCTACCCATTCCTGCCGCCATAGTGGATCGCTGGTTTTGCCTGTCCCGGGCGCATGTTCCAGTGGCTGCGATGTCTCCGGGACCGCAGGGACCGTAGATAAGGGGGATCCGGTAGCAAGCGAGCCCTGATCCGCCGGAATTATGACTTTCTGCAGCACATCGATCTCAACCAGCCCCCGATCAACCTCATCCAGCAGAGCTTGCAATTCCTCGTGTCCGTAGAGCATTTCCATAAAGCCTCTACTCGCGAGCATGGGCCCCAAAAAACGTGTTGCTGCGTGACCGGCCTGAGCGGTTGCACCCTGTCCGGATTCACCATCGTGTTGCAACATCCGGGGTACGGCTGAGCCTTCCAGCACAGATGCCCTGGCATTCTGCAGGTAATTCAACTCATTGCTATAAGCCGTCATCGCCGCCTCGTAATCCCGGGTCGCCTTATGCATGGCCTCCAGGTCGCGATGTACGGCAGGCACCACCAGCAGGGTTTCCAGTACCGCTGGATCGGCAGGTGAGCGGCCGCGCAGCTCGGTCCACGAAATGAGCGCGGATTCGCTGTGTCCCTGCTTGTACTCCAGCCAGCCCAATGCCAACAGAGCCCGGTTTGCAAGCGGCCCCTCAGGCCGCACCGCCTCCAGCTGCCTACGAGCTCGTCTATAATCCTCATCTCGGGCAAAACTGTATCCCAGCGCCAACCGCGCCTTGTCCCGGAGCGCCAGCAGTTCCTCTCCCCGGGCCGGCATCGCCACTGCCTTCTTCAGCGCAGGCACAACCTCTGCATAGTCTCCGGCACGGACCAGTGCGATACCGCGATTGTAATGTGCATAGGCCGCCAACTCGGGCGCGCCCCGCCACTGGGTCAGTTCCTGTGCCGCCTCACGGTTTTTATTCAACGACATTAACACCGTGGCCCGCAATAACTGGTGATCGCCGACGATGTCGGCTGGCATTTCACCCTGCACATAAGCCAGCGCTTCTTCAGCTGCATCAGTGTAGCCCTTGTGGAAAAAAGCTCTGGCCAGCTCATACCAGGCACGATTTCTGACCGCTGGCGGCACAGTCTCGCCCAATAGCGCATGCAGCTCGAAACCGGCTTCCAAATGCATGCCATAGGCCAGTTTCATGCGTGCCAACAAAAGCCGGGCTTCCTCCGACGAGGGCGGCAACCGACCCTGCGCTTCGGCGAGTTGCAAGCGGCTGATGGCCGTGATGTAGTCCTGCTGATGAGAATGGAACAGGGCTTCGCCATAGAGCAGTTCCTGCAGGCGCTCGCTGCCTGGCAACACCTCGGTGGCGGACAGCGTCATACTGGCCACTACCAACGGCAGACACGGCAGCAGCGTGCGTATACTTCCTGTAGGCCGGTATTGCATCACTGCTGCCACTCGCGAATGGTGACCCCGGATTCCGAGCTATCGTCCACCGACCCCAGCTCCAGCTCCACGGTTTTTCGACCGGCCACCTTGGTAATGGTGACGCTGCGCCGCGCCTCGAAGGCCTTATCCCGGGCAACCCTGCCGACGAGGGAAACATCCAGTGTGTGCTCCCCCTCACCCAGCCGGCCAAAATAGAGTCGGTGCGCACCACCCGCCCGCAAGGCGACACCCTCACTGGCACTGTAGGCATGCTGCGATACCGTCTGACCGTCCAACTGTAATGTAATGCGCCCGGGGTTAAGCGGGCTGTTAGCCGCGAGGGATACCAACACCACGAGTTGCTCGCCATAGGGGTACAACGACAACTCTTCAAGTAACAGGATATCCCGGTTTATGGCGAGTATATCCTCCTTAATAGCCTGTATCTCGCGATCAAGTTCGACAAAACCATCACGCGTATCAGGGCGCTCATCGGCCTG
>JBALVO010000062.1:0-20299 GCA_036961445.1 Halioglobus sp.
CGCCGACCCTCTGCTTGTAAGGCAGATGCTCTCCCAGCTGAGCTAATCACCCCCTAACCGAGACGCGCATTATAGAGATTCTGGCTTTGCTGTCAAACACTCACTCGGTAAAAACCAAAAAAAAACAGAGTTATTAAAAGTTATTGATTTTAGTAGTAAAATCCACCATAACCCCGGCCGCGCCAATGCCCTTATGGCAGAGGCATAACTCCACCCTTTGACTCCCGTCAACGCGAGAACAGCACCATGGAAATCTACAAGGAATTTCACTTCGAAGCCGCCCATCGACTCCCCAACGTTCCCGAGGGACACAAATGTGCCCGCCTGCACGGTCATTCCTTCCAGGTGCGCCTCAGTGTCAGTGGGGATGCCCCGGAGCCTTCGGGCTGGGTAATGGACTTCGCCGACCTTAAAGCAAGCTTCAAACCCATTTACGATCAGCTCGATCACTATTATCTGAATGATATTCCCGGCCTGGAAAACCCCACAAGCGAGAATGTCGCTAAATGGATCTGGGATAAACTGAAACCGACGCTGCCACAGTTAAGCAAGGTAGAGATCCGGGAAACCTGCACCAGTGGATGTATCTACCAAGGTAGTTGACTGACTAAAAATGCTACCGGTAAAAACGCGGTAACACGCACAAAATTACTTGACGAATACGCAAAACCTACAGATACAGTACTTATAAGAAGCGAAACAAAAGCGTTACCTTCCACAACCTGCTGGGTGTTTCCCTGTGGGCAAAAAAGTTACCCTACGTAGCAAATCACCCAGGGTTATGCACACATGCTAGTAGTCACAAAACTTTCACACAGTTAGCAATTACTTTAAATTTAAAACATTACATTTAAGCCTTAACTATCTGATAAATAACATATTTATGTGTTTGTATGTTTTTTAACCAATCTGTAACAAAGTCCACCATAGCTACACTTGAGGGCGAGACGAACAATTTATACACACACTTATCCACAGAAACTGTGGAAAAAAATGATGCTACGGAGTGTTACAGAAAATCTCGAAAGCGCGATAAGTCAGCCGACAATACAATGGCAGGTGGTCCAATTTAGCGAAATTAACGGCTTGATGCTGCGCCACCCAAACCATGGCAAATTACCTGCTGTAGATACTGCTTCAAAGCCGGTCGGGTCTTTAACGTAACACCCATATCCGGGAACATCACCATAGATACAGCCAGGCGCATGACGAGGTCCGTGGCAGTCGCCACGTCCACGTCAGCACTGATCTCCCCGGTAACCTGGGCCATACGGATGTGCGGTGGCCAGAAAGACACACTGCGCTGATAAAAACGTGGATCCAGAAACATCATAGCGACAGTCTCGGGCTCGGTTTCTGCCAGGCTGGCAAAGATCCCCTCTCGCATATCCTTGCGGCCAGACACTACCGACTCGGTCAGCTTGTCTACCAGGGTCGGCAGTGTCTCCAATTCAGCCTCAGTGCGGTTTAGAAACAGTGCCTGGCGACGCCTGAAAACGCCCTCGACCAAAGACTCCTTGTCCCCAAAATGCCTGTAAATAGAGCCGCGTGACAGCCTACCCACACGAGCGACTTCGCCCATGGAGGTGCGGCGTATGCCAAAACGATGGATGCACTGCTCGCCCGCATCCAGTATCCGGGCAACCATTGGGTCATCATAGTCCACTGAGTTGAACTGATTATTCGTCACTGACGTCATTGCAATCTTGACCAATTAAGACAATTAAACAATAATCGTTTTTTGTATATTTGTCCAATTCCTGTGCAGAGTGCATACCAGGCACGCACACACCAACTGATATAGGTTTCATCATCATGACCGAGACTAAACAGACATACGATTACATAATAGTGGGAGCCGGTTCCGCCGGTTGCGCTCTTGCCTATCGACTGTCCCGTGAAGCAAGTCGCCGGATTCTGCTAGTCGAAGCAGGCGGGACCGATAGCTTTCCCATGATTCATATTCCGCTCGGGTTTGCTTTCCTGATGAAAAACAAAAACGTCAATTGGTGCTACGAGACTGAGTCCGAGCCCAATATGCACAATCGTAAAATTTCCTGGCCGCGAGGCAAGGTGCTGGGCGGCACCAGCTCTATCAACGGCATGGTCTATATTCGTGGCCAACGTGAGGATTACGACCACTGGCATTCACTGGGCAACAGCGGTTGGTCTTATGAAGAAGTGCTCCCCTACTTCAGGCGATCTGAGCACAAGGCCGAAGGTGGCAATGAATACCACGGCTATGGTGGTCCGCTATGGGTCGAAGAGGTTCCAAACGGCGAAAAGCTCGATATGGCAGACCTTTTCATTCAAGCAGGCGTGCAGACAGGCCTGCCGTATAACGAAGATTTTAATGGCGCCAGCCAGGAAGGAGCCGGCTATTACCAACTCAATGTCCGCAAAGGCCGTCGCCAGAGCACAGCCCGCACTTACCTTCAGCAGTGCGCGCAACGGCCCAACCTCACGGTCATTACCGGTGCTGTGAGTCACAAAGTGCTGTTGGAGGATGGCCGTGCCGTCGGCGTGCAGTACGGTAAAACCCGCGGCAAGGTTACTACCAACGAATGCGCCTATGCCAGAGCAGAGGTAGTCCTGTGCGGTGGCGTAATCAATTCACCGCAGTTGCTGGAACTATCGGGTATTGGAGATCGTGAACGACTGGAATCACTGGGCATCGATGTGCAGCAGCACCTCCCGGGAGTGGGCGAAAACCTACAGGATCATTTGACTGTCCACATCCAGCAGGGAATGGACGGCGTCATTACCTTCTTCCAGGAGACAAGGCCCTTGGCCATGATCAAAAACCTGGTTAAATATCTGCTCCAACGCCGCGGTCTGCTTGCCCACCCTGCTTCCCAGGCCGGCGTCTTCTTTCGCAGTAGCGAGGCCATAGCCACACCTGATGCGCAGGTGCATTTCGCTCCTGCTGCCAGCGAGGAAGACAGCAAAGGTAACCTGAAAACCAAACCGGGTACCACCGCGACTGTGTGTCACCTGCGCCCGGAGAGCCGTGGCAGTGTGCATATTGTCTCTGCCGATCCGCAGACTTACCCGCACATTCAGGCGAACTACTTAAACACCGAAAACGATCGTAGCGCTATCGTCGCTGCAGTGCGCAGGGTACGTAATATCTTCGCCAGTTCAGCCCTGGACAAATATCGCGGCGATGAGTTCAAGCCCGGCGTCCAGGTGCAAAGTGATGAAGATATCCTGGAGTATGTACGCGCCGAAGGAGAGTCTGTTTACCACCCGGTTGGCACCTGCAAGATGGGCAATGATGATATGGCGGTGGTAAACGAGCGACTGCAGGTTCATGGCGTTAAGTCCCTGCGTGTGGCAGACGCCTCTATCATGCCCACCATAACCTCAGGTAATACCAACGCGCCCGCTATCATGATCGCGGAAAAGTGCGCGGATATGCTCCTGCAGGACGCCGGTGTAAAAATCACCCTGCCCGAAGGGCTGAGTAACAAACCCCGGATCAAGCGCAATAAAGTGGTCGCGGCCACGGTCGCCTGAAATTAAAGCAAAGGAAAACAACATGAACGCATCTACCAGAGAAGGATCCGCATCGGCCGAACTACTCGCCATTGTAGACAATCAGCGCTCTGCATTTAAAGCCGAAGGCACGGTAGCGCTGACCACTCGCATAGACCGTATCGATCGCTGCATCGCCTTGCTGGTCGACAATAAGCAGGCTATCTGCGCGGCGGTCGATAAAGACTTCGGCTGTCGCTCCGGCTATGTCACGCAAATGACTGACATCATGAACTCAGTGGGCAGCCTCAAGTTCGTGAAAAAGAACCTGAAAAAATGGATGAAGCCAGAAAAGCGCAGCCCGTTCATGCCTATGAACTTCCTCGGCGCAAAAGCACATGTACATTACCAGCCCAAAGGTGTGGTGGGCATCATGACACCCTGGAATGTTCCGGTGAATATGATCTTCAGTCCACTGGCAGATGTCTTTGGCGCCGGGAACAGGGCGATGATCAAACCCTCGGAATTTACGCCACACACCGCCGCGATCATGCAGTCGTTGTTTGCACAATATTTCGAGGAGTCAGAAGTTGCGGTAGTCACCGGTGGACCTGAGGTCGGCGCAGCGTTCAGCGCCCTGCCACTGGATCACCTGATATTTACCGGCGCCAGCAGTATTGGTCGCCTGGTAATGCGTGCAGCCTCGGAAAACATGGTGCCGGTTACGCTTGAGCTGGGCGGCAAATCACCGGTCATCATCGGTGACGAATGCGACATCAAACTGGCTGCCGAACGGATTATTACCGGCAAGGCCATGAATGGCGGCCAGCTTTGTGTCAGCCCGGACTACTGTTTTGTACCCCAGAGCAGGCTGGAAGCCTTTATTCATCGCTGTAAAGAAGTGATTGCAGCGCAGTACCCTACCGTGCAGAACAACCCGGATTTTGTGGCCTGCATTAACGAACGCCACTATGACAGGGTCAAAGGCTATATCAATGAGGCTCACGAAAGCGGCACCCGGGTCATAGGCCTGTGTCCGACTGGAGAGGAATTCTCAGACCGGGAGAGTCATAAGATCGCCTTGCATCTGGTAGTCGATCCTGATGACACGCTGGCCTGTATGCAGGACGAAATTTTCGGCGCCCTGCTGAATATCAAACCCTATAGTGACCTGCAACAGGCCATCGACTTTATCAATGAGCGCGAGCGCCCCCTGGCTCTGTATTACTTTGGCAGTGACAAAGAGCGGCAGGATAAGGTGCTGGGGGAAACTATATCTGGTGGGGTGGCGGTCAACGCCATCGCGTTACATGTGGCCTGTGACGACATGCCTTTTGGCGGTATTGGGCATAGTGGCATGGGCAGTTATCGTGGCCGCGATGGCTTTCGCACATTCAGCCATGCCCGGGGAGTTTATCAAGAGGGCTTTGTAGATATGGCCAAACTGGCAGGCACCCTGCCCCCCTACGGACAGAAACTTGCCAAGATGCTGGACTCCCAAATCAAGAAATAAACGGACTTACACGCGACACCAGGGCCCGAGCCACTAGACACGGGTTTGCGCTGCCCGCTGTATGGCATTAGTGCAGCGTAGTGGCACGCTCGCTGATCACCAGCGATTCCAGTTTTTTGCCCAGCATGGTGATAAAACCCTGGCGTCGCTCCACCCCGTCGTAGCTATAATCGAAGCGATATTGACGCCAGATACGCCAGCGCCCAGTACTATCACGACTTAACGAGATACGGCGGAGATGCACGGCCTGGTCCAACAACTGAAAATCGTCCTGGCGACTGGCGCGCGCTACTGCCTGCACTGCCAGCTCCCGCACTCGGATAGAACCCAGAAAATGCAGGCACAACGCACCAAACAGGAATACAGCCAAAATTTCACCCAGCGTGAAATACATGATTGTTGGTCACTCTTGCCCTTGAATTATGGCGCCAGCATACGTGGCTTTTCCCACCCGCGCCACAGCCCTGGCTTGCTACTATCATGATTTTTTACCCGCTCACAATAACCTCAGCCATCAAGCAGGTTGGGCGATAAAAAACGACGCACAATACCGTTAAACAGGCGCGGTTTCTGGGCGTGCAGCCAATGACCGCATCCGGGCATCACTTTAAACGTGGCCTGGGGAAACAGATCGAGAATGCTGCGCTGGTGCTCCTGGAGTATGTAGTTCGAGTCCCCGCCTTTAATGAATAGCACTGGGCCTGGATAGGGCCCGGTCGCCAGAGGGGCAGCGCGGACCGCCTGGTAATTTGCTTTGATACCCTCCAGATTGAAGCGCCATAAATACGCTGCATCGGGACCACGCTGCAGGCTCATCAACAGAAACTGGATAACATCCTCCTCCGGTAAATAAGCGCTCATCAGCTCCCGTGCTTGCTCCCTTGAACTGCATTTAGCTGCGACAACGGCATCCAGTGCGGCAAACACCGCATCGTGATGCGGGGGATAAACCACCGGGGCGATATCAGCGACTACCAATGCACTCACACGTGCGGGGCACTCAAGAGCCAACTGCATAGCCACTTTACCACCCAGGGAATGCCCAACAAGACGCACGCAGCCCAGACTCTGCTGATCCATCCACAGGCGCACACAATCAGCCATAGCGGCCAAATCCGCCTGTTCCAGCCAGGCAGAGCGACCGTGATTAGGCAGGTCTACGCTGTACACGCAAAAACCGTCCTGTAATACACGCGCCACGGCACCAAGATTTCCCGCGGCACCGAATAATCCGTGTAACAGCACCACCGGGGGGCCGTCACCGGTACGAGTGAAATGCAGTTTTATGGCCATTTGGCACTGTGTCTCGCGACAGTTTTTGTTAACATGCGCACCACTATAACGGATCGGAAATCAGCATGCGTCAATTAACCGCCCTGCGCGCTGTGGCCGTCAACGCCATACTTGCCACACTACTGTTGGCCTGCAGCAGTACGCCAACCTATAACCCCAGCACCTTTCCCTTCGACATTGATGAGGAGAGAATAGCGCAAGAAAAAATCAAGACTGTGGTCATCTCTCATGTAAACCTGGGCGGCTATTCGCGCAAATACCTGGAAAAAGAGGCCCCCAGAATTGACGCTTACGTTACCAGCTATCTCAGAGAAAATGGCTATGAAGTGCTGTCGCAGCGGGTGTTCAAACAACACTGGAATACCGCTGTACGCGCTTTTGGTGACCCGGTAGACCCGTCCACGGGAAAAACCAACATGAAAGCATTCTCCCAGATCATGCAAAGCGTACGCGACCAGATGCAAAAGACTACCGATCTGGATGCCTTTATATTTACCGACCTGGTTGAGTTGGAAGTACCTTTCAGTGGCGGCCTCAAGCACCTTGCAAGATGGGATGGGGTCAGCCGCAAACCCACGATGCAGGGTCCCGGTTCTGGCGTATCTGCCGACTTCGACTGGAATATGCTGGCAGCAGTGGCATCAATACAAGTTAGTGTTTTTGACCTGGAATTAAAACGACTATTTGTTAGTCGAGGTGGCATGGATGCTACCGATGCGATTGATAGCCGCTCCTCCACCGGCCGCTTTATCAAGCGCCGCTCTATTTTGGAGAACAAAGAAAACGTAATGGAAGGCATTCGCCTGGCATTTCACCCATTCATTGTCATGGAGAAATGGCCAGGTAACCCCTGAGTGAATGCGCTATTAATCAGCGTTGCTCTGGGCTGCCTGTTCAGCGCCGCGCGCCTTCTCCACGTTTCGTCTATGACCGGTGGATGACGAGCCGCTGGTCCCCGAACTCTGAGTGTTGCGGGTAGAATCCTGACTGACCCAGGTCCGGTTGCCAGATTGTTTTTTCGGCCCGGAATTGAAGTTAGTGGGATTCACCTCCACCAGCTCACCTGAGGTCTTTTGCTCGCAGGCTTTGTCGGTGAACGACATCGCACCGCTTTTGGGGTCCACACACTTGTATACTTCAGCGGTGGCTAGCTGGGAACACAATAGTCCAAGTACTATCAGATAGCGCATACTCATTCACCTTGATTCAGAACTGAACCAGTGTGCAACGGCCGTGCTGTGTCATGCACTGCTGCTCCATACCACACTCAGCTTATCTGCAAACTCATAAGGTACAGGCATACAGCCATCGCTACCAGCGCGTAATCCATTGCCTAGCATCACCGGTGAGTGCTAGACTAACGCCTATTAGTTTATAGTACGTGTGAGGATCCCATGGATTTCGCTGTCCCCGATTTTGTTCACCACAAAGACAATAAAAACCTCAGCCACATTCCCGGAAGCTATGGCCTGCCGCTTATAGGCGATACCTTCAGCTTCATCATGAAACCATTCGATGTATTGCATCAGCACTATCAAAAGTACGGCCCGGTTTATAAAGCCTCCCTGACTTTCCAGAAATTCGTGGTGGCGCTGGGACCGGACTATATCCAGCAACTCATGCTGGATTCCAAGCAAAGCTTCTCCTCACGCATGGGATACGACGCACCGCTGGGGGACTTCTTTGCCGGTGGCCTGTTGATGAAGGACTTTGACGAGCATAAATTCCACCGCAGAATCATGCAGACCGCGTTCAAAATCGACGCCATGCGCACCTACGTCGACCAGATGCACCCGATCATAAACAAACAGATGTCACAATGGCGGCAGGGCTCGAGCTTCGAATTTTACCCGAATGTTAAAACCCTGTTACTGGACGTCGGCGCTAAAGTTTTCCTGGGTATGGACCTTGAAGGCCAGGCGACCAAAACACTAAACCAGTCGTTCCTGGATATGAATGAAGGCGTGCTATCGCTGATCCGTAAAGACTGGCCCGGCTTACTGTATCGTAAGGGTATGAATGGGCGACGTGACCTGGAAAAATTCTTTATTGACCTGGTACCTCAACGCCGGGGTGCCACGGGCAGTGACATGGCTACTTTCTTCGCCAACGAAAAAACCGAGGAAGGTGATTATTTCTCCGACAAAGTTGTGGGTGAACACCTGATATTCCTGTTGCTGGCAGCACACGACACTACAACCAGTGCGTTGACCATGGCAGCTTATTACCTGGCCAACGACCAGCAGTGGCAAAATAGATTGCGCGAGGAACTGCAGGGACTAGGCAAGAGCGAACTGGAATACGATGACCTGGGCAAGAATGTACCCGACCTGGATCACTGCTTTAAGGAAGTTTTGCGCATGAATCCGCCAGTACCCATGCTCATGAGGCGTACTGTAAAAGAAGTTGAGTTGGGTGGCTTCACGCTAGCGCCACACACTATGGTGCAAATATCACCGCTGTACACCCAGCGCATGGAAGAGTGGTGGACTAACCCTCACTCATTTGATCCGGATCGCTTCACCCGGCAGGAGCACAAGCAGCACAGTTTTCTGTGGGCGCCGTTCGGTGGAGGCGCTCACAAGTGTATCGGCCTGCATTTTGCCGATATGCTATTCAAGGCCGCCTTATCAACGCTGCTGTTGAATTACAGATTCAGGTTCGCCGATGACAAGCAATATCCTGGCCGTATACAGCACTTCCCTTTCGCCAAACCGATGGACAACTTGCCGTTGCTACTGGAGCCACTGGCCTGAAATCAGGACAGTGCTTCCAGTCCACGCTCTATACACCACATTGCCGACAAGGCGCCTAAAATGTAGACCGGCACGGGCATCAGTCGATCTTCCCATTTTGCCAGTGGTCGGCGCAGGACATACCAAAGCGCCAGCACTACTGCGATAAAAGCAATCTGCCCGATCTCGATACCGACATTAAAGAACAGCAGCGCCAGTGGCAGATTATCCTGAGGCAACCCGGTCTCGGCCAGCGCACCAGCAAAACCCATACCATGCAACAAACCAAAACCACCAGCCAGCCACCAGGGGTTGCGCCACAAGATATCGTGCTTGCGGGTGCGTGTCAGTTCCACCGCCAGCACAAAAATACTCAGGGCAATGGCAAATTCCACCAGGGCCACCGGGTAATCGAAAAAACCCAGGGTAACAAGCGACAGCGTAATAGAATGGCCTACAGTGAAAGCTGTTATCGTCCATAACAGCCGCTTGCCACTGCCCACCAGCAACAATAAACCAAACACGAACATCAAGTGGTCTATACCGCTCCAGATATGCTCTATACCCAGTAACGAGTAGTCCCCCATGACCTCACCGGCACTGGACTCCTCGGGCACAATAAAAGACGGCTGCTCTGCATTCAGAACTTCCTGGTAATGGCGACCATCAAGCAGACTCACCATGACCATGGCCGAAGCCTGATTAGCGCCCAGACCTTCTACCCCCAATCTCTCCCCAATCAGTCCGTCTGCTCCCAGACCGCTACAGTGCAGGCGCCAGCTACTTACCTTTCCGGTGCCTTCCATTTGCGGTGGGCTGGCATTTGTAACCTCACAGGACGCGGGCCATATCGGACGCAATGGTATGTTACTGGTCCCCTGGGCCGGTGTTTTCCATACAATGTTGTACTGCTCAACCGCTATTTCATTCACTTTCAGCAACGAAGGTGCGAAGCGATGGGCTTGAGCAAGCTGGGCAATACCAAGAGCCAGAACCAGGCCGAGCAGAATACGCAAGGGTTTCACAATTTCACCTCGTAGTTCTGTCGCATATCGCCAATACTGTTTTGCAGCGCGGCGGCCTTTGCACTGGACTCCAGATCACGCAGCAGCTGCACACGCACCTCGTCCAATGTAGCCTCCCTGCTCTCTTGAATCTCGCTCACCCATACATAATGTAAACCGTACGTTGACCGCAAGGGGCCGTGCCAGGCCCCGGCCTGTGGATTTTCCTGTTGCAGGTTTTTTACAAAAGCCGCGCCAAAGTGCCGCGCTAACTGATCCGGCGTCTGTCGCCTGAATGTATAGCCGGGGAGGAATGGAGAACTCATAGCGCGCGCCTCATCAGCGCTCAGATTCTGCTGCGCAATTGTCGCAACGACAGCGTCGATCTCCGCCTCACGCTCCCGGTTGAAATATAAATGCTCGATAGAGTAGCGTGGCGGGCGGCGCAGTTCTTCACGCCGTTGTTCGAACTCCTGGGCCAACGCCTGTTCACTAACCTGGGCCGGGGGATTGGCTGCCAGCAGCAACTGTTCCATAACCTGGATTAACCGGCGCTTAACCACCTCGTCACCCAAATGCAGGCGCATTTCCAGAGCGTCCTCATACAGTTGCTCGTCGGTTTTACCATCGCCCAGCTGCAAGAAGCGCATATTGCGTAACAAACGCTGATACACCACGGTATCGTACTTATACAGTTCCAGCTCGATCGCGCGTTGGAACAACATGTCCCGGTCCAGTTCTGCCGCTATCATGCGTGCCCGCTGCTCTGGTGTCGGGAGTCGACCCGTACTGGCATACCATTGTTGCTGCAGCGCTTCCACACGCGCGCCATTTAGCGGACCAACGACAGGCTTTGGCTGCGGAAAAAAAACGCCCTGCAGATAAAAGAGCAGGCTACCCAGGGCTATAAAATGTATCCACGGCTTATTCAGTCGCGCCAAAAACTTCATCGTCTATCCCCGTCATTTCTGCGCGATGGCGCCGTTCTTTGCTTGCTGGTACGAGGCAAGCCTAGTCTTCGTACACAGCCTGCGTGTTATTCATTTGCGCCTGCATTCCCGCCTGCAAATCCGCCTCGCTCAACATGCCTGCATTCCACGTGGCTATGTAATTCAGACCCTCGGGGACAGAATGATCGCGGGAAAAAAGCAACATTTCCTTACTGCCACGCATGGCCAGCGGGGATTTTTTGGCAATGGCACGGGCAATAGCGGTCACCTCGCGCATCATCGTTTCCTTATCGGCAAACACCTGGTTTACAAAACCTACATCACTGGCTTCTTGTGCCCCCATATTACGACCCGTATACGCCAACTCACGCACCACACCGTCGGGAATCAATTTAGGCAAGCGCTGCAGGGTACCCACATCGGCCGTCATCCCGATATCTATCTCGCGAATGGAGAAATAGGCATCTTGCGTAGCGTAGCGCATGTCTGCACAGCAGGTCATATCCACTCCGCCACCGATACATGTTTTATGAATGGCCGCCAGTACCGGTACACGGCACTTTTCAATAGCCGTTAAATTCCCCTGTAAACGCAGTATCGTGCGGCGCAGGTGCTCGGCACGTCGCGATGGCTCGGTCGAATCGCCATGCAGTCCACCAAACATCGCCAGATCCAAACCTGCGCAAAAGTGATTGCCATTCCCTGCCAGAATTACCGCTCGCACCGAGGGCTCCTCGTCCAGCCACTCGAAACACGTCTGTAGCTCATCCCACATGGTTTCATTCATGGAATTGGCCTTATCAGGACGATTCAGATGAACCGTCGCAACCTGCTCTTCGATTTGCACATCCAGCGTTTCAAAAGTTGGGGGCATAGTATTTACACTCTCGTTATTCGCTCAGGAAAAACACAACTACCAGGTCGACACAAATTCAGCACTGTCCAGATCCGGGATAGATTTAGCTGCGCCGGCCCGGGTACCAATGTAGATAAAGCCGATGATCTCTTCGTCTTCTGCCAGCCCCAGTGCATCCATCACGTTACGGTCAAATGCGCTGTCGCCGGTACGCCAGACTCCGGCGAAACCACACGCCTCAGTGGCCAGCAATATAGATTGCGCCGCACAGCCTGCAGACAGACGCTGCTCTATGGCTGGCACCTTGGGGTGCGGGGTTATTTTTACCACCACCACCACCAGCATGGGTGCCCGCAGCGGCGCATTGCGGGCTTTGGCCCGGGCTGTTGCATCTGCTTCGGGCTTGCGCTGTAACAAGCATTTTTCCAGCACTTCGCCAAAGGCTGCCAGGCGTTCGCCAGCGATGGTGACAAAGCGCGAGGGTCGCAGCCAGGCGTGATCCGGTGCACGCAATGCAGCGCGAAAAATTTCCTGCATTTGTGCGATGGAGGGAACTGGCTCGGTCAATTTGGGGGCGGAATTACGATTCTGTAAAAACCGGAGGATGTCGTTCATTGCCTACAGGTGCCAAAAAAAACAAGCGGCAATCATACCAGTATTTTTGCGCGATGGGCGCATGTCCGCTCAATCGCGCTCAATCGGCTGAGCCCACCAGAATATTCATAAACCCCATATCACCAGCCACCGCATCAACGTTATCACACCACTGCGCCAGCTCCGCAGCACTGCTCGCGGCCAGACGATGTTCGATGTGGTCAACTATCCACAGAGGTTGCTGCAGTGTCGCCAACAGCTCAATCAGCGCCCTGCCGCTACTGCCAGCCTGGCGCAGGGACAAGGGTGTTAACTCTATAATCATACGCGGCATAGTTGGAAGGCTCTGTAACAGCGGCATCAGCCCGGACATAACCTGGTACTCGGAACCCTGGGTGTCGACTTTTAACAAATCCAGGCGCTGCAGCCTGGAGGCCAGGTATTGCGTTCCGTTGTACAGTCTTATCGGGACACTGCTGCGCTGCGCATCCCCCGCATAAATTTGATGGTCACCCAGGTTATCCTCGCTGAGAAATAAACGACCGTCACCGGCATGTTCGGCGAGACCTCCCTGCACTGCTGTTATTTGCTGCCGCAATCCATTGTGCGCGGCACTGGCTTGCAGCAGTGAGAAGTTGGCCGGATCTGGTTCGAAAGCGAATACGGCACCGCCATCGCCCACGACACTGGCAGCTAGTATAGAGAAATAGCCGATATTGGCGCCTACATCGACAAACACATCTCCGGCCTGCAGCATGGCAAGCACCAGTGCCGTCTCATAAGGTTCCCAAATACCCTCGCGGCGAATTCGGCGAGAGACGTATTTGTCCTGCTCACCGTGAATATACAGTTGCAAAGGTGTCGGTAAAGCGGGAATTTGCAGGCTAACAGGAGCGGAATTGGTCAAGGCAGGCGGTCCATTTATAATCCGCCGGGAACTCTAACACACCCAGGGCAAGGTGACTGCCAACGCCGGCTTAAGCCGCGCCCACCGGTGCGCTCAAGTGATGGTCATATCGTCGTAAGGTGATTTCATATCCAGTGGTACCTCTTTGCCCCCGACCAGCACGCGCTGGGCAGAGACTTCAATATCTTCATCGTGCAACACGCCGTGATCAAACTTGTAAACCGGGTCTACTGTGCCAGCGATCATGGCATCATCATAATTTTGTTGCTGCTCACGCACTGCCTCGTTGGCCCGCTCCCATGTTCGCCATTCCTGCGCGGAATACCGCGCCTGCAGCATTTCGCGAGTCACCGAAGGGCTCAACAAGGTGGCCGATGCGTTATTGCCACCGAAACCCTTGGAATTGATGATGGCGTATTTCTGCTGCTCCGGGGCCATCTCGCGATGCGTCGTGCTGAACGCCAGATTGTCCTGACACACATCGGGCGCAATACCCTCGATGCTTTCTATACCCGGTAAAATACCGTGGTGCCAGATACCCAACGTAGCATTAATCTGATCTCCTGAGGCTGAGCCCAGAGAATGACCGAGATAACTCTTGATCGCCGCAACTGGCCAACTGTCGATACCGAAAGCCTGTGCCGTCCGGTTCAGGATTGCAGCCTCTGAAACACGATTTTGTGGTGTGCCTGTACCGTGCGCCTGCACCATGCCGCCACTGCGCAGTGCCCGGTCTCCGACTATGGCCCTGGCGGCAGCCGCTGCTTTGGCCATGGTGATGTAGTTCCCTACACCCGGGCCTGAAATAGACTTTTTATGACCATCGGCATTAACGAATACATCAGAGGCCGCGCCAAAAACAGTCGCCCCCAATTGCATAGCCAGTTCATCATCGAACAACACCACCATTTGCGCCGATTCAGCAATGGTAAATCCGCAGTTTGCGGCGAACGGTCGACAGGCACGACGAAAATCCGGTGATTGCCCTTCATCCAGGCCATCCAGTTGACGCAGGCCCTTCGCCGTTGCCAAAGCACCCATGGCGACATAGCCTTCCATAATCTCCGGCGTAATAGGTGCCTCGGCAGCACCCACAAACACCACTCGGGCGCGACCGCTGCGGATATCTTCAATTCCATGGCGCAAATTATATAAAAACGAGGCGCAGGCGCCGAGGCTGGCGCCGGTAGACCCCAGGCTGCCCAGCACATAGGCGTTAACAAAATCCGCTGGCATTTCAGCAAAACTTAAAGGGCAATACTTGGAAGTTACCCGCTGCCCGACGTAGCGCGCCTTGAGCATGCCACCAGCGCCAGCAGCGTCCAACTGGCCCATTGCACTACCGGCATAAACGCTAATCTGGTCTATTGCCACGCGGTCCTGCACGGTTTCCCAGTCCACACCGATACTGGCCAGAGCGTCAGATGCAGCGTAGACCGTCATCTGCAGACCCCGGGGATGATTGCGCGATTGGTAGAGTTTGCCGGGCTCAAAACCAGTAGGTAACTGACCTGCTGCCTTCACTTCAAACTCTCGGTGGGTGGGAAGTAAAAAATCCTGCTGGCCAACGATCTGGACATTAACGTGACCTTCTGCACTGGGACGCACCACCCAGTCCGGCGGAATCACTTCTGGAAGATTTTTACTGGCGATATCAAAATTGACCGGATGGCCGTTGCTCTGGGTCGGAAAGCGCTGATTCCAGCTGACAGAATCCACGTCAAAATGGCCAGTCTCAATCCGGCGTATCAGGGTGTGATCGAGAATGTACTGCTCATTGCCTTGCCCGGACTCCAGGCCCATGAGGGTGGCCAGTGAGTCCAGTGTGCGGTCGCGCCTGGATGCAGATAAGGCGCTATAGGCCATACGGCCAAGCGCGTGGTGTCCCGACGCACGGCCTGCGCCATTGATCCCGCCAAAACCTACAATAACCGGTAACCGCTGCCTGCTGCCCATGGTCATGTTTCTTCCGCTGATAAACCCTGCACGCAGTGTACGGATGCCCAGCGATACCAGACATGTCTTTTACGACATAAATTGTGGTATTTTGGCCATTCGCTTTGACCAGGACTTCCGCTCGAATGTATACAGCTGCTGCTATTTTGTATCCCAATGCCCTGGCGACCAGTGTCACCTTGCCCATGGAGATCCTGCAAGCTGCCAGCCAGATGGCCAGCGTGGGTAGCCGCGGCGCGCCCCAGGTGCGCTTCCTGCTGGCCGCACCGAACCGCAAAAGAGTAATTTTAGGCAGTGGTATCTCACTCAAGCCCGATATCACATTGGAGAATTTGCCTCTGCTGGATCTGGTATTGTTACCGGCTATCTGGCGCAACCCACTGCCGACCATCAAACAGGCCCGCCCGGCCATACAATTACTGCCAGCTCTGGCCGCGTCGGGTGCGCGTATTTGCAGTGTGGGTACGGGTAGCTGCCTATTGGCAGAAGCCGGGCTGCTACAGGGCCGACCGGCCACCACTCACTGGAACTACTTTTCCCAGTTCAGCCGTCGCTACCCCGAAGTCCTGCTCAAAACCCGTCATCTGATTACCCAAAGCGACAATATTTATTGCGTCGGTAGCGTGAATTCAATCGCCGACCTGATGGTGCACATCGTGGAAGACTGGTTTGGCGTTCGCATCGCCAGGGCGATAGAAAACCAGTTCTCGCCAGAAATCCGCCAGGCTTTCAGTGCTGCAGCATATCAAAGCGAAGCAGACAGCTCCCACCATGACGAAGTGATCGTAGAGGCACAGCATTGGCTGCAGGAATACCTGCATGCTCCAGTGTCCATGACACAACTGGCAGAGCATTTGCGCCTGAGCACGCGCACAATGAACCGTCGTTTCAAGACGGCCACTGGCATGAGTCCACAGGCCTACCTGCAGAGCCTGCGTATCGCCGGCGCCAAGGAGCTGTTGCGTCACAGCAATCTCAGCGTCGGTGATATTGCCTGGCAATCAGGATTACAGGATGTCAGCTACTTTTCGCAGCTGTTTCGCAAACACAGTGGCATGAGTCCCCTGAGCTACCGTGCGGCAGTGCGGGGTAAGTTGTTCGACCCAGGGATATTGGAGCAACCTTGAGAAATCGGTCTGTCTATGGCTAAATTGGCGCCCTTTTGCTGCGCTTGCATTATTACACTCACAGATTTTCGACGCGGCAATGAGCACACTACATTAATCTAACTACGGAGCCTCCACCATGAGTAATGATTCAGTCGTAATCGTCGATGGCGCCCGCACCCCGATGGGCGGCTTGCAGGGTTGTTTGTCCACCGTACCGGCCCCGCAACTGGCTAGCACCGCCATTGCTGCAACGCTGCAGCGCAGTGGCATCGCTGCAGGCGACGTGGATGAGGTATTTATGGGCTGTGTACTGCCCGCCGGCCTGAAGCAATGCCCGGCCCGCCAGGCGGCAATAGGCGCGGGCATTCCTACTGCCAGCGGTGCAGTAACAGTCAACAAAGCGTGTGGCAGCGGCATGCAGGCCACGATATTCGGCTATGACAGCATAATCGCTGGCACCAACAAGATCGTGGTAACGGGTGGCATGGAGAGCATGAGCAATGCACCGCATCTGTTAGCCGGTGCTCGTGGTGGTGTGGGCTCGAGCCATAAAACCATTTATGACCATATGTTCATAGATGGCCTGGAAGATGCCTATACCGGGCGCCCAATGGGGAGCTTTGCTCAGGAAACAGTGGATCAGCGCGGCATCACGCGCGAACAAATGGATGCCTTTGCCATAGAGTCCCTGACTCGAGCCAAGCAAGCGATCGACGACGGCTCACTGCAAGCGCAAATAGCACCGGTCACCGTAAAAACGCGTAAGAGTGAAACCGTGGTTGCAGACGATGAGCAGCCACATAAGGCTGTCATCGAAAAAATTCCCACGCTGCGTCCAGCCTTTAGCAAAGACGGCAGCATCACCGCTGCCAATTCAAGCTCCATCTCCGATGGTGCCAGCGCATTAATCCTGACCAGCGCTGCAGAGGCGCAGTCCCGCGGTCTCACGCCCATGGCCCGCATGGTGGCGCATGCGCGTCACAGTCAGGAACCCAATGAATTCACCATCGCACCCATCGGCGCCATCAAGAAACTGTTTGAGAAGACCGGCTGGACCGTAGACGACGTTGACCTGTTTGAGATCAATGAGGCCTTTGCCATGGTAACCATGCTTGCCATGCAGGACCTGGGACTGGATCACGCCAAGGTCAACGTGCACGGCGGTGCCTGCGCACAGGGCCACCCTATCGGTTCAACGGGCTCACGGATCATCGTCAGCCTGATGTATGCCCTGCGACAGTTGGGCAAGAAGCGCGGCGTCGCCGCTTTATGCATCGGCGGTGGTGAAGCCACTGCGGTTGCTATCGAACTGATCTGAGAAACTACGACCCGGTGCGGAATGTCCCGCACCGTCCCCTAGAGGCACCAACATGGCACTAAGCAGCGTCCCGGATATTCTCGATGATATTCGCATGGGTAAGATGGTTATCCTGATGGATGACGAGGATCGTGAAAACGAAGGTGACCTGATCATCGCCGCGGAAACGGTAACGCCGGAGATCATCACATTCTTTTCCAGCGAGGCCTGCGGCCTGATTTGCATGCCAATTACAGAAGAGCGTGCGCGCCAATTACAATTGCCTTTGATGGTGCGCGATAATCGCTCTCAACATGAGACCAACTTCACCGTGTCCATCGACGCCGCGGAGCGCAAAGGTCCAGGGATTAGTTCTATACAGCGTGCCCATACCGCACATAAAGCGGTCGCTGCTAACGCCAGGCCCTCGGACATCATTCAGCCGGGGCACATTTTTCCGCTGGTAGCAAAGCCCGGCGGTGTGTTGCGCCGCGCCGGCCATACAGAAGCAGGTGTGGATCTGGCCCGCATGGCGGGGTTTGAGCCAGCCGCATTGATTGTAGAAATCATGAACGAAGATGGCACCATGGCGCGTCGTCCCCAGCTGGAAGAATTTGCCGTCAAACACGACCTGCGTATGGGCACCATCGCGGACCTGATCGAATATCGTGCCCTGCATGAACACTCTGTGGAGCTGCGCAGCAGCAAAACGGTACTCACCGAGTTCGGTGAATTCGAATTGCACACATTCCTGGACCTGATCGACGATAGCGTGCATTACGCTATGACCCGGGGCGACATTCGCGAAGACCAGGACACTCTGGTGCGCGTGCAAATCGTCAATACGTTACGCGACGTACTGGGCACGTGCATTGCAGATACAGATCCCGGCTGGTCCTACCGCCGTGCGATGGAGTACATTGCGGCAGAGGGTAAAGGTGCCGTGGTGATGATCGGGCAGGACATGAGTGCCGAGCAAATCCTGGCGGAAGTGCAACAGTTTCCAGAGGCACCCAGTATTACCGGCAACAGCAGTTCAGCCGGCATGCAGAACTATCGGGTGATTGGTACCGGCTCACAGATTCTTAAAAGACTGGGCGTTGGCAAGATGCGCTTGATGTCTGCGCCCGTGCACTTTAATGCCCTGTCAGGATTCAACCTGGAAGTCACTGACTTCGTACAGCCCTGATTGCGCGCTCGACCTCCTCAGCCCCGCATGGCATAACGGCCTGTCGACAGTGGGCTGCGACCAGGGTTACAGCCCGCGAAAATTCGGTGAACGCTTTTCTATAAATGCAGTAATCGCCTCAATATTTTCAGGTGAACCGGCCTGGCGGTGCATCGCCTCTTGTTCAGCGTTAATGGCCGCATCGATGGCATCCAGATGATGCATGCGTAAGGTACGCTTGATCTCGCGCAGGGAATTAATTGGCCATTGTGCGATTTCGCTCGCCTTGGCCAGGGCGTGATTAAACAAATTGGCATCCGGGAGCACATCTGCCGCAATACCGTAGTGCAGTGCCTTATCTGCATCTACCCACTCTGCTGTGTAAAACAACTCCGCTGCTCGCTGGGCACCGATATTGGCCTGCAACATGTAACTACTGCCCCACTCGGGCACAAGGCCCAGGTTGGCAAAGGGCAGGCGTAAACGCAGGCTCTCAGCGACGTAGACAATATCGGCGTGAAACAGCACGGTAGCGCCCCCGCCAACCGCCACACCCTGGGCCGCAGCAACAATGGGTTTGTCAAAGCTTGTCACTGCTCGCGCCGCCGACTCAAAGGGGTGTTCCTGCTCCGGCAGGTCCTCTCCAAAACTCGACAAATCCACTCCGGAACAAAAATTTTCGCCGGCGCCACACAACAACACACACACTACCGAGTCGTCACTTGCTGCCGCCTTGAAGGTCTCTCTGATGCCGATCCACATCTCAGCGTTTACAGCATTTTTCTTCTGCGGCCGGTTGAGTGTCACGATCAATACGCCGTCGCGATTTTCCGTCAGAATTGTGTCAGTCATAGCATGCTCGCTGTTAAGAATGAAATATTACTGTATCGGACAAGGCTGCACGGTCAGTAGTGCAGTCGTTGACCGCAGCATCCGGATCCGGATAACCGAAAGACAAACCAAAAAGCAGCTTATTACTGGCATCCACGCCCAGTTGCTCGCGAATAAATTCCACCTGAAAACTCAAGGCGGTTTGCGGACAACTGCCCAGGCCGTGTGCGGTCATCGCCAGCATCAACGTCTGTGCGTACATACCCAGGTCTGCAGCTTCGCGCAAACCGAAAGGTTCAGGCAGGAACATAAAAGCGACATGCGGTGCGTCGAAAAATGTAAAATTTCGCATGAACTGGGTGTGTCGTCCGGCCTTGTCCTGCCGTTCGATACCAACCGCATCGTACAAGGCCTGGGCGGAACCATGTTGGCGCTCCTTAAACACACCCTCGTAAACGCCATCGTAGGGGAAGTCCATCGTTAGTTCACCGGCCATAAATCGCTGCGGCATTTCTTCGCGTAAGGTCTCGATGGCTGCACCTGACACCACATGTACCAACCACGGCTGGGTATTGCAGTTACTGGGCGCGCGCTGAGCCACTGAAAAAA
>JBALVO010000063.1:0-20268 GCA_036961445.1 Halioglobus sp.
CGAGCAACATTGCCCCTCTTATTACGCGGCAACGCGTAATGATGATGCCGTCTATCCGCCACTGCGCGGCGATCAGCGGGCAGATGTTTGTGTGATCGGCGCGGGTTTCACCGGTATCGCCACCGCGCTGACGTTGGCGGAGCGTGGCTACAAGGTGATCGTGCTGGAACAAAATCGTGTCAGCTGGGGTGCCTCGGGGCGCAACGGTGGTCAGATGATTGGCGGCATGTCCGGCGAGGCTGGTCTCAAAAAGTTCTGGGGCGATACCCACGCCGATTTACTGTTCGATCTGGGCTACCGCGGGCATGACATTATTGCCGAGCGCGTGCAGAAATACGCAATCGACTGTGACCTGAAATACGGCTATATGGATGTTGCGCTCAAGTCGCGCCAGCTGGACGACCAGCAAGCCTGGTATGAGCAACTCTGCGCCCGCGGTATGGAAGATCAGGTGCGCATGGTCCCCGGCGGCGAGTTGCCACAGTTATTGGGCACGGACAAATACCTGGGCGGCCTGATTAATAACCGCAACGGCCACCTGCACCCACTTAACCTGTGCCTGGGCGAGGCCCGCGCTGCCGCCAGCCTGGGTGTGTCCATACACGAGGGCAGCAAAGTGACCGGTATTACACACGGCGCGCAACCTGTGGTGACCACGGAGCAGGGTAAGGTGACGGCGGATTTTGTTGTTCTGGCGGGTAATGCTTATCAGCATCTGGAGCAGAATGCACTGTCAGGTCAGGTGTTCCCGGCGGGCAGTTATATTCTTGCCACCGAGCCATTGAGTGAGGCGGAGGCAGCACTGATTAATCCCCTGGATCTGGCGGTCTGTGATCAGAATGAGGTGTTGGATTATTTTCGCCTGTCGGCAGACCGACGCTTGCTGTTTGGTGGTCGCTGTAATTACTCCGGGCGGGAGCCCAGGAGCATCGAGGACTCCATGGTGCCGCGCATGCGCAAGATCTATCCACAACTGGCGAGTAAGCGCGTGGACTATGCCTGGGGTGGAAAGATTGGCATCGTGGTCAATCGCGTGCCGTTGCTGGGCCGTATTGGCGGCAATGTGTTTTATTCCATGGGCTACAGTGGTCATGGCGTGAACATGACGCACGCCTGTGGCGAAATCATGGCAGATGCCGTGGCCGGAACGTTTGAACGTATGGATGTCTTTGCCGGCGTGCCGCATCGCAACATACCCTTCGGCCAGAAGTTCGGTGGCCAGATGGTCGCAATGGGTATGCTGTATCACCGTCTTCGCGATCTTCTCTGATTCATATTTAAATCGGGTGCAAGCCCAACAAGGACGCTCTATCCATGAATGATCTACATCGATTGCCCAGCTATACCCTGGTTATATCTTGTCCGGACAAAGTTGGCATTGTAGCGGCGGTTGCCCAGTTTGTGGCAGTGCGCAGTGGATCACTGCTGGAATCAAATCACCATACGGATGTAGAGCAGGGTTGGTTCTACATGCGCAACGTTATCAGTGCCGAATCGCTGGCGGTTAGCCTGGCACAGTTGCGGGAGGAGTTTGCACCCCTGGCGCTGGAATTCGATATGCAGTGGCATGTGCGCGACAACGCTGATTTGCAGCGCGTTGTGCTGATGGCCAGCCATGCCTCACACTGCCTGGCGGATATTCTGTACCGCTGGAAAAGCGGTGAGCTGCCCTGTCAGATTCCCTGCGTGATTTCCAACCACGAAAACCTGCGCAGCATGGTTGAGTGGCACGGTATACCCTTTCACTATGTGCCAGTACCCAAGGAAGACAAGACTGGTGCGTTTGACCAGGTGACCGATATTGTCCAGCGGCATCAGGCTGACACCGTAGTACTGGCGCGTTATATGCAAATCATTCCGCCGGCTATGTGTAAGGAGTTTGCCGGGCGCCTTCTGAATATTCACCATAGTTTCCTGCCATCGTTTATCGGGGGCAACCCCTATCAGAAAGCCTACGACCGCGGTGTCAAACTGATTGGCGCCACCTGTCACTATGTAACCGAGGACCTGGATGAGGGCCCTATCATTGAGCAGGATGTTATCAGGGTGAATCATAGCTGTGACAAGGACGACATGGTGCGACTCGGTCGGGATGTGGAGCAAGCGGTTTTGTCCCGGGGTTTGCGTCATCACCTGGAAGACCGGGTTATCGTGCGCGGTAATAAGACCGTGGTGTTTTCCTCATGAGTTACGATCTGCCTGGAGATAAGTCACGTGCCCTGCTGTCCCGGGGGTTACCGTATATGCGCAACGGTTTGCGCTATCACGCGGCCAGCGAGAAAAGTGCAGCAAAAGGTTTTCAGGCTCCGGCGCAGATGATCGTGGGCCGGGCCGAGGGCGATTATGTCTGGGACCTGGACGGCAATCGCTTTATCGATTTACAGAACGGTTGGGCCACCAACCCGTTGGGGCACTGCCATCCAGAGATTATCGAGGCGGTACACCTGGCCCATAAGCAGTATGGCTTCCAATGGGAGCATCCCCTGCGCATTGAGTTGGCCGAACAGTTGGCGCAGTTGATGCCCGGTAAGGCCTTGCCCCGTTTCAGTTTTGAAGTGTCGGGCACAGAGGCGGCGGAATCGGCCATTCACCTGGCGCTGTGTTATACCCGGCGCCGCTATATCATCAGTTTCAGCTCCAGTTTCCACGGCGAGGGTCTGGGAACCAAGATGGTCAGCGCCTACAACAGCGATAACAATCTGTATATGGAAGCCTGGGCCGGCGGTGTGCTCAAAGCACCCTATCCCTATTCGGAAAATATTCCTGCTGGAATGACCCAGGAACAGTACGTGGAGTATTGCCTGTGGTACCTGGAAACACATATCACCGAGTTTGTAGTGCCGGCAGAAAATATTGCAGCCATTCTCATCGAGCCTGGCCTGGCGGAGGGCGGCAACTGGATACCCAGTGTGTCCTTCATTCAGGGTATACGCCGTATTTGCGACAAGTATGACTGGCTGATGATAGCTGATGAGGTACTCACTGGTGTGGGTCGAACCGGCAAGATGTGGGCGGTGGAACACTACGATGTAATACCGGATATCCTGGTGGCGGGTAAGCATCTCTCAGGTGGCATAGAAGCCTGCGCCGGCGTTGCCGCGCGGGATGAAATTCTTGGCGACAATCCACGCGCTACAGCCGGTAGTACCTTTGCCGGCACCCCGGGAGGTTGTGCGGCAGCGCTTAAAACACTGGAGATATTCGAACGCGATAATATCCTGCAGCAGGCCGAGGCACTGGGTGAATTTGCGGCGCAGCATATGAGTGACTGGGCGTCCCGTTATGCAATAGTGGGGCAGGTGCGCACTCTGGGTCTGTTGATGGGGGTCTCGTTTCGAGCGCCTGCAGGGGTGGCAGAGGATTTTCATGTTGCCCGGTCAGTGCGCGATGCCATGTTGCGGCGCGGAGTATGGGCGATTTGTGACAATGAAGCGCAAGTGCGCATGTATCCCGCCCTCAATATGGCGCCGGATGTTTTGCGGCAGGGCCTGGACCTGATGGAAGACGCGATCGATGAAGTGCAGCGCAAGGGCGTTACCGCGGGTGACTACCCGCCCATGCCCAGCGGTAACGTGGGTTTCTAGGTACGGGTCCGATCAGCAATCTGCCGGCGGTGTCGCCTTGGCACGCTCGGGTGACCAGAACGGTTTGGTAACGCGAGTACAGCGCGCGACGTTGCGATGCCAGCGCAATTCCTTTTCGAAGTAGACCTCCGCCCAGATTTCTCCATCCAGGTATTTTGCCTCCACCAGGCCGTAAGCAATATTGGCTTTAACCACTGGCGACCACATGGCGGAGGTGACATAGCCGATCTCCTGCGTACACTTTTTGTTGGTGTATAGAATGCTGTTGACCGCCGGTTTGTTGCCCTCGATATCCAGCTTCAACAGACGCCGGTAGTTGCCCGATTCCTTGGCTTTGAGTAGCGCGGCTCTACCGTTGAAATGATCTTTCTTGAAATTGATAATCCAGCCCAGACCCAGTTCCAGCGGGGAGTGGTCATTGTTCAAATCCACCGTATGCAAAGCGCCATGAAAGTCCACATCCGGGGCGAGAAAACCCGCTTCCAGTCGCGCCATTTCCAGTGACTCATCACCCAGAGGCTGGATGCCGTAAAGCAGTCCCTTGCTGAACAATTCGTCCCAAAGTTGCTCTGCATGTCGGGGCTGTAACCAAAGCTCGTAACCCAGGTCACCGGTATAACCGGTGCGGGAAATACTGATCTCGCCGTCCAGGTAGGGAAACGTGACAATCTGGAACGGCTTACACTGCTCAATACCGGCAAAGCCCATGGCTTTTAGCAGGGCGCAAGAGGTGGGCCCCTGCAGTGCCAGTGCCGCCAACTCATCACTCATATCCGTAATTTCGACGTGTTCAAAACCCACTGCGCTGAGCTGAAACCAGTCGAAACAGGGGTCGGCACAGCACACCATAAATTCATCCTGCGCCAGACGGAACAAGGTGCCGTCGTCTACCACGCGACCGGCATCGGTGCACCACACGTTGTAGGCCACTGTGTTGAGTCCCTGTGCGGTGACATCGCGAGTGACCATACGATCCAGCATGGCTTCGGCATCCGCGCCTTTAAAACGGTATTTGCGCATGGGGGAGACATCAAACACAGCGCAGGTGTTGCGTGTGGCAAAGTACTCCAGGTGGGCATCGGCGAAGTACACCGCTGAGGCGTAGCCATTCCACACAGCCCATTGCTGGTTGATATTGAGTGCGTTGATGCGGCTGTGAAAGGGGGTCTGCATGATGCCGGTATGGACGTGATCTATATCCTCGGCAGCTTGTAGATGGGCAGTGAGAGGCATAGTTATTTTTCCTCCAAAATAGCGCGCGCTGCGTTGGCACCGGCAGCGCCCATGATACCGCCGCCGGGATGGGCGCCGGCGCCACACAGGTAGAAGCCGGCAACCGGTGTTTTATACTGGGATGCGCCGTAGGTTGGGCGATTCATCCACCAGTTGTCGATAGCGAACTCCGCGTGATGCCAGTGGCCACCAGTGACCCGAAATTGCTGCTCCAGATCGGCCGGCGTTAACAACTCGCTGGCGACCACATGGGAGCGAATACCGGGGGCGTAGCGTTCCAGTGTGTTCAGGGCATTGTCCAAAAACTGCTCGCGATGCGCCTCCCAGCCACCCTTGAGTCCGTAGGGTGCATATTGCACCTGGGCTGAAAGGACATGTTTTCCCGCTGGCGCCAGAGCGTTGTCGTGTACGGTGGGTATCACTACTTCCATGGGAAGTTGTTCTGCAAACTCACCGTACTTGGCATGATCGTAGGCATTTTCGATGGCCTGCATGGAGGGGGCCAGAATCATCCTGTCGCCGGGTTTTTCCAGGCCGGTAAAGCCGGGCAGTTCATCCAGGGCCAGGTGCAGCTTGGCGACAAACCCGTCGGTGCGCAGTCGGTTGATGCGGTGGGTAAACTGGGTCTCCAGGTGCTTTGCCCCCAGCAGTTTGAAGAAGCTGGTTTTGGGGTCGGCACTGGATACGATGGCGTCGGCGGTAATCAGCTCGCCGTTATCAAGCGCCACGCCGATGGCGTGACGGCCATCCATGATGACCCTGGCGACGGGGCAGTCGGTGCGCAGTTCAGCGCCCTTGCTGCTGGCAGACGCCGCCAGCGCAGCAATCAGTCCGCCTACGCCACCTGACGGCAGGGGCAGATCGCCACCGAAATCACCGCTCATACGATACAGCAGCGCCAGTACTGCATTGTTGGGAGAGCGCGGGGCCAGCTTGCTGCCCACGTTGGCGTCCCAACTGAGAGCCGCTTTGAGTAGCTCGCTGTCAAAGTGTTCGTCCATCAGGTCTCTGGCGGGCAGGGTGATCATGCGCATCATCTCGCGCATATCTTCCTTACCCAGGGTGCGCAGTTTCCAGGCGAATTGTCCCAGGGTGGTGATATCCTGCAGACCGCCGCTGCCAGCCATGGGCGGACGCTTGTGCCAGAACCCATTGATCGCTGTGGCGAAGGTGTTCATACGCCGCAGGTAATCCCGGTAAGCCGCGGTATCGTCCGCGGAGGCTCCGTGCAGCTGACCATTGGCCACGGTAATGTGTGCACCATCGGTGGACAGGGCGACGGTGGCCAGAGATTCTTGCGCCAGGGTGAAACCGTGGCGCTGTAACTCCAGATCGTTAACCAGGCGCTTGGTCAGTTGTGGCAGAGTATGGGCGACCGAGGCCCTGTAGCCGGGGGCGAATTCTCGGGTGGCACCGAGGCCGCCGAACTGCGCTGCCGCTTCCAGTACCAGTACCTTGCGGCCGGTCTTGGCCAGATAGCCGGCACAGGCAAGCCCGTTGTGGCCACCCCCGATAATAATGCTGTCATAGTGCTTACTCATCGATGTCGTCCTGCGGCACGATGTTGGGCCGTTTCAAGTCGAGCAGTATTTCCCGGGCGGAGTTGGCACCACAGGCCGAGGATACACCCCCGCCAGGATGCGTTCCCGAACCGCACATATACATGCCTTTCACAGGCCCGCGGTACTGGGAGTAACCGGGAAAGGGTCGGTTGAACATGAGCTGGTCTATGGTGAGTTCTCCCTGGAAAATATTGCCTTCGGTCAAGCCGATCTCATTTTCGATTTCAAAAGGGGTGCGCACTTCCATGTGGGCGATCAAGTCGCGGAAGTTGGGTGAGTAGTTACAGATCTGGTCGATGACCGTTTTTCCAAAGGCGTCGCGCTTTTCTGGCGTCCAGCCCCCCTCCACCTCAGCCGGGCAGTACTGGATAAAACAGGACACAAAATAATTCCCCGGAGCAGCAAGGGTCGGATCCCACATGGAGGATTGGGTCATTTCGATAAAGGGATCATCTGACCAGCGCCCTTGTTTCCAGCAATCGTAGGCCCGTTCCATTCTTTCCATGGAGTCCAGGAATTGGAAGGAGCCGTGACGCAGTTTGTGACCCTGGGGCAGGGAGGGGAAGTCAGGCATGCCGGTGAGGGCGATATTGACCTTGCCGGATGAGCCGCGAATTTTAAAATTCTCCGCCTTTTTGCGCAGGTCGGCAGGGATGTCGCTTTTATCCATGATGACAGTAAACGTACGCTTGGGGTCCAGATTGGATACCACGATGTCGGCGTATATCTCGTCACCGTTTTCCAGTGCCACACCCGTTGCGCGCTTGTTGTTGACGATAATTTTGTCCACAGGTGCGTTGGTGCGGATCTCGCCGCCGTGTTCTTGCAGGGCACCGGCTATGGCGTTGGAGATAGCGCCCATGCCGCCCCGAGCCAGGCCCCAGGCGCCGACAGCGCCGTCCACATCGCCCATGACATGGTGCAGCAGAACATAGGCGGTGCCAGGCGAATAGACACCCAGCGCAGTACCAATAATGCTGCTGGTGGAGTACAGGGTCTTGACCAGATCGTTCTCGAAATATTCGTCCAGGAAGTCTCCGGCGCTCATGGTCATGAAACGAATAAATTCATAGACCTGCTCTTCGCCCATGTTGGCGAACTTTTTCGCCATGAAGATCATTTCTCCCAGATCCCGGGGCCGCAGCGAAGTCGGGTCAGCTGGAGTACGTAACAAAAAGTGGCGAATCAGTTTGGCGTAGCGCATCAGGTCTGATTCATAGCGATGCATGGCGTCCGCGTCACGCAGTGAGTGGCGCTTGATCTCCCGGTACTGCATGTCGTGATCACCGTACTCGGCGATGTAATCACCAGTGCGGGTGAAGTTGGTGGTGCCGGAGTAAGGCACAATCATCAGGCCGTGACGGGTCAGGTCCAGGTCGCGGTGTATGGATTGGCGCAACAGGCTGCAGACATAGGAGCAATTGGAATACAGCCAGCCCTCGTGTAATTCCCTGCTCACCGCCGCGCCGCCGATGTAATCGTTTTTTTCTACGACGAGCACGTCAAGCCCGGCTTTTGCCAGGTAGGCCGCGTTGGTCAGGCCATTGTGTCCCGCGCCAATGACGATGGCATCGTACTTGTTCTTCATAAAAGGTGTGGAAACTCCGCAAGCTGACTCATGCTCAGAGCATAGGGGCAGGGGGCTGGATTGGGTAGAGCCGATAGTGGACAATGAGGGGATAATTATGGACATAAAGGCGACCGAAAATGCCCCTGCCAGCTCAGCCTGCATACCCTGCCCGGACCGCCACGCGGCCGTTGCTAAACAGCTATGAAATCAGGCTGATGGCGCGTGACCTGGTGGATAAGCAGGGGGTAAAACTTGAACAGCTGATTGCCGGGACGGGGGTTTCCTCGCGGCTGCTGGATAATCCCGCCCAGCGCCTGACACTGCCCCAGGAGTTGCAGTTGTACACGCGGATTGCCCAGCACAATAGTGATCCGCTGCTGGGGCTGCGCACGGGCGCGCGTTTATCTCTGCCCAACTATGGCATGTTGGGTCACGCGATGATGGGCGCGGCGACGGTCAATGAAGTACTGCAGTTGTTGAGTGAGTTTGCGCCTCTGGTGAGTTGGGCGTCACACAGTAAGGTGACCACAGAGTCAGTGGCTGGGCTACCCTGTAAATGCCTGACGGTATTTCCCACCGCGGTGGATGCCGACGCGGCGGTACTGGAAATTGAAAGTACCTTTGCTTCCCTGCAAACCCTGTTTAACGATCTGGTGGACGAGCCCATTCGGTTCGCGGCAATCCAGATGTCCCATCATAACCGAGCGCCGGATGCGGAGGCCTATCAGGCGCTCTTTGACTGCCCGGTGGAATTTGGGCAGGCGCGCAATGCGTTGTTGCTGCCCCGGCGCTTGTTGTCCCGGCGTCTGCCGCATCCGCAACCGGAGTACAGCGATCTTTTTCGTGACCTGTGTCGCCAGAGCATGTCGGCACTGGTTCAGGACAGGGGTTTGGTGGGCACCATAAGGAGTCTGATCCAGATGGGCGAGGGCACAGTGCCCACACTGGAGCAGGTGGCGGCGCATTTTGACCAAAGCTCCAGAACCTTGCGCCGGCACTTGCAGGCGCTCGGGGTGTCGTACCAGGGCTTGTTGGATGAGGTCCGCTTTGAAGAAGCGCGTCGCTACCTGACGTCCACACAACTGGGGGTGGACAGTATTGCCAGGTTGCTGGGCTATGCGGAGGCGCGCAGTTTTCGCACCGCGTTCAAGCGCTGGGCGGGGGTGCCGCCGGCGGCCTATCGGGTGCGGTCCAGGGCCTGAATCAGGCCCAGGCGTTCATCAGCAATTCGAAGGAGCGTTTGCGATCGGCAAAGTAATGCATGTTGGTCACCGCCATGACCTCATCGGCATCGTGTAACTCTGCCAGCTGCATAAGCTGGTCTCGCACCTGCTGTGGGGTGCCGGCGGCGCGGCTGTTTTCACGACTGGCGATAAACGCCTTTTCCTGGGTACCCAGAGGATAACCCTGCGCTTCCTGCGGGGTCAGTGATACACCATTGGATTGTCCGGTGAAAAATCTGAACAGATTGAGGTCGTGGGTGAGTTGCAGTGCTTTGGCCTGCTCATAGGTGTCCGCGCAGAATACGCTGGTAGTGAGAATCGCGTAGGGTTTGGCCAATTTCTCACTGGGCTGGAAACGCGATTTATACAGGCCGATCAGGCGCGGATCAGCCTGCGGGTTGATAAACAGCCCCAAATTGTAGGGCAGGCCGCGCTGTGCGGCGAGCACGGCACTGTCTGCGCTGGAGCCCAGCATCCACAGGGGAATATCTTCCGGTGGGCGCGGACTGACGATCGGGTTGGTTTTTTCCAGCCACAAATAATCGCTGAGTTGCGCGACCAGTTCCGGGAATTTTTCGAATTTTGGACGCCCGTCAGTGGCCAGGGCCACCGCGGTGCTCATGTCAGCACCCGGTGCCCGGCCGACGCCCAGGTCCACCCGGCCGGGGTAGAGGTTGGCCAATAGTGAAAAGACTTCTGCGACTTTGTAGGCACTGTAGTGCGGCAGCATAATGCCGCCGGAGCCGATGCGAATACTTTGGGTCGCTGCGCCGATTGCGGCCAGCAGAACCTCCGGCGCACTGCCGGCCACCGCTGGAAAGGCATGATGCTCCGACACCCAGAAGCGTTCATAGCCGAGTTGTTCGCACCACTGGGCCATTTGCAGGGTCTCCTGCAATGCACTGGCTGCCTGGTCGGCAGCGCGGGCCAGGGATTGGTCCAGCACTGATAATTTCGGGTGCATAGTCTGGTTAATCCGCTACCGTGGTTAGTTTATTGATATCGACATCGTTCCATACAGAACTGGTCAGTGTCCTTTGATAGCCGTATTCGAACATCGCGGACATGTACTGGGGGTCAAACACTTCCTTGCCGGGATCCCTGATTGCTGTCAGGGGAATCCAGGTCAATTTCACGTCCACGTCGTCTCTGTGGGAAATGGCGGCGATACGATAAATGTCGCCGATACCCTGGGTACGGATCAACGATGCCACTGACCGGGCCGCGATATCGGGTACTCTGGCCCGGACCTCTTTGTATTCGGGCACGAGCCGCGAGTTGCGAATCAGGTAAGCGGTGGGGCGCCCCTGTACATCCAGCAATCTCATTAGCTCCCGCCAGTTGGCGCGCGATGGATACAGAAACATTTGTGCTGAGGTGCCGCCATCAACGTGCATTTCTTTGTAGGTACTGCCATCCGGGCCTTGTACGGCAATATAGGCCGGTGGAAATACACCCGGAATAGCGGCGGAGGCGAGCAGGATCTGGCGAACAAGCGCCGGCGCATCGGGGTGGCCGCTGTCAGCGATGCGTCCAATGTTCCAGATTACCGGCCGGCCCGCGTCCAGGTGGGTGGTGCCAATATGCAAGGACCTGCCACGGCGGTACTCATGGGCAATCCGGGCAATGAAGTCATCGGTGATGTATTTGTCCAGCATTTTCGATAAGGGGGCGTTGTCTGCTACCGAGTCGCCGCGCAGAACGGTGAATATGTTGCGTCTGTTAAAGATACTGGAGCTGTCCAGAGTGGTATACAGCTCTTGCAGTTGCTGGTCGTAGGCGGAGCCCAAAAAGGCGAAGGGGGCGGTCAGGGCCCCGGTACTGATGCCAGTTACCATGGTGAATTCGGGGCGCGTGCCGGTCTCACTCCAGCCCTTTAGTACCCCGGCGCCATACGCGCCATCTGCGCCGCCTCCGGAGATCGCCAGGTAATGGTGCTCGGTATGCATGATGTCGCCATAGCGCTGTGCGATGACAGCGGGGTCGGCCTCGCTAAAAACCGGGTGCAATTGGTGATCCTGCTGATCCCCCCAAAAGCGCAGGTCCGCTCGGCCCAGCACAGTGACCTGCTGATACGTGTCTTCAGGTACCGGGTTGCGCAGTATCGAACTGCAAGCGCCCAGCATTGACAGGCATAATGCGAGCAGGCAGTAACGTAGGAAATTAGGGTATCTAGGCATGGCAGCATGGATCATCGCATGGCGGTGCAGCGAAATAAAGCGCTGGATGGCAAGTGGGTATTGTCCTCGGGCAACAGGTAGAATCGAGCCATGAACCTGGTCGTAGATTGGCAACCATTACTACTTTGGGCTGGCGCAGCGTCTTTGGTGGCGCTGCTTGGCACCGTTGTCGCGGTGCCCTGGTTGGTGACACGGCTACCGCCTGACTATTTCGCTCGTGAGCGGCGCTTTGTCTGGCGAGAACTGGCGACTGAGCCAGTGTTGGCGGTGGCGGTGGGGGTGTTGAAGAATGTGTTGGGAGCGCTATTGCTGCTATTGGGGCTGGTGATGCTGGTAACACCCGGTCAGGGTGTCCTCACGGTGCTGGCCGGCTTGTTATTAATGAACTTCCCCGGGAAGTACCAGTTGGAACGCTGGCTGGTAATGCGTCAGGGGGTGCTGCGTGGGCTCAATTGGTTGCGTCGCCGGCAGGGTCAGCCGCCATTTGATACCCCGGCAGATTAATTGCAGAGAATTTGGCCATGCGCAGGTATTTGGCCTTATAATTACGCCGTTTTTTACGCTCACACGGGGACAACCACAATGATTGGAAAGATGGTTTCATTAGGCTTCGACCTGGCCACATTACCCGCCCGCATGACCTACAGAGGCACCAGGGCCATGTTGGCGATGCCCGGCGATTTTGAACAGGTGATGGCCGAAGTTCGTCAGGCCACAGATGAGGTCGCCCTGGAAATCCAGGCATTGATGGCCAGTGTGGACGCCGAAATGAGCCAGAAGGCGGCTCACCTCAATGTTGAACAAAAACAACAGGCGGCCGAGCTGGCACTGGATGCGGCAGAGAAACACCTGAGCATGGCGGCGGTGAATATGCTGCGCGCACTGTGGTTGGCAGTGGACTCAAGTCGCTCGCTGGAGCACGACAAAGGTGGCGTGATTATCGAGCACGAGTGACACCCGGTGGCGTTTACGCGCTGCGCAGGGTCAATGCTTCGAACTGCTCTACTTTGGGCGTGCGATTGCCAATTGAGCGCAGTACATTGACCAGCGGCAGAATATGGTGCGCTATCAGTGGCAGGCCGGTGGTGAGCAGCGACACAGACAAGGCTCTTTCTGGATCTGCCCAGGCAAATTTGTTGACCAGTCCCAGATGACCGAACGCATGCGGGCTACTGGGACCCCATATGCCAAAGGGTTCATCACCGAGCATCAGGCCGGCGCTAAAACGCATCGGCAGCATCAAGGTGCGATCCAGGCTGCGGTTGCCGAACTCCTGGGTTGCCCGGGCTACGGTATTGGCTGAGCAAATACGCCTGCTGCCCCATTTACCGCCATTGAGCATCATCTGGAAGAAACTCGATACTTCATCTGCCGTTCCCACCAGATTGCCTGCGGGGATAATTGCTTCCTGAAAGCGCGGATCGTTGCACAAGCTTGCCAGGGAGGTGATGTCCGGGGTGCCCAAGGCGCGCTTGAGAAAAGCCCGCTGCAATAAACCGGGTCGTGGACCCGTGGCGTAGGTCGGGGCCAGTTTGCCGACGTGCTCCGCCGCGATGCCATAACTGAAGAACTGCATACCCATGGGCTGGCGAATTTTTTTGTTTATGTAGGCATTAATGTCCTGGCCAGTGACCTGGCGTATAACCCTTTCGAGCACGAAACCACCGGTAATTGCATGGTAGGCCAGCTTGGAGCCATCGGTCACGATGGGCTGGGCGTCACACAGTATTTCCCAGGTTTTGTCTTCATCCCACAGTGTCTCCAGGGGCGTGTTAGTGGGTAGGCCTGGAATGCCGCCGCGGTGCGCCAGAATCTGATGAATAGTGATGTTCTGTTTACCGTTGCGGGCAAACTCCGGCGCATAGAACGCCACCGGATCCATGACATTTATCAGCCCGTCTTCCGCCAGCATATGCATTAGCAACGCAGTAATACCCTTGGATGTGGAGTACAGGCAGACCGGTGTATCGGCGCGCATTAGAACTTTTTTATCATCTTTGTGGTCGTCGGGGCCATTGCCGCTGGCGTGACCTATAGCGCGCGATAGCAGTACTTTGCCCTGGCGCCGAATACTGATTGAGATACCCGGGTGCACCCCGGTCTTGTATAGCTTGACCACCTTATCCCAGATTTCGTCCACGTCGCTTTGTTGCATGCCCAGCACTTGTGGGTCCGTTTCTTTTTTCGTGTCGATGCTGGTGATTGCGTCCAGGTCGCGAGTTATGGCACTCAGGTGTAGCACATTCTTGCGTAGAAATTTCATTGCCAGTCCGTTTACAGTCGATCGTAGTATGGAATCTAACAAGCCGGCCGTGTTACAGGCAAGCTTTGTGGACATGAGTGCCGATTCCGGAGCGCCAACTGCGGCGCTGCGATGGTGTCAGTCCTGGTCGGTTTTGGCGGTAACAAACCAGATCGCGCCGGGCAGACTGAGTACGCCATCCTGATAATGGGGCGCTAAAGCTTCTTCCATAGTGCTAAATACTCGCTCCATGACTGCCGCGTCCTGTCCCGTGAGCAGTCGGCTGACCGGACCGATCATGGCCAGTTCCCTCACGCTCTGCTGCAGCGTTGGCGCTTCGGAAAAACGCATGTCCATGGTGAATGATTTCACCACGATGTCCTTGAAACCGCTGCTTTGTAGTATGTTCTCCACTCTGTGTGGATCAGCAAAGGCAAAGGGGCCCGGCGCCTGTGGATCTGCTGCCTGCGGGGCAGGCAAGTGCTGCAAGGCCGCCTGCAGGGGAATGCGAGTCCAGGCATTGTCCTTGAGTGGTTGCCAGCAGCAAAAGGCCAGGCGAGCCTGGGAGCTCAAGGCTTTACGTATATTGCTAAAGGCGCCCACCGGGTCATCGAAGAACATCACGCCAAAGCGCGAAAAGACCAGATCGAATGCGTTGGCGTCGAATGCATGCGTGGCCGCGTCTGTCTGCAAGAACGTCAGATTCGCGCTATCGTGTGCCGGTTCTGCTGCTTTAGCTTGCGCTACCTGTAGCATGGGCGCGGAAATATCGACGCCCAGGACGGTGGCTCCCGCGCCCAGTCGTTGCGCCAGCATCAAACTCTGGCTGCCGCCACCGCAACCAATATCCAGTGCTTTGCGACAGCCTGCTATCTGCGCGTGGTCCAGCAGTGCCTCACTTACCGGGCGCAATAGGCGCGCCATGGTGTCGTCTTCCTGCGCCCAGCGCTTGCCGGCGTCTCCGTTCCAGTATTCGATTTGTTCAGCGTTAGTCATGATGAGCTGCTTCCGTTTGTATGATCGGGTCATTATCGTTTATTGTGCAAGTGTATAGAATTGATTGGCGTCATGTCTTTGTGACACCCGTGTTGCAATAATGAGATGAACAGTACGACACTCGGGGCTTGCCCGGCTATGATTTTCAGCTATTCTCAAGTCTGGTAGTCATTACCTTATTGATACGGAAGGGTTTTATGCGCACTAAAAATATCTGGAAGTTTCTAGCCTGTGCGTGGTTATTGCTGCCTCTGTCGTTGCTAGCTGTGGACGATAACGAGCCGCTGACGTCCGACTGGCTGTATCTGGTGAAAGGCTCTCGCGGCGACACGATTGGTGCACAGGTGCGCGAAATCGAGGACGGTGATACCCAGGACATGCAAAAAATCACCTTGTCGATTCCCAAAGCCGCTCTCAGTAATCCCGATGCAATTGAGGAAGTGGTGGTGATCGGCCGCAAGCCGAAGAAACCCAAGCCGCTGGACATCAGCTACGAATGGGTAGATGACTACGACAAGGACAACTACGGCCTCGTTATTCGTTTGGGTAAGGACTCCAATTGGCCCATTCGTTTGTATATGTACTCCGACACTGCATTCCAGCGCTAGCGCGCGAGGATATTCCACTATGAGTAAGCAACAAGAAACCGTACTGATCACCGGCGCCTCTTCCGGTATTGGTGAGGCATTGGCCTGGGTGTTTGCCGAGCACGGACACGACCTGATATTGGTGGCTCGCAGTGTTGCCAAGCTCGATAAGCTGGCCGACGCGCTGGCCAAAAAATACGATGTAATCGTTAGTGTGCGTCCTGCAGATTTATCGGAAGCGGGCAGTGCCGAGAGCCTGGCGAAAGTTCTTAACCGGGAAGGCCTGGAGGTGAATATCCTGGTCAATAATGCCGGTGTGCTCGAGCACGGTAATTTCATTGATATGGAGCCGGACGATCATCAGCGCATGCTGCGTCTGAACATTGCGGGGCTGACCGATATATTGGCGTATTTTCTCCCCGATATGGTTTCCCGGGGATCGGGCCGAATACTGAATGTGGCGTCCATCGGTGCGTTCCAGCCCGTGCCCAGCCTGGCGACTTACGCTGCCACTAAAGCTTATGTGTTGTCCTTGTCCGAGGCCCTGGCTGAGGAACTGCGCGATACCGGGGTGTCAATCACCGTGCTGTGCCCGGGCATCACCGAGACCAACATGGTTGCCAGTGCTGGTTCCATGGTCGACCACTTGCCGTCAATGCTAATAGGCGATGTGGAAAAAGTGGCCCGCGAAGCCTTTAAAGCCTGTATGAAGGGCAAAATAATCGTGGTGCCAGGTACCCTCAATCTGGCAACCACACTCGCGGCGCGCACTACGCCCAAGTGGCTGGTAAGGCGGCTTATGGGTCTGGCCGGTCGTTCTACGCTGTAGCTGCTGCGGCATAATGTCGCAGGTCAAAGTGTTCGCGCTGTATCGATTCGATAGTGGCTTTGCTTATAGTCAATGCTACTTTTGTATCCTGCTAAATGGGTGCCAACCCGGGTCGCTGCCTGGACCTGCTTACCAACCAGAATAAGGAATTGTCAGATGCGCGCAATCCATAGAACTTTTCTCCCGAGGCTGCTTATGGTGGTCCTGTTCCTGGTGGCGTCAGTGCTTGCTGCAGCCGCAGCCAACAACAAACCCCCGACGGAGAATCCTTATACCGTCGAGCGCAGTTGGCCGGACTACTTCCTGGAACATCAGAAATTGTTCACCGAACAGGCAGGCACCTACAAGGCCGGTGATCTGCCCGTGTGGACGGTGCACGTGCCGGGGGGCTGGATTGGTAACAGTACTATCATTGAAGGCAAGGATGGCCTGATCGTCTATGACACCAGTGTCAATGTGGAGGCCGGGGAGTTTATCGCGGCGGAAATTCGCAAAATTTCAGACAAGCCGATCAAGGCCATTTTCTACTCTCATCATCACACCGATCACTACAACGGTACGTCTGCATTGGTGACCCCGGAACAGGTGGCCAGTGGCGACGTAAAAATTTACGCATGGGATAACTTTGAAGAAGAAATTGCCAACGAATTTGGCGCCATCCTGCCACGACAGTTGATGGGGGTCTTTTATTATGGCCCGGATATGCTGGGGCCTGATGAAAAGCACTACCACGGCTGCTGCTCGCCAAAGTTGTTGGGTGGCAAGTCCGGTTATATTCCGCCCACGGATACGTTCAGTGAGGATACGCAGCTGGAAATTGCCGGGGTGAAAATAAATGTATTTTATACCGGTGGCGAAGCGATTTCAGAGTTTGGCCTGTCTATCCCGTCAATGGATATGGTCATCATCGGTGATGAGTTTTTCTACGCACTGGCCAATGTACACTCCATTCGTGGCTCCAAGCCGCGCCTGCCGGAAAACTACCTGAAAGCATTGGATACGGTGCGGGTAATCCAGCCTGAGTGGCTGCTGGGTTCGCATATTATGCCCATGCAAGGGCGTGAGAAAATCCAGCAAGCGGTAACCGTAAGCCGCGACGCTATTCAGTATCTGTGGGATCAGACGATCCGGCATATCAACAAGGGTTACACCCCGACGGAACTGCAACACAAGTTTAAGGCGTTACCCGAGTATCTCGACATGCCGCCCTATACGCGTCCCATGTACGGTACCCCCTGGATTATTGTGCCCGAGCTATATACCGGGTGGGTTAGCTGGTTTAACGGCGACGCCACCAACCTGTTGCCGACTGAGCCGGTGGAGAAGTCACGTCGCTTTGTGGCGCTGATGGGTGGGCGCGACAAGGTGCTGGCAGCCGCAGAAAAAGCATTTAATGCAGGCGATGGGCAATTCGCCGCGGAACTCACCCAGATGCTGGTGAGTATCGATCACAACGACTGGGACGCGCGTTACCTCAAGGCTGCCAGCTTGCGCCAGCGTGGCTATCAGGAAATAAACACGATTGCCCGCGCCTGGTATCTCAAGGGTGCGCTGGAACTGGAAGGCAAGGTTGACCCCAATATGCTTATGCAAATGGGCATGAGTGTTGTCGCAGGAGAGATGACCAGTGAAAAAATCCTGGCATCATGGCGCTACCAGGTGAATGCCGAGAAAGCCGGTGCCAAGCGTTTGTCACTGGGTATGACGTTCACCGATTCTGGCGATAGCTACGTGCTGGCGCTGAGAAACAGCATACTGGAGATACGGCAGGTGGCAGTGCCCAAGGGAATTCCCGCGGTGAGCCTGAGCACGCAGCAATTGCGCGCTGTGCTAGCCGGGGAAGAAGTGCAGGTTGCTGGTGACCGGCAGGCGCTGGATCAGCTGATTGCTTATCTGGATCGAGAGCAGAAAGGATTTCAGATGCACGTGCGCTAGAGTGGCGGCACCGTAAACCCAGAGAGGGAATAGAATAATGGTTGATACACTCGGGCACCGCAAAGAACTGTGCTTTTGGGGTTGGGGCTACACCGATGAGGCTCTCACGCCGGCGGAAGAGAAACATGTGAGCCAGCTGGCGGGCTTACTGGGGGTCACCCAGGCGCCTGCCACTGCACCCAGATTGCAAGAGTTTGACCTGCCGGCGCCGCGAGTGTCTGCGCCAGCAACACTAGCTAAAATTCTGTCAGACACACCCTATGACCGCATTACCCACGGTTACGGTAAGTCCTTTGCCGACCTGGTGCGTATGCAAATGCGTGATATGCCGCATCCACCGGACTGGGTGGCTTTTCCGCGCAGCGAAGATGATATTTATGCATTGATGGACTTCGCCGCCAGTAACGGCGCGGCATTGATACCGTTTGGCGGCGGCACCAGTGTCTGCGGAGGTGTAGAGCCCGATGTGGGTGGCGATTATGGGGCAGTGATCAGTGTCGACCTGCAATACCTGAACCGCATACTGGAAGTAGACAAAACCAGCCGCGCAGCATTAATAGAAGGCGGCGCGCTGGGCCCCGAGTTGGAAGCGGAGCTGAAACCCCACGACCTTACCCTGCGCCACTTTCCCCAGAGTTTTCAGTTTTCGACCCTGGGGGGCTGGATAGCCACACGTGCGGGTGGTCACTTTGCTACCAACTACACCCATATCGACGACTTTGTGGAAAGTGTACGTATGTTGACGCCGCGCGGTGAGCTGGAAAGTCGCCGCTTGCCCGGTTCTGGCGCTGGTCCATCCCCGGATCGTATGATGATTGGCTCTGAAGGCACACTGGGCTTTATCACCCGGGCGTGGGTGCGCCTGCAGGATCGTCCCTTATTTCGCGCCTCGGCCAGCGTGAACTTCCCCGGCATGAAACAAGCCTGTTCTGCGGTACGCGCCATTAGCCAGTCCGGTCTCTTCCCCAGTAACTGTCGCTTGCTGGATCCGGCGGAGGCGATGATGAATGGGGTAGGGGATGGCACTACCGCTTTGTTGGTGCTGGCTTTTGAATCTGCGGATCATCCATTACAGGCCTGGGTGACACGCGCCCTGCAGTTGGTGGCAGATCACGGTGGCAGCTGGGATCAGCAGGCGGTAGAGCGCTCTCTGGCAGGCGCTAATACCACCGAAAAAGATGAGGGCGAGCACCGTAAGGGCGCTGCTGGAGCGTGGCGTAATCAATTCCTGCGTGCGCCTTATTACCGCAACTACCTGACGCCGGCCGGGGTTATCGCTGACACCTTCGAGACAGCGATTACCTGGGATCGCTTTGACGGATTCTATGAAGGGGTGCGCGAGCGCATGGGCCGGGCCCTGCGTGAAGTGACGGGTGTCGATTGCACCTTGAGTTGCCGCTTTACCCACGTCTATCCCGATGGGCCAGCACCGTATTTCACCTTTTATGCAGTGGGTAGCCAAAACGGCGACATGGCGTCCATGCTCGCCCGCTGGCGCGATATAAAGCTGGCGGCCAACGATGCGGTGACCAGCCTGGGCGGCACGGTGACCCACCACCACGCAGTGGGGCGCGATCATCGTCCCCGGGGTTACGACAACCAGATTCCACCTCTGTTTCGCGAAGCCTTCGCCGGTGCCCGCCAGGTGCTGGACCCGCAGGGCATTATGAACCCCGGTGTGCTGATCGATACGCCTGCGCGCGGGGCCGTTCTGGGTGGGGTCTTCAGAGGGACTGCGGCCGGCGTTTAATGGCGGCGGTAAAAGCGCGTAATTTAGCTGAAATTCGCTCGTATCCGCCCCCTATAAGCCCTTGACTCAAAACAACTTCCTCCCTATAGTACCGCCCCTCAACGCGCCTGTAGCTCAGCTGGATAGAGTACCTGGCTACGAACCAGGCGGTCGCACGTTCGAATCGTGCCAGGCGCGCCATACAAACAAAAAAGCCCACCTCTTGGTGGGCTTTTTTGTTTGGTCGGTGTGTCCCGGTCGAAAGAGCGTGTCCGTTCGACAAATTGCGCTAGCAATTTGAACCGAGCCGCAGCGAAGCCCGCAGGGTCACAGCACCCCAAAAGGGTGCTGTGAGTCATCGTGCCAGTGGTCCGGCACACCGGCAGGCTCGCAAAGCGAGCCCATCATGCGCTGAACTATTCAGGAGCGGTCCTGGTCGTCACCGATCTGGATCATTCCGGGATCAGAGCGGAGATAAAAAGAAATAGATAGATAAATTGGGGACAGACCACAATTTTCGCACATGGATAATCGTGGTCTGTCCCCGGTTTATGTCCCCGGTTTACCGCGACAGGGTAGCATCGCAGTGTACGCAGGA
>JBALVO010000064.1:0-20181 GCA_036961445.1 Halioglobus sp.
TCCAGGGATTCCACACCAAAATGACGTTCGGCAATCCAGCCGATGATCTGTAGGTCGCGCAGGCCACCGGGGGAGCTTTTAACGTTGGGCTCCAGGTTGTACTCGGTGTCGGCGAATTTCTCATGGCGGGTGGTTTGTTCTTGTAGTTTTGCGCGAAAAAAATCCGGGCTGGTCCACATTTTGTCTGTAGCGGTTAGCTCACGCACCTGTTGCATAAGTTGCTCACTGCCGCGTATGACCCTGGCCTCCATCAGGTTGGTCAGCACGGTAATGTCACCGGCGGCATGCTCGATGCATTCCTTAATAGTGCGCACACTGTGCCCCACGTCGAAACCGACATCCCACAGCAGGGTCAAAAAGCCCTTCAGCCGTTCCTCGGCCCTATTGCAGTTGTCACCCAGCAGAATCATGATGTCGACATCTGAGTGCGGGTGCAATTCACCACGGCCATAACCGCCAACGGCTACCAGGGACAGTTCGCATTGCCCCCAGTCCTGGCGCTCCCACAGTATGGCCAGCAGGTCGTCAACGAATGCAGCCCGCAAACGAATCAGGTCTCTGGCCTGGGCGCCGCTGCGAAACTGCTCGTGCAGATAGTGTGTTGCCGCCGCAATCACTGTTTTGCAGCAGGGGATTGCTTGTGCGGTTTCCAGCTGTGCCTGGAATGCCACTGAATCAAACATGGCCGCAGGCAGGGTCGTGGTATCCACAGTGCTGTTGGTGGTCATGCGTGGCCCTAGAACGATTCGTTGCTGCGGCGTGTGAAAACCTCACAACCATCCTGGGTTACCGCCAGGGTGTGTTCCCATTGCGCCGACAAACGGCCATCTCGCGTGGTCACGGTCCAGCCGTCTTTCTGGTTGAGTCGGGTCTGGCGTCGTCCGGCGTTGATCATGGGTTCGATGGTAAAAGTCATGCCCGGCTCCAAAACCATACCGGTCCCCTGGCGTCCGTAATGCAGGATCTGGGGGTCTTCGTGAAAAACTTTGCCGATGCCATGGCCGCAGTACTCACGCACCACCGAATAGTAATTTTTTTCCGCATGTTGCTGGATAACATGACCAATATCGCCCAATGTCGCGCCTGGCTTGACGATTTCCAGAGCCATGTACAGGCACTCCTGGGTGATCTCAATCAGGCGTCGAGCGTGCGGTGCCACATCACCTACCTGCACCATGACGCTGGTATCGCCATGGTATTCATCTTTGATAACGGTCACGTCGATATTGACGATATCGCCGTTCTTGAGTTTCTTGGTATCAGATGGAATGCCGTGGCACACCACGTCGTTGATAGAGGTGCAGATTGAGCGCGGGAAGCCATTGTAGTTGAGCGGCGCGGGAATGGCCTGCTGGTGGCCGGTGATATACTCATGACAGATGCGGTCGAGTTCGCCGGTGGTCACCCCGACCTGCACGTGGGATTCAATCATTTCCAGTACGTCTGCTGCCAGACGCCCGGAGATACGCATCTTGTCTAATTCTTCTGCTGTTTTGATCGATGCGCTCATCTATAACCTATTGAAATACATATAAAAATAATGAAAAAGTTAGACGCTGGCGTCCCTGAAAGCCGGCTATTCTACCCTATTCGGGCGGTAAATGAGTAACGCCTCTCAGCTAATGGGCGGTAAAGGTCTTTAATCCACGGTGTCGTTATGGTATAAAGCGCGCCTCTTTTTGGCAGCTGGATCGTTACGGTCCGGGTCTCAGGGGAGATAACTAAACGACACACACGTATCAACACCTGTTCCAGGGTGCCGGTCAGCCCATGTGGCGAACCCGGTTTGGTTACAGGGATATGTGGAGGTTTAACCCAAAACACTAAGGTAGATATTATGTCAGAAGTACAGGTAAGTATGCGTGACCTGCTGCAAGCAGGCGCTCACTTTGGTCACCAGACCCGTTACTGGAATCCTAAAATGGACCAGTTCATCTTCGGTGCCCGCAACAAGATCCACATCATCAACCTCGAGCACACCGTTCCCGCCTTGAATGAAGCGCTGGGCATGGTACAGAGGTTGGCCAGCAACAAGAACAAGATCATGTTCGTGGGCACCAAGCGTGCCGCCGGCAAGATCATGAAAGAGCAAGCCGAACGTGCCGGTATGCCCTATGTCAGCCATCGCTGGCTGGGTGGTATGCTCACCAACTACAAGACCATTCGTGCTTCCATCAAGCGCCTGCGTGACCTCGAAGCGCAGCAGACGGATGGTACCTTCGAGAAGTTGACCAAGAAAGAGGCGCTGATGCGTTCTCGCACCATGGACAAGCTCGAGCGCAGCATCGGTGGTATCAAGGAAATGGGCGGCCTGCCTGATGCGTTGTTCGTGGTAGATGTAGATCATGAGCGTATTGCCATTACTGAAGCCAACAAACTGGGTATTCCTGTCATCGGTATCGTGGATACCAACAGCAACCCTGACGGAGTTGATTACATCATTCCGGGTAATGATGACGCCATTCGTGCTATCAAGCTGTATGTAACTGCAGTGGCTGACGCTTGCCTGATGGGCAAAATTGAGTCTGGCGAAGCGGTATCGACGAAGAATGAGTTCGTCGAAGAGGCAGCAGAGCCAGTCGCAGCAGAGGCCGTGCCTGAAGTTGCGGTTGCAGCAGCAGCGGAGCCTGAAGTTGCGGTTGCAGCAGCGGCGGAGCCTGAAGCGGCAGCCGAGCCCGAAGCAGCCGCCGAGCCTGACGTTAAGGCTCAGCCTGCCGAGTAAGCGATAAGGAGACCCGGCACCGGCTGCGGCGGGTGGCTCGGGCACCGAACTACCCCGGTGTAAATGCCGGGGTTTCTATTTTTGGGATCCACATTCCTGAGGTTTGAAGAGGAGGACTACCAATGTCTACAGCACTGGTTAAAGAATTACGTGAGCGCACTGGCCTGGGCCTGTTAGAGTGCAAAAAAGCCCTGGCAGCGGCCGGTGGCGATGTCGAGAAAGCAATTGAAGAGATGCGCAAATCCAGCGGCATGAAGGCGGCCAAAAAAGCGGGCCGTACTGCCGCTGATGGCGTTGTTGTCACGCAGATTGCCACTGACGGCAGCTACGGTGTGATGGTGGAAGTGAACAGTGAGACCGACTTTGCCGCTCGTGATGAGGGTTTCCTGGGTTTTGTGAGCAAGGTGGTTGATAGCGCTTTTACCCAGAAGCAAACAGATGTAGCGGCGCTGATGGCTGGTGATCTGGAAGCAGCGCGCGAGGTGTTGGTGCAGAAGATCGGTGAGAACATCGGCGTACGTCGTATTCAGTTGGTCAGTGCCGAATCCGGTGTTGTCGGTGCTTATGTGCACGGCAACAAGCGTATCGCCGTGTTGGTCGCGTTGACGGCGGGAGACCAGGACCTGGCCAAGGATGTCGCCATGCACGTCGCCGCGGTCAATCCGCAGGTCGTGTCACCTGCGGACATGCCTGCGGACGTTATTGCCAAGGAATCTGAAATCTATACTGCCCAGGCACAGGAGTCGGGTAAGCCTGCTGAAATCATCGAGAAAATGATCGCGGGTCGTATCAAGAAGTTCCTGGCTGAAAATAGCCTTACCGAGCAAGCTTTCGTTAAGGACCCGGATGTCACTGTCGGTAAGTTGACTGCTGCCGCTGGTGCCAGTGTGGCTTCCTTTGCGCGCTTTGAAGTGGGTGAAGGTATTGCGGTCGAGAAAGTCGACTTCGCCGATGAGGTTGCGGCACAGCTTAACGGCTAGGCCAGTTTTATCTGGTGCGCAAAAACGGGGCTTGGGCCCCGTTTTTTTATGGGCGCCAGTTAATGGTGCTGGCCCGTGGCGATCAGGGCGACGTTTACACCATAGGCCGTGCGAATGCCTCCCAAAAGGTACATAAATTCGACCCTGTGCCACTAGGGACTTGGCCCGATGTCCTGTAAGATACGCCCAGCTTTGGAGGGGAGTTTTATGCCACAAGTGACTGGTGACAAGAAGTACAAGCGAATACTGCTTAAGCTCAGCGGTGAAGCACTTACTGGTAGAGAGAGCTTTGGCATTGATCCTAAAGTTCTGGACCTGATGGCGCTGGAAATTGGTCAGTTAGTGGGGATCGGTGTGCAGGTTGGTCTGGTGGTCGGTGGCGGTAATTTGTTCCGCGGCGCCGCGTTGCAAAAAGCTGGCCTGGACCGGGTGACCGGTGACCACATGGGTATGCTGGCAACGGTAATGAATGCACTGGCAATGCGTGATGCCCTGGAGCGATCCAATATCGCCACGCAGGTGATGTCTGCCATACCCATGAGTGGGGTGGTTGATCATTATGACCGGCGCAAGGCGGAGCGTGCGCTGAGTAATGGCGACGTGGTGATTTTTGCAGCGGGCACTGGTAATCCGTTCTTTACGACCGACTCATCGGCCTGCTTGCGTGGTATCGAAGTTGGCGCTGAACTGGTGCTCAAGGCTACCAAGGTCGATGGTGTTTATTCTGCCGACCCGATGAAGGTGCCCGACGCGGTGCGTTATGATCGTCTTACCTACGATGAAGTGTTGGATAAAAAGTTGGAGGTGATGGATCTCACCGCCATCTTGCTGTGCCGCGATCATGATATGCCAGTGCGGGTTTTTGAAATGGAGAAGCAAGGTGCATTGCTCAACATCGTCAGGGGTGGTGACGAGGGCACGTTGATCGAGTAGTTGCGATCAATTGGCCTGACTGCATTAGGAGAGAATCAAAATGATAAATGATATTAAGAGCGAAACACGCCAGAGGATGGAAAAAAGCCTCGAGGCAGTAGCCCACAACTTCAATAAAATTCGCACTGGACGGGCACACCCCAGTCTGCTGGATGGTTTGAAGGTTGAGTACTATGGTGCGGAGACACCGATCAACCAGATGGCCAATATTTCTGTGGAGGATGCCCGAACGTTGACGCTGACGGCCTGGGACAGATCAACGATCCCGGCAATAGAAAAGGCGATCTATAAGTCTGATCTGGGCCTCAATCCATCCACCGCGGGTGAGGTGATGCGTATTCCGATGCCAATGCTCACCGAGGAGACACGCAAGGGTTTCACGCGCCAGGCCAGGCATGAAGCAGAGGCAGCGCGCGTATCAGTACGTAATGCCCGTCGCGATGCTATGGCGATGCTCAAAGAGTTGGTCAAGGAAAAAGATATCAGCGAAGACGATGAGCGCCGTGGTCAGGATGAGGTGCAAAAACTGACCGACGAATTTGTCGGCAAGATCGAGAAGTTGTTGGTGCAAAAAGAAGCTGACCTGATGGAAATATAGTTTTTACAGTGTCTAGCAGCGATAGCTCATCTGACCACAGTGAACCCATAGACGCCGTTATACCGCGACATGTAGCGGTTATTATGGATGGCAATAACCGTTGGGCGAAGCGCAATGGTGTGTCTGGCCCTGCGGGTCATCGCGCAGGCGTCGAAGCCGTTAGAGGCATTTTGCGTGCCTGCCAGGAGCACGGTGTGGAGGTGCTTACGCTGTTTGCATTTAGCAGCGAAAACTGGGGTAGGCCCAAACCCGAAGTGCGCGCCTTGTTGGCACTGTTGTCGCGCTACCTGCGCAACGAAGTTCGGCAATTGCACGAGGACGGTATTCGCATGCGTTTCATCGGTGAGCGTGGTCGTTTCAGTGTGCGCCTGCAGAAACTGATGCAGCAGTCTGAACACTTGACTGCCGGTAACGCCGGCGCCACCGTGGTAATCGCTGTGGATTACGGTGGTCAGTGGGATATTGCCCAGGCTGTGCAAAAACTCGCACTGCAAGTGCAAAAGGGCAGTTTGCAACCGCAGGACATCACACCGCAGTTAATCGATCGCAACGTCTCAATTAGCGACCTGCCCAGGCCGGACCTGTGTATTCGCACCGGCGGCGATGCCCGCATGAGTAATTTTATGCTGTGGCAGTTCGCCTACAGTGAACTCTATTTTACCAATACCTTATGGCCGGACTTCGGTGAGCTTGAATTTGCTCGCGCGTTAGCGGATTACAGTCGTAGGGAGCGCCGTTTCGGGCTCAGGGAGTCAGATGGATCGGTAGCAGCTGGAGGCAACGATGCTTAAACAGCGTGTTATTACCGGCTTGATCATGGCCGGTACATTTTTGGCGGCCATCGTGTTTTTGTCCATCCCCTGGCTTGCTCTGGTGCTGGGTGTGTTGGTCAGTATGGGGGGGTGGGAATGGAGTCGCCTGGCTGGCTTGAATTCCCCGGTGACCCGGGCGCTGTATGTGGCTGTATTGGCTGCCGTTCTTGGGACGCTTTATGTGTATTGCCAGTTGGGTAATAACCCTTCGAAGGACCAGGTGCAGCCCTTTCTCGGCGTGGCGTGCCTGTGGTGGTCCTTTGCCCTGCTGTGGGTCAAGGGTTACCCGGCTAGTGCCGTATTGTGGCGCACAGTATTCGTGCGCTGCCTGATGGGTCTGATGATACTGGCGTTGGCCTGGATGTCCGCGGTATTTTTGCTCAGCTTTCCCCGCGGCGGCGCGCTGATGGTGGTTATGGTCATGGTGGTGGCTGCTGCTGATATTGGCGCCTATTTCGCCGGTAAGAACTTTGGCAAGCACAAGTTGGCAGTGCTGGTGAGTCCGGCCAAGACCTGGGAAGGTTTTTGGGGCGGCATGCTGGCCTGTTCGGTATTGGCGGTGTTGCTGTGGTACCTGTTGCCGGATCAGGCTGCCCATATTGGTTTGATGTCAGTGTTATCGGTGACGGTGATTGCGGCCATGGCGTCGGTTGTGGGCGACTTGACCGTCAGTATGGTTAAGCGCGAGAGCGGTCTTAAAGACAGTGGCAGCCTGCTGCCCGGCCATGGCGGTATTCTGGATCGCCTTGACAGTCTGTGTGGCGCTGCGCCTGTATTCGCCCTCGGTTTGTTGTTGGTGGGTTGGTAGATGAGCGCTACTAGACGCATGGTAAGTGTGCTGGGCTCCACGGGTTCAATTGGGGTAAATACACTGGACGTGATTGCCCGGCACCCGCAGCAGTTTGGTGTGTATGCTCTGTCCGCCAATACCTCGGTGGATACCATGGCGGCGCAGTGCCTGGCATTTGAACCGCTGTATGCCGTTATGATGCAGGAATCCGCGGCGCAGTTATTGCGCGAGCAGCTGCCGGTGGGTTTTCCCACAGAGGTGTTGCACGGTGAAGCCGGTTTGTTGCAAGTGGTAACAGCCGCGGCGGTGGATACGGTAATGGCAGCGATCGTCGGGGCAGCTGGTCTGCCCTCTACGCTTGCAGCTGCGCAAGCGGGAAAGACTCTGCTGCTGGCTAATAAGGAATCCCTGGTGATGGGAGGGCACTTGCTGATGCGCGCGGTGCGCGAATCCGGAGCGTGCTTATTACCCATAGACAGCGAACATAATGCGATATTTCAGTGCATGCCGGTGGATGCCAAAGGTGGAACCTGCCATAAAGGCGTTAGCAAAGTTTTGTTGACCGCCTCTGGTGGGCCCTTCCGTAGTTGGAGCACGGCACAAATGCGCGATGCCACTCCGGATCAGGCCTGTGCTCATCCCAACTGGTCTATGGGGCGTAAAATTTCAGTGGATTCGGCCAGTCTGATGAACAAGGGTTTGGAATTTATCGAAGCCTGCTGGATTTTTGACCTGGCCCCGGACCTGGTAGAGGTAGTGGTGCACCCGCAGAGTATTATTCACTCGATGGTGCAATACCTGGATGGCTCGGTACTGGCGCAGCTGGGAAATCCGGATATGCGCACGCCCATCGCTTATGGCCTGGGCTGGCCGGACCGGCTGGCGTCCGGTGTTGCGCCCCTGGACCTGATTGCCACGGCGCGTCTGGATTTTGAGGCCCCCGACGAGAGTCGTTTTCCCTGCCTGCGCCTGGCGCGAGAGGCAGTGGCGGCCGGTGGCACAGCGATGGCCATATGTAATGCAGCCAATGAAGTTGCCGTTGCAGCGTTCCTGGAGGAACAAATACGCTTTACCGATATCCCACTGGTAATAGAGCGCACCCTGGAGCAGGTCAGCAGTGTTGAACCCACAACGCTGTCTGTGGTCGAAGCAGCAGACGCGCAAGCGAGGGACGTTGCAGCGGAATGTCTCGCGGCCCTTACAACTCAGGCAAGTTCGGTGAATGTAATCTAATGGATCTACTGTATACCATAGCGATAACCCTGGGCACGCTGGCTGTGCTGGTGGCGGTACACGAGTACGGCCACTTCTGGGTAGCCCGGCGCTGCGGTGTGCAAGTGCTGCGCTTTTCTATCGGATTTGGCACGTCGTTGTTCAGTTGGACTGACAAGCAGGGTACGCAGTACAGTATCGCGGCCATTCCCCTGGGTGGTTATGTAAAAATGCTGGATGAGCGAGAGGGTGATGTTCCAGCGGATCAACTCGATCGAGCCTTTAACCGCAAACCTGTGATGCAGCGCATTGCGGTGGTTAGTGCTGGTCCCCTGGCCAACCTGGCGCTGGCTGTAGTGGCCTACTGGTTTTTATTTTTAGCGGGTGAGACTGGCTACGTGCCTGTCATCGGCGAGATTGAGGCTGGCTCGGTGGCGGATGTTGCCGGATTGGAAGCCGGGCAGGAGATTGTCGCAATAGACGGTCACAAAACGCCCACCTGGCAGGCTCTCAGCTTCAGTCTATTGGACCGAATAGGTGATACCGGCACCATCAACTTTGCAGTCAAGTACCCCGATTCCGATGTGGTTTACGAATCTGAGGGTGTGTTGCAGCAATGGTTGTCGGATCAGGAACAGCCGGATATCTATGCCGGTCTGGGCATTCGCATGTTTGTGCCTGCGGTACCACCGGTAGTAGACGAGGTGGTTGCGGGAGGCCCGGCGGCGGCGATTGGACTGCGAGCTGGCGACCAGATGCTGCGTGCTGATGGCATCCCCATGACGCTGTGGATGGATTGGGTGGACTACGTACGTGCTCGCCCGCAGCAGCCGATAGATCTTGAATATTTGCGGGATGGGCAGGTATTGCAGGCGATTATTGTCCCGGATCGCATTACCGATGAAAACGGCGACAGTTTCGGGCGCGTTGGTGTGGGTGTTGCGCTGCCGGAAATGCCTCCAGAGATGGTGCGTAAATTTGATCGCGGTCCGGTTGAGGCACTCGGGGCCAGCTTTGTCCGCACTGGAGAGCTGGTGGGATTTACTCTGAAGTCCATCAAGAAGATGGTTATGGGTTTAATCTCGCCAAAAAACTTGAGTGGCCCCATTACCATTGCTAAAGTGGCGACCGCCTCGGCCAAGTCGGGCCTGGAATCCTATATCAGTTTTCTGGCGCTGCTCAGTGTAAGCCTTGGAGTACTGAATTTACTGCCCATTCCAGTGCTGGATGGAGGGCATCTGTTGTTTTATTTTGTGGAGCTATTGGCTGGCCGGCCAGTACCTGAGAAAATACAGACCTTCGGTTACCAGGTGGGGCTTTTTATGGTGCTGGGGATTATGGTGTTGGCCCTTTACAACGATTTTGCGCGATTGTAACGATAATAACGATTGTGGCGAAAATATACGTAAACGAAGATGTTCCGCTTCCTGGCGACATCCGTCGATTGAGTGAATTTTGATAAAACGCATGCCCAAATTTTTGGTCCTGGTTCTGTTGCTAATGGCACCATTGGTCTCTGCCCAGACCTTTACCATTTCTGATATTCGTGTCGAGGGTCTGCAGCGCATATCCGCTGGCAGCGTGTTCGCGGCATTGCCCGTGGCCGTGGGCGATGTAATCGACGCCAGAGCAGTCAGAGAGGCAGCGAGAGGCCTGTTTGCTACGGGCAATTTTGATGATATTCGTATTGGCCGCGACGGCAACGTCCTGGTGGTCATTGTGACCGAGCGTCCCAGCATCAGTGAGATCAATATCGAGGGTAACAAGGCCATTGAAACAGAGTCCCTGCTGGAGGGTCTCAAAGGCTCTGGCCTGGCGGTAGGCCAGGTGTTTCAGCGCTCCACTTTGGAAGGCATGCAGCTGGAACTGCAGCGCCAGTATGTGCAACAGGGCCGTTATGATGCAAATATCGAAACCGAGGTAATCCCGGAGCCGCGCAACCGGGTAACCATCAACATCGATGTTGATGAGGGCACAGTAGCCGCGATTAAGCACATCAATGTAGTAGGCAATGAAGTTTACGATGAGGAACAGCTCGCCGAACTGTTTGAATTACATACGACGGGTTGGCTGTCTTTTTTCACCAATGATGACAAGTACTCGCGGGAGAAATTGACCGGTGATCTGGAGACCCTCACTTCCTATTATATGGATCGGGGCTATCTGCAATTCCGCATTGATTCGACCCAGGTGTCAGTATCTCCCAACAAAAGGGAGGTATACATTACCGCCAATGTGTCCGAGGGAGAGAAGTTTACAATTAGCTCGGTAGGCCTGTCCGGCGACCTGGTGCTGCCGGAGACCGACCTCAGCCGTTTTCTGCTGGTAGCTGAAGGCCAGACCTTTTCACAGCAGTTGGTGACCTCAACCGAGGAATACCTGACTCGCCGTCTGGGCAATGAGGGCTACAATTTTGCCAAGGTGACCGGTATTCCTGAGGTGAACGACGAGGACAAAACAGTATCAATGAAGTTTTTCGTTGATCCGGGCAAGCGCACCTATGTACGCCGCATCAGCTTTAAGGGCAACCTGAAGACCTCAGATGATGTGCTGCGCCGGGAAATGCGCCAGATGGAGAGCGCTCCGGCCTCAGCTGCGGCCATTGAGCAGTCACGGGTCCGCCTGGAGCGCCTGGGCTTTTTCAGTAAGGCCACAGTAGAGACCCCTGAAGTGGCTGGCCATGACGACCTCATCGATGTGGAAATTGAAGTGGAAGAACAGTCATCGGGCAGCATTGGTGCCAGTTTTGGTTTCGCGCAGGACGCGGGCCTGATTCTTGGTTTGAACCTGCAGCAGGACAACTTCATGGGCACTGGAAAGCGCATTGGCATTGGCCTGAACTCATCCAGATACCAGGACGTTTACAATTTCAGCTACACCAACCCGTATTTCACTGAGGACGGGGTGAGTCGTGGCTTTAACATATTCTATCGCTCCACCGACCTGGATGAAGTTAACATTGCCAGCTACAGCACCAACACACTTGGCGGTGCCATAAACTTTGGCTACCCGATCAAGGAAACTGAGCGCCTGGGCTTCAGTTTTGGTGTGTCCAATACGGATATCACCACTGGGCGCTTCGCGGTGCAGGAAATTCAGGCCAGCCCGCGTTTTGAGCAAGGTGTTGATTTCTGGTACCAAAGCACGCTTGATCGGACTAACGGGACTTATTCGGCTCCAGAAGAACTCCTGCCGCTGGACGAAATCCCACCTTCTTATATTGTGGTACCGGATGCCCCTGGTTTTCTGGATGAAAATGGTAACGAATTCCTCAACTGGACGATGACTACCAGCTGGAGTCAGTCGACGCTGAACCGTGGACGCATGGCAACGCGGGGTGCGTCGCAGTCGTTAGCAATGGAGGTGTCGGCCCCCGGCGCCTCCGACCTGGAGTTCTACAAGGTCACCTATCGCGGGGAGATTTACTTACCGGTGCCACTGCTCACCTCCTGGACCCTGCGCTTGCGCACGGATTTGGGATACGGAGATGGCTACGGTGAGACCAGCGAACTGCCATTTTATGAGCATTTTTTCGCCGGTGGTTTTGGTTCAGTGCGCGGCTATCAGAGCAATACTTTGGGTCCGCGCAGTACCCCTGCTGAGCAATACTTTATTGATGCACCGGTAACCGAAATCGACGAAAATGGTAACCCCATCGAGCAAGGGGGTCCCAACGGGGACCTGTTTGGCTACGTCGCCGCCTGTACTGACCCCACTGCCCAGGACTGCCCGGAGACCAAGCTGGTCGCCAGTCAGGTTAACAACAATGGCGACCCCTTTGGGGGTAATGTGTTGATGGAAGGTAGTGCCGAGCTATTGTTCCCTCTGCCTTTTATCAAAGACCGCAGTAAATTACGTTCCGCCTTTTTCCTGGATGGGGGTAACGTGTTCGATACCAATTGCCGCAAGAGCCAGTTGAACTGTTTTGATGTGGATTTGGACGAGTTACGTTACTCGGTCGGCGTGGGTGTAACGTGGATCACCGGGTTTGGTCCCATGACCTTCAGTTTGGCCAAACCGCTTAATTCAGGTGATTTCGATCAGGAAGAAGTATTCCAGTTTACCCTTGGTCGGGGTTTCTGATTTTATTATTGTTAAATTTTGGAGAAAATCGTGTCTAGATTATTGAAAGTCGCTTTTGCAGTATTCGTTTTATCAATGCCAACGCTGGGCTGGGCCCAGGGCAAAATCGCCGTGGTTGATCTGCAGGAGGCCATCCTGCAAACCGACCTTGCGCAGAAACGCCTGACGGCTGTGCGCGATGAAGTCGACTACAAGTCCGATAAGGCCGAATTCGATCGCCTTAAGGCCGAATTCGATGAAATCGTTACGAAGTTCCAGAAAGATGCCGCGGTAATGAGCCAGGAACAGCAGGTTGCCGCACGCCAGAAATTGGCCGGCAAGCAGGCTGATCTGGAACACGTCACCGGAAAACTGCAAAAAGCAGAGCAGTCCGCCGGACAGGCGCTGCTGCAGGAAATGGCGCCAAAAGTTCAGGAAGTATTGCGTGAGCTGATCAGCTCCGAAGGGATTGGGCTGTTGTTGCAACGCTCTTCGGTCATTCATGCCGATGCAGGTTACAGCCTGACCGCCAAGGTGACGGACAAGCTTAACCAGCTACCAGCAGAGTAAATTTTCTGTGTATTGTCTGGCAGAACTGGCGGATCTTCTTGATCTGACGTTCTGCGGTGATGCACAGCGCAAGCTAACAGGTATGGCCACCCTGGCGACAGCGACGCCAGGGGACCTGGCCTTTATGGTCGGCAATAAACAGTTAGCGCAGTTGGCCCAGACCCGTTCTGGCGCGGTTATCCTGCCCCCCGATTTTGTTGACCGCTGTCCTACTGACTATTTGATCTCCGATTTCCCCTATCTGTCCTACGCGCGTGCCTCGCAGTTATTTGACCGGTCGCCACAGCCTGTCAGTGGCGTGCATGCCACTGCGTCGGTCGCGCCCGATGCCCGGGTACATGACACCGCCTCGGTGGCGGCCAATGCCGTGATCGAGTCCGGGGCCCAGCTCGCTGCCGGGGTGGTGGTTGGAGCTAATGCCTATATAGGGCGGGACAGTCGCCTGGGAATGGGTAGCCAGGTCTATCCCGGCGCTGTCTTGTATCACGACGTACACGTGGGACAAAACTGCGTGATTCACGCTCAGGCTGTGTTGGGAGCCGACGGATTCGGGTTCGCGCCGGGGCCTGAAGGCTGGGAGAAAATTTGCCAGCTTGGTGGCGTGCGTATAGGCGATAACGTGGAGATAGGCGCAGCCACGACTATCGATCGGGGTGCTCTGGATCACACCGTGATAGACGATGGTGTGATCATCGACAACCAGGTACAGATCGGTCATAACTGCCGCATCGGCAAAAATACCGCGATCGCAGGTTGCACGGGTCTGGCTGGAAGCACGATTATAGGGGCCAATTGTACGTTAGCCGGGGGCGTAGGCGTCGTAGGCCATGTGGAAATCTGTGACAATGTACATGTCACAGGGATGACCATGGTGACCAAATCCATCACGCAAGCAGGTTCCTATTCATCCGGTACGCCCATGGCGAGCACCGCGGAGTGGAAACGCAGCGCGGTGAGGTTTTCCCAGCTTGACGCTATACAACGACGACTCAGTGCGCTGGAAAAACAGCGTTAAGCAAGAAAAGAAGGATAACCCTACAGATGATGGACAACGCAGAAATTCGCAAGTACCTGCCGCACCGCTATCCGTTTTTGCTGGTCGACCGGGTGCTGGAGATTACTGCGGGTGAATCCATTGTAGCCTATAAAAACCTCAGCGCTAACGAAGCCTTCTTTAATGGCCATTTTCCGGAAAAGCCTATTTTTCCCGGTGTGCTGATGGTGGAGGCGATGGCACAGGCGGCTGGAATATTGGGCTTTTATAGTCAGGGAAAAACGGCCGGTGATGGTTCCATCTATTACTTTGCCGGTGCCGACAAATTGCGCTTCAAGCGCCCCTGTGTCCCTGGTGATAAAGTCATGCTGCGCGCGTCTCTGGTTTCTGAGCGGCGTGGCATCTGGAAGTTCGATGTCAGCTCCGATGTAGAGGGTGAACTGGCTGCATCTGCCACTATTTTGTGTGCCGACAGGCCCGTCTGAATGATACACAGCCAGGCCATTGTCGACCCCGCTGCCAAGTTGGCCGACGATGTGATTGTGGGGCCCTGGAGCATGATCGGTCCAGATGTAGAGATTGGCCCTGGCTGTATTATCGAACCTCATGTGGTCATCCGCGGGCCCACCCGTATTGGCGCCGGGAATCATATCTTCCAGTTTTCCTCTATCGGCGAGGGCACGCCGGACCTTAAATATAACAATGAGCCTACGCGCCTGGTCATCGGTGACAACAACGTTATCCGCGAAAACGTGACTATCCATAGGGGCACAGTGCAGGATCGATCAGAGACCACTATCGGTGACAACAACCTGATTATGTCCTACGTGCATATTGCGCATGACTGTGTGATCGGCAATAACACGATACTGGTTAATAATTGTGCGCTGGCTGGCCATGTGAGGATTGGCGACTGGGCGACTCTTAGCGGCTTCACGCTGGTGCATCAGTTCTGTCAGATCGGCGCGCACAGTTTTACCGGTATGGCGAGCGCCATTGGCAAGGACGTGCCAGCCTATGTCACTGTGAGCGGCTCCCCCGCACAGGCCAAGACGATCAACCTGGAAGGGTTGCGTCGTCGTGGTTTTTCCTCTGATGCTATCAGTCAGTTGCGGCGCGCCTTCAAGGTACTGTATCGACAGGGTTTGACGCTGGATATGGCCTTGCAGCGGATGGAATCCATGTTTGGCAAGACACCAGAAGTCGTCGTATTGATCGACTCTATTCGTGCATCGGAGCGCGGCATCGTCCGTTAGCGACCCGATGCCCCCAGCTTACTCCAGTTGATGTCCCGGCGCCTGCGCATTGGTGTGCTGGCCGGCGAAGCCTCCGGCGACATTCTCGGATCCAGGGTACTGGCCGCACTGAAAGCTCAGTACGACGAGGTTATTGTTGAGGGCATAGGTGGACCCTTGATGCAGGCCGAAGGCCTGGACAGTATGTTTCCCATGGAACGACTGTCGGTCATGGGCCTGGTGGAACCGCTCAAGCGTCTGCCTGAGTTGCTGCGCATACGCGCGACGGTATTCAAATATTTTCGAGAAAATCCACCGGATCTGTTCCTGGGAATAGACTCTCCGGACTTCAATTTACAGCTAGAGCTGAAGTTGCGCAGGATCGGGGTGCCCACCGCTCACCTGGTGAGTCCCTCGGTGTGGGCCTGGCGTCAGCGGCGCATCAAAAAAATAAAACGGGCTGTGGATTTGATGTTGTGCCTGTTTCCTTTTGAAACCGGGATATATCAGCAGCATGGTATCGCTGTGCGCTTTGTCGGACATCCACTGGCAGATGAGATCCCGCAGCAAGTGGATATGCAGGCCGCCAGGGCCTCACTGGGGCTCACAGCTCAGGGCAAGCTGTTAGCGCTGTTGCCGGGTAGCCGTGGCAGTGAGGTGCGGCTGTTGGCACCGCTGTTTTTGCAGGTTGCCCAGCGTTTGTGGCAGGCCGACAAGCGCATGTCTTTTGTGCTTCCGGCTGCCAGCAGTTTGCTGGCTGATGAGCTGCGCCGTTTGTTGCAAGCGTATCCGCAGCTGCCGGTGACTCTGCTAGCGGGGCAATCCAGGGAGGCGATGGCGGCGGCAGACACCGTTCTGTTGGCATCGGGTACGGCGACCCTGGAAGCAGCTCTATTGCAACGGCCTATGGTCGTGGCATACCGTACCGGGGCCCTCACCTGGTTACTGCTGTCCGCGCTGGTAAAAACCCGGTACGTGGCGCTGCCTAATGTGCTTACCGGGAAGGCGCTGGTGCCTGAGTTATTGCAAAGCGGTGCTAATGCCCAGGCCATATTGTCTGCCGTGCAGCCGCTGTTGGCTGCCAGTGGCGCAAAGACCGCGCAACTGCGCGAGTTTGCTGCCATTCATGAACAATTACGGCACAATTACGCCCGCCAGGCGGCGAGCGCGTTGGTGGAACTGGTAGCATCCAGGCAGGGGACGCACTATTAAAGATCTGTTTGAAGTCACTTACAGCGGCCCCCATCTGGCTGGTGTAGATGAGGTGGGGCGAGGGCCGTTGGCAGGAGATGTCGTAGCCGCGGCGGTTATTCTTGATCCACAACGTCCTATTGTCGGCCTGCGTGACTCCAAGAAATTGTCTGAGTCCCGGCGCGAGGAGTTGGCGTATTTGATTCGCGAGCGCGCCCTGGCCTGGTCCATAGCCAGGGCCAGCGTCGCCGAGATAGATGCCATTAATATTTTACAGGCCTCCCTGTTGGCCATGCACCGGGCAGTGCAGGCACTGGCGCCCCAGCCTGGCTACGTACTGGTTGATGGCAACCGTCTGCCGCGTTGGGATTATGCGTCAGAGCCGGTGGTGAAGGGCGACGATAGGGTTCCGGCAATTGCCGCGGCATCCATCCTGGCCAAGGTACAACGTGACGGCGAGCTCAGGGCACTGGAAAACGAGTACCCTGGCTATGGCTTTGCGGCACATAAGGGCTACCCCACCGCCTTTCATTTAAAGGCATTGCAATCACTGGGTGTTACCCCCGTGCATCGGCGCAGCTTCGGTCCGGTAAAAAAATTACTCGGTGAGGCCTAGCTTCGGTACAACATTTCCGGCAAGCGACGTACAATCATACGATGACTGATTTTGTTCATCTTCGCCTCCATACTGAATACTCAATTATCGACGGCCTGGTCCGGATAAAGCCCCTGGTAAACCGGGTCGCTGAACTGGGCATGCCCGCGGTGGCCGTCACCGACGTGTGTAATTTTTACGGCCTGGTTAAGGTTTATAAGGCTGCCTTCGCCGCCGGAATCCAGCCTATTTTTGGTGTGGATCTGATGGTAATGGATGCCGATGATCCGGAGCGGGCCTGTTCGGTGTGTCTACTGGCCATGAATCAGGCAGGTTACCGCAACCTGACGCTGCTGATTTCCAGGTCTTATACCGAGGGCCAGTATCTGGGTTTTCCCTATGTGCACAAATCCTGGCTGGCCGAATGTGCCGAGGGCGTTATCGGCCTGTCTGCCGGTGCCGCAGGTGAGGTGGGGCAAGCGCTGCTGGGTGGTAAAAAGGAGCTCGCCCAGGAGCGCGCCAAATTCTGGATGCAGCTGTATCCCGGACGTTTCTATCTAGAGCTGCACCGCACCGGGCGTGAGGGGGATGAAGCGCAGGTGCACGCCGCGGTTGCGCTGGCGCATGAACTGCAATGTCCAGTGGTGGCTACCAACGATGTCAGGTTCCTTGATGCCTCTGAATTCGAGGCCCACGAGGCAAGGGTGTGCATCGGCGAGGGGCGTAGTCTGGACGACCCCAGACGCGCGCGCATATTTAGCGCTGAACAGTATTTGCGCTCGCCACAGGAGATGGCTGAATTATTTGTCGATATCCCTGAGGCCCTGGCCAATACCGTGGAAATAGCCCGCCGTTGCAATGTCGTACTGGAACTGGGTAAGCCCTATCTGCCGGACTTTCCGGTACCGTCCGGCCTGACCATGGACGAATTCTTTCGGCAGCTGTCGCATGATGGTCTGGATAAACGTCTGGAGGAGTTGTTTGATCCTGCCGCAGATAGCTTCGAACAAACCCGGCAAAGTTATCGGCAGCGACTGGATTTTGAGTTAAACACCATTATCCAGATGGGGTTTCCCGGTTACTTCCTGATCGTGATGGATTTTATCCGCTGGGCCAAGCAACACGATATTCCCGTTGGCCCCGGACGCGGCTCTGGCGCCGGCTCGCTGGTGGCTTATGCGCTGGAGATTACCGACCTTGACCCGCTTGAGTATGATCTGCTGTTCGAGCGTTTTCTGAACCCGGAACGGGTGTCCATGCCCGACTTCGATGTGGACTTCTGCATGGAGAAGCGGGATCGGGTTATTGACTATGTTGCCGATACCTACGGTCGCGAGGCGGTATCGCAGATAATTACCTTTGGCACCATGGCGGCCAAGGCGGTAGTACGCGACGTGGCCCGGGTGCAGGGCAAGTCTTATGGGCTGGCGGACAAACTGTCCAAAATGATTCCCTTTGAAGTGGGAATGACCCTGGACAAGGCCGTGGAGCAGGAGGAGCCCCTGCGTGATTTCTTGCGCGATGATCCCCAGGCTCAGGAAATCTGGGACATGGCGGTGCAGCTCGAAGGTATTACGCGCAACGTGGGCAAGCACGCCGGTGGTGTGGTTATCGCGCCGTCCAAATTAACGGATTTCTCTCCCCTGTATTGTGATGAGAGCGGCGGTGGCCTGGTCACCCAGTATGACAAGGGCGACGTGGAGGATGCCGGCCTGGTCAAGTTCGACTTCCTGGGCTTGCGCACCCTGACCATCATTGATTGGGCAGTGAAAATGATTAACGCCGTGCGGGAAGCTGAGGGCGAGCTGCCGCTGGATGTGATGCAGATCCCGTTGGATGACCAGCCCAGCTTTGACCTGTTGCAATCGGCGGAAACCACCGCGGTATTCCAGTTGGAGTCCCGCGGCATGAAGGATTTGATCAAGCGCCTGCAGCCTGATTGTTTCGAAGATATTATTGCCCTGGTAGCGCTGTTCCGTCCGGGGCCGTTGCAGTCTGGCATGGTGGATAACTTTATAAACCGTAAGCACGGTCGGGAGATAGTTTCCTACCCGGATGCGCAATACCAGCATGAATGGTTGCAGCCGATTTTGCAGCCCACCTACGGCATTATCCTGTATCAGGAACAGGTTATGCAGATTGCCCAGGAGCTGGCCGGGTACACCCTGGGTGGAGCCGATATGCTGCGCCGTGCCATGGGCAAGAAAAAACCCGAGGAGATGGCCAAGCAGCGAGAGATCTTTGAAGATGGCGCCAAGGCCAAGGGCGTTGATGGCACTCTGGCGATCAAGATCTTTGACCTGGTTGAGAAGTTTGCCGGCTACGGATTCAACAAGTCGCACTCGGCGGCTTATGCCCTGGTGTCCTACCAGACCGCGTGGCTCAAGACGCATTATCCGGCACAGTTCATGGCCGCTGTAATGAGCTCAGAATTGCAAAACACCGATAAAATTGTGGTGTTTGTCGAAGAGTGTCGGGCCATGAAACTGAGCCTGAAACTGCCCGATGTGAATGAGGGGCAGTACATGTTCACGGTTAACCCTGACGGCGACATTATTTATGGTCTGGGCGCGATCAAGGGGCTGGGTGAAGGTCCTATTGAGAATATTCTGGCCACCCTCGCCGAGGCGGGGCCGTTTCTGGATCTGTTTGATTTTTGTGCCCGCACAGAGCCGCGCAAGGTCAATCGTCGGGCAATCGACGCGCTGGTGCGCTCCGGCGCGTTTGATTCCCTGGGGGAAAGTCGCTGGGTACTGATGAGCAGTCTGGAAGACGCCCTCAAAGCGGCCGAGCAAAGTGCTAGCAATCGCGACTGCGGGATCGCAGATTTATTCGGGGAAGTTGTACCCAGTCAGGCCAACGGCCATGGTGATGTATACGGGCCGTTCCGCGGAGCACGTCAGTGGACGCCCAAGGAGCGTCTCGGTGGCGAGAAAGATACCCTTGGCCTTTATGTCACAGGTCATCCCATCGACGAATACGAGGCTGAGGTGCGTAAATTTGCACCCACACGCATAGCAGATTTACGTGCAGACAAGCAGGGTAGCCAGGTGCTGGCGGGGCTGATTGTCGCCACTCGCACCATGAAGACCAAACGTGGCGACACCATGGCCATCATTCAGTTGGACGATCGCAGTGCCCGTATTGAAGTTACCGTATATGCCGAAGCCTATAACGAGCACCGGGAGTTGCTGGGTAAGGACCAGCTGGTGATCGTGGAAGGTCTGGTCGCGCACGATGATTATTCCGGCGGTCTGGCAATGCGCGCCAAGGGCGTACGCAGTCTGTTGCAGGCACGTGAAAACTACGTCTCGGAGTTGTCCATAGAAGTCAGTCACGAAATGCTTACCGATGATGTGACAGCGCTGCTGGAGCAAACCCTGGCCGGGGCTGGTGGCGGTACCTGTCCGGTATCGCTCATTTATAATCAGGCGCACAATCGGGCCCGGGTCAAGCTCGGGGAGCGCTGGCAGGTCGTGCCCAGTGA
>JBALVO010000065.1:0-19789 GCA_036961445.1 Halioglobus sp.
GTCGATTGTGCTTTCATATCTGACTCTCTTTTGATTAATGTGTGTTCTATTTGATTTTCTCGACATCCGGGAGACTCCAGGACTTATCGAATAGGGGCTCTTGCGGCCCGTAAAGGCGTAACACGATCCAGAAGGCTTCCCTCGTGGGAATCCAGTTCGACTCCTGCCCCTCTGGTGCGATGGGGGCGAAGTAGAGATCCACCGAGCCATCGGCGTTGACTTGCAGGCTGTCCTTATCAAGCGATGAAATGCCAACGCGCTCCGAACCTACGATGAAACCATGCGTTGCAAAGCTATACGCAATAGCCGACCAGAAATCGCCGGCTGGCGTGTCTGCTGGAACATTCATCTTGTAGGTGGATTCTCCGTCGAACAAGTTGCCTTCGCTATCGAAGAGACTGGTGAGATAGAAGCTGCCGCCTCCCAGCGCCTTGGGCATGAACGTGGCGTAGTGGTAAAGGTTAGTGCGCTCGTCAATAAGCATGCGATCTTCGGTCACGAACGGCCATCCGGCCTTTGCCTGCTCCGGCGACAGGTTGAAATTCGACCATTGAGTGCCTTCGATGTAATTGCTGAATGCCTTCCTCACAAACAGATCCTGCATGTAGTCATAGGCGTCTTTTATCGCCAGCTCGAGAATTTCCTGCGTCCTCGCATCGGGATTAAACGCCTTGCCTTTCTCAATACCGATAGAGGAGAGAATACCCATCATCGCCAGATCACGTTCCAGTACCGGTTCCTCGTTGATCGTGGCAGCCATGTCGTAAAAGAACGAAATGTCGTACTTCGGTAGCGTGTCCCACGCATTGGAGTAGGCATCGATGAAGTTCGTCGGCGGTGGATTTGATGCCTCACTTAAGCGATAGAGCTTCAGTGTCTTGGCGTAGGCCACCTGGTCCTCCATCGTCGCGCCTGGCTCTGCTACGGGTCGCAATGCGATGTGAACTGCATAGCTATACGGACGAAAGACGAGGTAGCCTTCCGGCACCTCCCCTTTGTATCCGGGCGGTAGAAGCAAGAACTTTCCGCCCTTACCTTTGTCTGCACCAGCAGGTCCGACATCCGTGAAAGGGTAATCCCAGACGTCGACTAAGGAGCCAAAAAACCTGGCCTTGTCCGATGCGCCCGGCACCTCGAGAACCAAGGGGCCGTCCTTGGTATTCAGTGACGCAATTACATAAGGGACCTGATTATTCGCTGTCAGGAAGCCGTGCCGTGACTCCATGGGCTTGGAGAAATAGATAATATCGTTCCAGTCGCCGCCGAGATCACTACGAGCAGCCAAAAGTAATCCACGCGTGCCTTCAATTGGCATTCCCCACACTGCTGCTTCAATCGCGCGGCGGTGAATCATCTTTTCATGTGGGTTCATCACCGGGGCCTGTGACTGAACCTGCGACTGCACAGCGGGTGCCGCCGATGAGCTCCGATCACTTTGACACGCGCTTATTCCAGCGAGCATCGCCAGTGACAAAACCGCCGTCGAAAAAAGCGCGCCATGTTTCTTAATGACGTTCGAGCCTACTCTTATTGATAACTTATCCATGCTATTTTTCCAGTGAATGTTGATTTCAAGTTTTATAGATGCCCGCTACTCCCCAAGCACCTCAAGTAATACTTCGCCAGCCGCACCAGAAGGTGGTTTCGTTCCAACGGCAGTGGCAAGTGTCGTTGTAAATTCTATTGTTCAGCCACTGTGGCAACATCGGCACTGCGCACTATGGTCTCAGGAATAATGCTGAACTCCAGAACGACCGGCATCTCGATCAGTTTAGACATATTGTCCCGAATTGAATCCACAACGTCCTGACTCAAGACGCCCTGCGCCGCAACCAGATCAGCCCGAACGAATGCCATGCCTTGCTTAAGACGTATGCTCAGGTTGCTAAATCGCACATCACGATCCGCCAGCACCAACTCTTGTGTTTTAACCGTCAAACTGCGATGCACCAGATTGCGCACCAACAGGTTATCCATGCTGACCCCCAATGGCGGGATGACCAACAACAAACAACTACCAATAATAACCAACGCAACGAGTGCAGAGGCGTGACGGCGGAAGTACTGCAAAAAGAAAATCAGACTGGCTGACAGCACGATGCCAAATATATTCGTAAGATAAAGCAGGAATGGCCCGCGGGCACTCACAGTTCCCATTGCAAAACCAATATCAGTACCGGATTTTTGTCCGAGTGACAGCGCGACTCCTACCGTACACAACGGCGGCACCAGGGCGACAGCAATGGCAATGCCGGCAAGCGCCGAAGATACACCTGGTCGCGTGTATGCAAATGCAGCGGCAGCGCCTGCTGCAACAGCAATACCCAAATCAAGAAGACTGGGGCTCATGCGCGCGATCAATTCCGAACCAGCCAGCTTCCAGCCAATGAGCTCAGAAACAAGAAAAGCCATAGTGATAATCACTATAGTGCCAATGACAATCGTTAACAGTGAGCGAAAAATAAGCACCCTGTTAGCTTCGATACCGCCAAAAGCCAACGAAATAATAGGGTTCATAAGTGGCGCAACGATCATGGCCCCTATGATCACCGCAGCACTATTGGACAACAGGCCAAATGTTGCAATGACACCAGATGCCGCCAACATAAAGAAAAAACCGAACGATGGAACCGAGCGTTGCTCAACCGTCTCTTTTACATCACTAACCAAAACGGGCTCTTCAATCAGATGACGCCAATCGCCAAAGAGACTCACCATTGCTTTATTCATGCTTAATTCACCATAGGGTTGGGTTCATGTCCGGACGAGAGTTGAGAACTGCTGCTCGACCCACTGGGTGCCATAGCATGGAAATCCAGACGCATGCCAAAGGTCTCACTGACGAATTAATTCAGCATAAGCGTCAATCGACCGGAAATTCCGCTGCTATCGCCCTCGACACCAAATCGGTCGAGAATGCTGTAACGATAGTTCACAGAAAAACTGAATGCAGGGGTCAGCCACCAGTTGACACCGAGGGAGTATATATCGAGTTCGCCTCCATCGAGATCTGCATCGCTGAAATCTGCCATTGAGTAACGGGCTGCCAATTCCCAGGTGCCCCAACCAAACTGGTTGACCGAGCGGGCGACCTGCAAGGGGCGGAAAACCCCGCTGCGGCGGTTGTACTCGCGCCTTTCTCCAGTAAGCGTATAGGCGGCCTGAATGTAAAAGCTGGAGAGACCGGGGTTATCCAGGGCGGGCGCTTCGATGTCCTGAAACGAATATTCGCCCATCAGCCACAGCGGACCCCTGCGCCAGGAGGCCTCAAGGTTATAGGTGTATGCCCCGTCCGCCAGGAAGGCGCCCGTGTCGATGAAGTTAGGCGCCAGATTGAATTCGGGCTCGCTGAGGTATTGCAGCCCCGCAGCGGCGTCGGTATAGCGAAGGCCCAGACCCAGATGCACCAGGTCGCTAGTCTCTTCCGACTCATAGGGCACAGCGGTAACTCTAGCGACGTAATTCTTGGGACTTTCACGAAAACCAACACTGGCATCCGGATCAAGACCAGGCCTGAAGGCGGAAACAGCCCAGCTCGCATCACGATTGAAAGCGTTGCCGCTCCACACCACCCCGGTATTCCGAGCGGGCAGCAAGGCGTCTGATGCCGCGGTCCGCTCTTGCATAGGCATATTGACCAATGTCAGAAGACGCTCCATGGATATCGGTTCCTTTTGCTTGCCAATACTGAGCGTGCTGCCTCCAAAGGCCGGCACATCAAAGCGCCAGTCATTCCATGAAAAATCGTCAATATCTTCAACTTCCACACCCTTGTCGAACGCATTGGTCGCTGCGGAGATCGAGTAGAGTACGGGAAACGGGAATTTCAGGCTGCCAACCAGCCCAAAGCGCAATGCCCGGATTTCGCCCTCTTCGAACTCCTTCAAGTCACCTACCTGTGCTTCGCTTTTTTCGTCTTGTGTTGGCCAATACTGTCGATCAACAACGACAGCTCCAATGAAGGCACCAGAGGCCCACGCTGTATCGAATCGGTTCCACTTGTTTCTGTTGCGGTACGCCACGGGGAGTGAAACCGGTGGAGGTGTATAGGCAAACCAGCCTCCCTGCTTGGCTTTCGTGGCAGGTTCCGGCGTAACGATACGCTCAAGATTGTTGCGTACTATTTTTCCCTGGTGCATGGCGAAACTGGTGTGGACAGCCGTATCAAGAAGGACTTCGAAATTCACCCGCGGATCACTGCTCAGGATCATAAAGCTGGGAGCCTCTCCTAGATTCAGCTCTCCCATGACTACGCCATCATTTGCATCCAGCACTGTTTCAGATTTTTCGGCCGTCAAGGTATCCTGCGTAATTAAATCCAGTTTGTGGTCATGAATTCTAAGACTGACCTTCACGTCCTCCACCTCGCCGGAACGGTCAATCAGCACCACATTCTCGATTACTATGTTCCCGCCCAAGGGATTGGCGACGAGATATCGCTGGCTATAAGCTGCGTGGGAAATACACAGCAAAAGTATCGGAAGGCAGATGAAACTAATTTTCTGGTGTATCTTTGAAAGTCTCAGAGCCGAGCTCCCAAATAATCGTGATGCTCCATTTTGCTAAAAACGGAACTTGACCCCAAGCATGGGTCCGCTGAAGCCGAGGTCCTCGAAAGTGTCACCATTGTCAGTCTCCCACTCGAGGCGGCGGTAGCCCGCAACTGCATCCAGGTCTCCCACCCTGTAGCCGACTCCGGGCCATACCTGCCAGGTCAACTCACTGTCTCCGGCACCGATATCTGCGTAAAAGGACAGATACCAACTGTGATTGAGATTAATTAGTGCCTGGAACCCCAAAATGCCGTCCAGGGAGTAATCGGAATCAGCATATGTGGTCTTTTCCGAGTCGATAACAGCATCGAAATCTACATCCATGTAGCCGTAGCGCGCACCGGCTAGTAAATCCAGTTGAGACTTCTCTCCTTCAACGACACGATAGGCAGCGCCAAAAGTCGATATAAAGCCTTTCAGTTTCACGTTGGTATCAATCTTTTGCGGCAGCCCGATAAGATTTGCGGTGGTATTGGTGTCCTGCTGAATGGTCAGATAGATAATGTCTGCTATCAACGTCCACTTGCCATGTTGAGCCGCTACTACACCCATAACTCCGCCATCAAGATCCTTGGCGATGTCAGTGAAGGAAATATCGAGATCATCACCTTCAGCAGAGGTCCCATCCACTCCGGCAGCCCAGAGGTAAGCAGAACCACCAATTACCCAGTGGTCTTCCCCGGAGTCGGTTTTGGCCATGGCAGGTAAAGCTGTCAACAAATAGCAAAGCAAAACAAAAACGGGTCGGTTGGTTGTGAGCTCAGTTAAGTTCTTGATTGCTTGCACCTGTCAGAAATAGTTAATCGGATTATGTTGAACGTTTAGTTTCGGCCGACGTTAGGTCTTGACCAGTTGGCCCGAGTTAATGCACCGAACATTCCTGTCACGTCAACAGATAAACTCACGCGTAAGGAGCTTCGACGTTGGATCGGTTCCCGGTTAAATTACAGTGAAACGCTCTACAGGATATGATAAATAGCGTCTATAGCGTGATATATGGCGACAGCACCCAGAGGTCGGGGCCATGAGATTTCACCGGCTCGTTGAAGTCTCTGACTACGAATGGCGTGACCGCATTACCTCGAGTGCTGATTGCGCCATTGGTTGGGAGACAGTCCAGTCGCCTTCTTAAAAGCGCGTGAGAACACGCTTTGTTCACTATAATCTAACAGCTCAGACAAGCGGGTTACACTGATTTCGGAGTCCGCCAGATGATGCTTGGCTACACTCAGCCTGACTGTATCAAGAAGTTGCTGATAGGAGGTGTTATTGGCTTTCAGTCGGCGCTGAAGTGTACGCCTGTCGAAAGGAAAGAAGTCAGCGATTATGTCTATCGAGCAATCTCCAGCCAGGAGTAGCTTATGCATTAAGTCCTGTACCTCTTCGACCAGGCTCAACCGCTTGCCGCTCGTTGCTTGAATGACCTGTTGCTCCAGGGTCTGTTGTAAATAACTATCCCGGTAGGGTAAGGGAAGGTTGAGCAAGTCGGCGTCAAATTCAATCCCGTTGAACTCAGCATCAAAATCGACTGGTGCACGCAACAAGCGACGCACCGGCAATGGGTCAGCGGGCGCTCGAAAGCTAAAATAATAACGCCGGGCCTGCCACTTATTGCCGGAAATATAGCGCATCAACCGCCGGACTTGCATCACGGTCAGGTAGGTGGCTTGCCTTGTGTCACCCGGTAAATCATCTTTGAACTCAATTCGGAGATAGGCTGACTGACTGACGCTTGTGAGCGCCCAGTTGAGACCGGTTGTTTGTATATCTGAATGCTGTTCAAAAAACTGTACCGCTTTGCGTAGTGATTCGGCAGCGCGCATTGTCGGCCCAAGAACACCCATGAAAATCTCTGGCTGCTGTGCGGCCAGTAGCAACCCGAAATACTCACAATCCGTTTGTCTGGAGGCTAAATTGAGCAATTCGATGACTTTGCCCGTGGGTAATAAGTTGTTCGGGTTCGCCAGGTCATCGGCTTTGAAGCCAAACGCCTCCAACAACACCGCGGATTCGCCTCCCAGAGACGAAACGACCTCCTTAAACCCCGTAAAGGCATTGCTCGTTGTTAAATACATTCTGGCTCCAGAAAAACCCTTTTCACCACAGGAAAGCCCAATCTTGATTAACGTTTTGTTGTCGTTAGTGATCCCATACTGACGCTATTTATCACGCTATTGTCGCGCAATGTCAACAGTAATCGCCAAATAGCGGGTAACTTTAGTGAGTCGAAAACTTATGGGTAGGCAGTGGCAACTGCAATCAACGATGAAGATTAATTTTAGCGATCAATTTGAAGCACTGGTGGCAAAGCATGGCGACCGCGAGGCACTGGTCAACGTAGAGCGCAATCGCCGCTATACCTTCACTGAATTGCACAAGCTAACTAACCAGATCGTTAATATGATCAGCAGTATCCTGTCCCTGGGTGAAGGTGATCGCTTCATTAATATTCTCCACAATGACAACATGGCTCTGCTGCATGTCCTTACCATCCTCAAGGCCAATGCGACCGGCGTTTTTACCAACTCTCGTGACTCCCTGGACGAGCATATTAGCCAGGTAGATCTGGTAGAACCAAAAGTTGCTTTTATCGAAAATGCATTACTGGATAGCCATTACCCAATGCTGCGCGCGCGGGGTGTGACGGTTGTTTGTATGGACCCGATCGATGAGGCACGCGAAGGGCTGCTGTATTTCTGGGACTTGCTAGAAGGCGTGTCTGACAAGAATCCCAATATTGAGATTGATGATTGCGATCACATGATGTTGATTCGCTTCACGGGCGGTACCACTGGGAAAGGTAAGGCCGCCTACTATTGCCCTCAAAACTGGCTCTGCATCAAGGACAGTTTTTATGCGATGCCAGACAGCGACTGGGAAACATCCAGTCGACTGCTTCATATTTCACCCATTAGCCATGGCACGATGCTGCCGTTAATGCCCTGTTTTTTCTCGGGCGGTTGTTCGGTGACGCTCAATGAACCGGATTTGGTAAAATTTTGCCAAACGGTAGAGCGTGAAAAAATCACTCACTCGTTTTCGGTACCTACTGTGCTTTACCGACTACTGGAATTGCCGCAAGCGCTCGAATCTGATCTTTCAAGTTTACGCAGTGTCTTTTACGGTGCTGCTCCGATGAGTCCGAGCAAGTTAAAGCTACTGCAGGAGAAGTTTGGCAATATTTTCATTCAGGTCTATGCCTCTACCGAGCATTTACCCATTTCACTTTCACTGAGCAAACAGGCCCACCAACTCGAAGGGCCCGAGGGTGAGTCCAAGCTCTCCGCCATTGGGCAGGTAGTCTCTGGCATCGAAGTCATCTTGATGGACGATAATGGTCAGCCAGTAGAAGTTGGCTCTCCCGGTGAAATCTGGATGCGCTCACGCGGCACGATCGACGGCTACTACAAAAATCCTGAGGCCACAGAAGCCGAATTCATCGACGGTTATTGGAAGTCCGGTGACATCGCCTACCAGGACGATCAGGGATTTATTTTCATGATCGACCGTAAAAAGGACATGATTATCACGGGAGGATTCAACGTCTATTCCGTTGAGGTGGAGTCGGCAATCAATGCCCATGAAGCAGTACTGAACTGTGCGGTCATTGGCGTGCCGCATGAGGAATGGGGAGAGTCGGTTCATGCCGAAGTCATATTGCGGGACAGTATGTCTGTGGATGAAAAAGAATTGATCGCATTCGTAAAAGAAAAGCTGGGCGGCTACAAATCACCGAAGAGCATAAAATACGTGGATCAATTGCCCGTCAGTGCGGTCGGTAAGGTCTTACGTCGAGAGGTGCGCGACAAGTACTGGAAGAAAAATGAACGCCAATTGGGGTGAAACCCCCATTGATTTCTGATCGCATTAAGGTCTGTAAACAGGCCCTACTGAATATCTACCAAAGGAACCTATTGTTATGACTACGGCTACAAAACCAATGAACAATGCCCCCTACGTACTTAGAGAACAATCGGACGAAGGCGTCGTTACCTTGACGATGAATCGTCCAGATCAATTTAATGCTATGTCAGACGAGATGATTGCGGCAATACAAACGGAGCTTGATCAAATAGCAACGGATAAAAACGTTCGTTGTGTGGTTATCGCGGCCAATGGTAAAGCCTTCTGTGCCGGCCACGACATGAAACAGTTTGCGGCCAATTATGAGGAAGACTATTTTCACGATCTGCTTGCCAGGTGCAGCGGTATGATGCAAACGATTACCAGCCTGCCGGTGCCAGTGATTGCTCGCGTTCAAGGAATCGCGACTGCGGGCGGTTGCCAACTCGTCGCTACCTGCGATCTGGCGGTAGCGAGTGATACCGCAAAGTTTGCCGTATCAGGAATCAATTTCGGGCTGTTCTGCGCTACACCGTCGGTCCCCTTAGCCAGAAACCTGTCACGTAAGAACGCTTTCGAGATGCTGGTCACCGGTAAATTCATTGATGCGTCCAAGGCCAAAGAGTGGGGGCTGATTAATGATTTCTGCCCAGAGGACGAGTTGGATGAGCGCATCAAAGAACTCACCGACAGCATTTGCGCCAAGAGTAAAACACCAATAACCCTTGGTAAGGACATGTTTTATAAACACCTGTCTATGGAGCTGGACGATGCCTATGAGTATGCCAGTAATCGTATGGTCGCCAACCTTATGACAGAGGATGCTCGCGAGGGTTTAAAAGCATTTGCAGAGCGACGCAAACCAGTGTGGAAAGATTGCTAACATAAACTTTAAGGAGTAACGAATGTCTGAACATCAAATTTCACTGCAATGGGAAAATGGCTCCAACCCGGTAGCCGCTAACACCTATACCAGAAATCATACCGTCACTGTTAATGGCCCACAGACAATGCAGGTATCGGCTGCAAAGGATTATAAGGGCGACCCGGCCTGCGCCGATCCTGAGCAATTGATGATAAGTGCATTGGCTAGCTGCCATATGCTTACTTTTTTAGCTATCGCCGAAATGCAAGGTTACAAAGTCGAAAGTTATACAGACGTTGCTACAGGTTACCTGGGCAAAGGAGAGAATAAGATACCAGCTGTCACTCGTATTGAATTACAACCAAAGGTCATCTTCAGTGAAGAAAAAATACCAGATGCTGCGGCGCTAAAACGCCTGCACGCTGGCGCACACAAAAACTGTTTTATCGCCAATTCGTTGAAAACCGAAGTCAGCGTTGCTGAGTAGTGATACTACCTAAAAATAGTTATTAACCTAAGAGGTCAACACAATGATGAAATTAGCGCGTTTTGTAACACACGACCAACCACTGGTTATCGAACAGGTGGATAAGCCAACACCCGGACCCGGTGAGCTGCTGGTGAAAGTTGCGTCTTGCGGTATATGTGGCAGTGATATCCATGGAACTTCGGAGGGTGGGATGTATACACCGGGGACAATTATGGGGCATGAATTCACCGGAGAGATTGTAGAGGTCGGTACAGACCAAAAAGACAATTGGTCCATAGGTGAGCGCGTTACATCATTTCCTGCGTACTTTTGCGGTGAATGCGAATCTTGCCTTAATGGTCAGCAAGTCTTTTGCGAGCAACTTGAACTAATTGGTGTCGGATTAATGAATGGTGCTGTTAATGCCCATGACGGCGCGTTTGCAGACTATGTCGTTATTGACGCAAAAGCCGCAATCCGGCTTGCGCCCAATGTGTCTAACGAGATCGGTACCCTGATCGAGCCACTAGCCACAAGCCTCCATGGGTTCAATTGGGGTAAAGACGCCGCTAAAAGGCAGGGAATGCTCGTTATTGGCGGTGGTCCCATAGGCCTTGGCATTGCACTTTGGGGGAAGCAACAGGGTATTGCGAATGTGGTCATCAGTGAGCGATCTCCCGAACGACTTGAGATGGCGAAACATGCGACTACTCATGTTATTGATGCAAGCCAGCACTCAGATCCAGTGGCGGCCTACGCTGAGTTGACCGGTGCTCCTCCCAGCGTAATTTACGAGGCGGTGGGGAAGCCAGGGATAATCCAGTCCATGCTGCCCAGCATTGCACCACACACTCAGATCGTCGTCGTTGGCACCTGTATGGAGATGGATCATTTTCACCCGGCGACAGCGTGTTTTAAAGAGGTGACCCTGAGTTTCTCTATAGGTTATGACATGCCGGAGTTCCAATATGTGGCCGATTGCCTGGCTCGCGAAGAGATCGACCCAAGCTTTTTGATCACAGATACAATTAGTCTTGACGACCTACCCGATGCATTCGAGGCGCTGCGCCAGCCTACGGGTCAGTGCAAAGTGATGGTACGTCCTAACTGAGGTGAAAACCTCTTGAATCAAAATCGCTCGTAATCGACGGAGAAATAATTATGAAACCTAACTCTAGAGTTATTGGAATCGTCTTGTGCTTGCTCAGTTCGGGCGTCAGCGCTCAACAAGTTGGGATTAATTTAACGGAGGAGTCCATCAAGCCGGGCTATACGGGTAAGTCCTATTCCCCTTATGCACAGCGTGACTTTCCGAGTCGGCCATTTTTTGGCGACCAGCATGTGCACACAGTATACTCCATGGACGCGGCCCTGTTTGGCAACACATTGGGACTAGACGAATCCTGGCGTTTTGCGCGTGGAGAAGAAGTCACTTCTTCAACCGGGATTCCGGTAAAACTAGCCCGTCCTTTAGATTGGATGGCCATAGCAGATCATTCCGATCAGATGGGATTTGCCGGGGACATCATCAAAGGCTCCCCTGAAGTCATGAAGTCCGAACAAGGCAAAAAATGGGCCACGGCAATGAGTAAAGGCGGGCAGACGTCTGTCGACGCAGGGATTGATCTGGTTTACACATTTGCTCGGGGAGAAATGGATCCTTATCTGACTAAGACCTACTCGCCAGGTTCAACGAAGTACAACACCATTTGGCAGAAGATGGTCAAGGCAGCAGACCATTACAACGACCCCGGACATTTCACAGCGTTTATCGGGTATGAATGGACGTCGTTGACTGATGGCCGCAACCTGCACCGCAACGTAATTTTTCGTGATGGCGGCGATAAAGCCAGTCAAGTGGTGCCTTTTACGATGATGGAACCCTATGGAAGTCCCGATCCGCTCAAGTTGTATGAATGGATGGAAAGCTATGAAAGCAAAACAGGCGGCTCAGCATTGGCAATCGCGCACAATGGCAACCTGTCTAACGGCATCATGTTCCCGGTGGGTAAGCAGTTCACCGGCCGCAAGCTCGACAAGTTCTACGTTGAATCCCGCGCCAAGTGGGAACCCCTCTATGAGGTAACGCAGATCAAAGGCGACGGCGAAGCACACCCCTTTCTTTCGTCCGATGACGAGTTCGCAGATTTTTACACGTGGGACAAAGGTAATCTTGACTCGAGTGTAAACAAAACCAATGACATGTTGGAGTATGAATATGCCCGGGAAGCAATGAAGAACGGATTAGTCCTGGAGAAAAAATTTGGAACGAATCCTTATAAAATAGGGATGGCCGCCGGCACAGACGCCCACACTTCGCTTGCTTCCATTGAAGAGGAGAACTTCTTCGGTAAACACCCTGGAAGTGAGCCTTCTGCCGAGCGTATGAGTGGTGTGTTCTCAAAAAGCGACAAGATTCAGATCATGGACTATGAAATGCAAGCCGCTGGGCTTACAGCGGTATGGGCTACTGAAAATACGCGCGAATCACTCTACGACGCCATGCAACGTAAAGAGGTTTACGCCACAACCGGACCAAGAATGGCGATCCGGTTTTTCGGCGGCTGGGACTTCACAACCGATGACATCAATAGCCGTCATCTGGCTTTTGTTGGTTACGAAAAAGGCGTTCCCATGGGCGGCGATTTGAAGCCTGTGAAAGGGAAAGAAGCGCCCAGCTTCATGGTTGCTGCATTGCGTGACCCCATCGGTGCCAATCTGGATCGTGTTCAGATCATCAAGGGCTGGTTGGATAAGAAAGGAAAAACACACGAGAAGATTTACAACGTAGCTTGGTCAGGTGACCGTGAGCTCGTTAGCAATGGCAAGCTGCCTCCTGTCGGTAACACTGTAGACGTAAGAGCGGCTAATTGGACGAATACCATTGGTGCTGCGGAGCTGCTCACGGTGTGGACCGATCCGGATTTTGATGCCAATGAGAGCGCTTTCTACTATGTCCGCGTTATCGAGATTCCAACACCCACCTGGATAGCCTATGACGCCTTCCGCTTTGATGTCCCATTGTCCGATATACCCAAGGGGGCAAAGACTGTATCGCAGGAGCGTGGTTATACAACCCCAATTTGGTATACGCCTAAATCTTAGTGACAGGAATAGACAAAGTGGAAGCAAAAAGAATTTTTACAACCGGTCTGTCTGCGCTGATGCTTATCAGCATGCTGACCTCAGCGTCAGCGCAATCATCCAAGATGCCAACGGATCCGATAGGCGGCCAACCGCCAGCGGGGTCAAAGCCCTCGGTGAAAGATCTGGACTACCAGCTGAAGTACCAGCGCGCCTTCGAGGCCGTGCTTTGGGGTATTCCTGCCGTTGCCATCTATGGCTTTGAAAAAGGCACGAGAGAGCTGGGATTCGAAGACAATGTCATTTTGGCTTTTTCCGCTCCTGCGCAACAGAAAGCTGAACTCCTTACGGCTAACACCGTCACCCCTTACATTCTTGCCTTTACTGATCTACGCAATGGGCCGGCGGTGCTGGAGCTTCCTCCGGCATCTGAAGATGCCAGTTTGTTTGGCCAGGTGGTGGATCACTGGCAGATCACCATTGCCGATGTCGGTCCCTCCGGCATCGACAAGGGTAAGGGCGGTAAACTCCTGCTGACTCCTCCAGGGTATAGCGAGAAGATCCCTGAAGGTTACATCCATGTGAAGAGCCCCAGCTACAAGGTGAACTTTGCGTTTCGCTCAATACCAGGGCCGGACAGCAACGTAGAGCGAGCTTACAAGTATTCTCAGACGCTGAAGATGTACTACTTGTCAGAGCTTCCGAATCCCAAGCCAACCAAGTTTGTGGATCCCATCGACATGCGTTTTTCAACGCTGCCACCTTATGATGAGAACTACTTCGACGATCTGTATCAGATCTTCAGCATTGAGAATGCCTACCCTCGCGACAAAGTAATGATGGGAATGCTGGCCTTTCTAGGCATTGAAAAGGGCAAACCCTACACGCCGGACGAGGAGACCAAAAAAGCGATGAGAGCCGCCGCCGCGGACGCCTTCTTTTATATGAAAGAAAAGTTTGTGAAGGGAAAGCCTGATGAACCGTATTACGAAGACAGGCAATGGCGTTGGGCCCAGTATACCGATTCAAACAGGGGTTTTTCCTGGGAAACGGATGACCTGGTCGATACCGAATCACGGGCACTCCACTGCTGGCATTGGGGGACCTACGTCCCGAACAAGATCGCAGACAAACCGGCCGTCGTTTACCTGGGTGGGGTTCTTGACAAAGACGGGAATGAACTGGAGGCAGGCAAAACCTATTCGATCAACTTTCCCGCCGATATGCCGGTGAAGCAGTTCTGGTCGCTGACGATCTACGATTTATATACCATGGCCTTCATTTATAACAAAGAAGATCGCCATGGCCTTTCCTCCTACGACATGGAAAAGGAAAAAAAGAACGACGATGGAAGTGTCACCTTGTACTTCGGCCCGAAGGCCCCTAAAGGGCTTGAGAATTACTGGATTCCAACGGCAGGAAAGAGGCCTACTCTGTATGTTCGCTTCTATGGCCCTACCGATGCGTTCTTCGACAAAACGTTCAAGATGCCGGACATAGAGTTGGTAAAGTAGCTTGAAGATGATTATGAAAAAAAGCTATGGAGCTCCCGGAGTAGTTGCCGTTTTCGCAACACTGCTGATATCGATCATTGGTGCTCAGGGGCAGGCATTGGCGGGCGAGAAAGTCTGGACCCTTCAGGAAAGAACGCTGCCCGTGCCTGCCGCTGCGAGCGATGCGCTCAGAGACTCCATTGCAAGCAAGCCGCAACCCAATGTGGCGGCAGCCCAGGGCGTCACCTTCCAAACGGATGAGGAATGGGTCAAGTATATCGCTGCGAGAAACGAGCCCGCCGCTGCGGCGGGCGAGGCCCTCGCCGAGCGTTTGAAGGTCACGATCAAGGAAGAGAAGATCGCGGGCGTGACGGTCTACCGCGTCACGCCGGCGAACATCGATCCGGCAAACAAGAATCGGCTGTTCGTCCACACGCATGGCGGGGCCTATTGTGTAAACGCTGGAAGAGCGGGACTTTTCGAAGCGATCCTCGTCGCCCATAGGGCGGCTATCCCCGTGCTCTCAATCGACTATCGTATGCCGCCGGAGGATCCTTTCCCGGCTGCGGTCGACGATGTCGTCACGGTGTGGAAGAGTTTGCTTAAGAAACGCGATGCAAAGTCCATGGCGCTCGGCGGCACGTCGGCTGGCGGCAGTCTAACCCTGGCATCGACCCACAAGTTGATCGATCTCGGTATTCCCGTGCCGGGGGCGCTGTTTGCGGGGACTCCCTGGGCGGATCTAACCAAGACGGGGGACAGCTATTTCACGAACGAAGGCGTTGACAACATCCTCGTCAGTTACGAAGGCATTTTGGAGGGTTCCGCGAAGCTGTATGCGGGCGATCATGCTTTGACCGATCCGCTGATATCGCCGGTGTATGGCGATTTCAAGGGTTTCCCCCCGACCTACCTGGTCAGCGGCACGCGCGATATGTTCCTGAGCAGTACGGTGCGAGTTCACCGCAAACTACGCACGGCCGGCGCCGTTGCCGATCTCAACGTCTATGAAGGGTTCTCGCACGGGGACTACCTGAAAGTGATCGACTCACCAGAATCTGAGCAGGTCTTTGCAGAGCTGGCGGCGTTTCTATTGAAACATCTAAAGTAATCCGCAAAAGAACTTACGACCTGCGGGGGAGATCGATACCCGTCATGGCTCTAGTTACCCGAGGTTTGATCCCAATAGCCGGCATCGCCTGCCATTTTAAGGAGAAACTTGCGGAGCATCTTTTTGGGCATCAAGCGCACGATAAAACAGGTAAATCTGGTATTCGGGCCTGTTGGCAGGCTCACGGACCCTCTTTTTACGGCGGCGACGATATCATTGGCGACAACACTGGGGTGGCAGCCTTTGCTCGTATAGTAGTTCTGTAAGCGATCGGCCTGTTGCTCTGAAATGGACGCACCCATCATCTGTCGATTGCGCACAATAGGCGTGTTAATAACGCCCGGGTGAACACACAGTGCCCCGATCGCGGTGTCGGATAGCTCCATCGCGATTGAGTCTGTAAGCCCTTCCACAGCCCACTTGGACGCAACATAGGCAGACACATTGGGAAGCGGTGTTCGTGAAGCCATGGACGCCACATTTACCAGTTGTTTGGGTGTGCCGCTCGCCTTCATAGACGGAATAAATGCCTCGCACCCAAAGGCAACGCCCAAAACGTTGATATCCAGGGTTCTGCGCCACATCTCCTCGGTCGTCTCGACAAAACCGGCTATATAACCTATCCCTGCGTTGTTGATTAACACATCCGGGACCCTGTTATCTTTGGCCAGACTGCTGGCCAAGACCTGCCACGCGTCACGATCGGCGACATTGAGTACGATGCTTGTACAGCTGCCGCCTAGTGCTTCTATTTGCGACTGAACTTTTGCCAGAGCATCTTCCTGAATATCAGTTGCAATAACCTTTGCGCCTTCTTTTGCAAACGCCAGCGCCATTTCTAAACCAATGCCGGAGGCCGCTCCGGTAATTAAGACAATTTTGTTTTCCAGATCAGTGATTTTCATGATTGGCCTATACTTTGTTACTGCTGGATTAACATTATGGAGTAGGGCAGGGCGATACAGCCTTAGGCCAGCATCAGTTCTGGATGTTCGAGGCAGTCATGCAGTGCTTTCATAAAGCGTGCCGCAGGCTCACCATCAAAAACGCAGTGATCGAAAGTTAGGCACAAGGGCATCATGGTGCGGATCAAAATCTCGCCATCCACCACAACCGGCTTTTCTATTGCCGTTGAGATGCCGATCAGTGCTGCATTGGGCTGGTTCAGCACCGGCGTAGACTTGGTGCCAGGGGGGGCGGTGCCGGCAGTGCTGGACAGGGTGATCGTCGCTCCGGTCATGTCTTCTGTTGTCGCCTGGCCATCCCGGATACGACCGATGAGTGCTTTCATGTTCTTGTCGATCTCGACCACGCCCATACGCTCAATATTGTGCAGAACACCAACCACCAGTGCGCCATCATATTCGGTGATTCCAGGCATGGAGATAGCGATGCCCATGTTAACGGTTTCGTAGATCACCAGCTCGTCATCTACCAGGCAGCTGTTGGCTACCGGTACTTCTTTGATGGCCGACGCGATCGCCTTGATGATAAAGGCGTTCATCGAAACCCTGGTGCCCAGAACATCAGCACGGGAGACGAAGCGATTGCGCATAGACATCAGTTCAGTAATGTCGGAGTCCCAGTCTGCTGTCAGTTGTGCCGTTTGCTGCAGGCTCTGCTTCATGCGATCGGCGATGGTCTTGCGCATCCCCTTCATTGGCACTCGCGCTGTTTCGCGCATGCTGTTGGCTGTCATAGCGGCAGGTGCTGCTGCAATTGAAGTGGGCATCGCCTCAGCCTTCCCTGCCAGTGCGTCTTCCACATCGACTTTGATGATACGGCCCTTGGGCCCGCTGCCGGCAACCGGGCGCAGATCCAGTCCATTGTCCCTGGCAATTTTGCGAGCCAGTGGCGAGGCAATAATGCGCGCATCAGCCTTGGTTTCAAGCGTGGTTACAGTTTCATCAGGCACCACTGTAGTTGGCGTGATAAGGTTCGCAGTCTCCGACGTTACTTCGCCACCCGTGGCGGCCGCTAGTTCGGCTTCGGTCGCAAAGAACTGACCAATCACAGTCTCGACCGGTACGGTTTCACCTTCGTCCAACAGTTGATGGAGAAAGCCAGCTTCAGCTGACTCGCAGTCGTAGCTTACTTTTTCGGTCTCGACTGTCATGATAGGTTGGGCCTTTTCGACCCACTCACCCGGCTTGACTAACCATTCGTCGACCGTGCCTTCGTTCATGCCCATCGCAAGCTTTGGCATTTTTAATTCGATGCTCATGATCTCAACCTCCAGGTCTATTGGCCCATAACGGTGCGAATGGCGATTTCGATTTTGTCAGGGTTGGGTGCGATGTATTCTTCCATATAGCCACCAGGTAGTGGCATGTTCGGAGTGCAAACCCGGATAACCGGCGCATCAAGCAGGTCGAACCCCTGTTCCATAACGCGGGAAGACACGGTCGCGGCAAAACCCCCGGACTCCCAATCCTCATCGACAATAACCAGATGATTGGTCTTTTCCAATGACTGGAGCAGGGTATCCATATCAAAGGGGACAAAGCTGCGTGGATCAATGACTTCACAGCTAATGCCTTCGGCTTCGAGTTTCTCTGCAACTTGTAAGGTGTTTTTAAGCTGTACAGCGTTGGCCAAAACAGTGATGTCAGTGCCTTCACGAACAACGTTGGCGACACCCAATGGCACGACGTAGTCTTCTTCGGGGACATGACCACGATCCATCATTGTACCCAGGTGCCAGGTGAGCATGACCGGGTTGTTGTCGCGAATTGCGGCCTTCATCAGACCCTTGGCGTCGTATGGGGTCGAAGGCATAACGACCTTGATGCCAGGGTGGTGCGCAAAGGCTCCGTGAATTGACATTGCATGGTCGTTAGCCAGGCGCATCCCTGAGCCAACTGCTGCAGTCATCACCAGTGGCAGCGGCATCTGACTGCCGTGAAGGAAATGGTACTGACCTGTAGTCACCGTACATTCCGAGAACGCAACGTATGAGAAACCGCCAAAAGAGAAATCCACGATCGGTCGGAAGCCCTCCTGCGCAGCACCAAAGGCGGTACCGAACATGCCGCTTTCGGCGATCGGTGTATCAATAATACGCTCAGGACCGAATTCCTGAACCAATCCCATGGTGTGGTTAAATACGCCGCCACGGATATCCTGACCGATCAGAAAGACGGTGTCATCACGACGTAACTCTTCCTGATAGGCTTCATTTAATGCGTCGACGAGGGTGATTTCTCTCATGGCTTAAAACTCCGTAGTTTATTAGGACGCGAAAACTGCATCTAGCAGCTCGGCTTCTGATGGGCGGGCGATAGCGCTTTCATCAGCAAATAGCTCCGTCGCTTCGACTTCCGCCAGTGCTTCCTCGTGGATCTTGTCTATCTTGGTCTGGGTAAGTACGCCCTCAGTCAACATGCGATCGGTGGCTAGCACTACCGGTTCGCGTTTTTCTCTCAACTCGGCTCTTTCCTCGTCTGTCATGCGAGCGGTCCAACCGTGTAGATCGGGGGTACCCATATCGTGTTCTGTGAAACGTAGCGTCTTACATTCGATGAAGGACGGCCCTTTGCCCTGACGAGCACGCTTGACCGCTTCGTTTACTACTTCGGCAATAGCAAATACATCCTGGCCATCGACGACAACGGCCGGCATATCATAGGCTTTTGCCATACTGGAGATATGTTCAGTGGGGTGCATTTCCTTGACGTCAGCATGGATTGCCATGCCGTTGTTTTCACACAGGTAAATGACAGGTAGCTTCCAATTTTGTGCCATCAGCATTGATTCGTGTGCTCGACCCTGACCGAATGAGCCATCACCCGAGCAACTCATAACCACTTGCCCTTGATTACGTTTTTTAGCTGCCCAACCCCAACCGACAACCGGCGCGAAGTTGTAGCCTATAAACCCTGATAGCATATAGACCTTGTATTCCGGGAAGCTGAAATGGAACGCGGAGCGTCCTTTACAGCAGCCAGTGTCTTTGCCCGTGTGCTCGGCCAGGTAGTATTTGATATCGATCCCCTTGCTCAACATATGGGGAATGCCGTGTCCACGATGGTGCGGGGACAGGTTGTCATCCTTGTTAAGAAAGCTGGCAGCTGCTACACCCGGAGCCGTACCGCCTTCGGCAGGATGATAAAAACCAATCAGTTTTCCCTGCAGCATTCTGCGGTACATCATTTTGTCGTAATGGTAGGCTCGTACCAGATTGGTGAAAAGCGTGACCATTTGTTTCTTAGTTAAACTCATCACGAACTCCTTAAGTCTAAGTATTTGACTCTGGTTGTTGGGTCGTCCTGGAAGAGCGTTACTGCCAGTTCGGGGCCGGATCGATTTCTAATAAAATTACAGTGATAGGCCCGTTTGGGCATGACAAATGACGCCTATAACGTGATATTT
>JBALVO010000066.1:0-5036 GCA_036961445.1 Halioglobus sp.
TAATACCGCTGAACAGTTTGGTATGCGCCACAATGCCGGCCTTGCCGAAGGACAGAAAGGGGAAGGTGCAGGTGATGGTATATAGAACTATCGCGGTGAAGGTCAGTGCGATACCGCGCGCGATGGAATTGGGAGGATTACGTGACAGGGTAGCATCGCAGCGTGCGCAGGATGCCGACTCGCCCGGTGCAAGCGAGGGTAACTGGTTGATCAGGTCGCAATCCGGGCAGGCGACAGTGATTGGTTGCAGGATGCCATCGATTGGCATTTATTTTTACCTCAGCCAAATACGTATAATCTAGCATACCTGATTACCAGCAAAGCCGATAACAGGGTACTGACAATGAGTGTGGAGGACTTACTAATGGACCTTTCGGTCTATAATCATATTTTCAGGACAGTATCCGGTGATCCCGGGCGAACCCTCAGTTGGAGAGCTTATGTCTGAATACCAGGTACTTACCGTATTGGCGGCTTTCGCCTTTTTTTACAGCGTGGTGGCCTCGCGACTGGAGCGCACCCCGATCAGCGGCCCGGTCGTGTACCTGTTCGTAGGCCTGGCCTGTGGTACTTACGGTCTGGGCCTGGTCGACCTGGATGTCGATCGGGAAATGATGAAGCGGCTGGCCGAGTACACCCTGGCGCTGGTGCTCTTTGCAGATTCGGCAAATGCCAATCTGGGCACGCTGCGCAAGGTGGAGCAGATCCCGGTCCGGTTGTTGCTGATTGGTTTGCCCCTGACCATTGCGGCAGGTGTGGTTACCGGTTATTTCATCTTCGATTCGCTGACGCTGCTGGAAGTTGCGCTGCTGGCCACCATGCTGGCTCCTACAGATGCCGCGCTGGGTCAGGCGGTGGTAACCAACGAATCGGTCCCGGATTCTGTGCGTGAAAGCCTGAATGTCGAAAGTGGTCTGAACGATGGCATTTGCGTGCCCGTGCTGCTGATTTTCCTGGCGCTCGCTACCGGCGATGCAGGCGGTGATGAGACCACCAGCCTGATCTTGACGTTGCCGCTTGAGGAGATCGGTATCGGGGCGGGGGTGGGCGTCATACTGGCGTTGGTTGGGAGTTCCCTCGTTACATTCTGCGGTGTGCGTGGTTGGATCACTGGGGCCTGGACCCGCATACCGATCATAACCCTGGCCATGTTCTGCTTCGCCCTGTCCCAGTGGTTGGGCGGCAGCGGATTCATCGGCGCGTTCGTGGGCGGGCTGTTGTTCGGTGGACTGATCAAAAATCACGAGGTAAAAGAAGAACTGTTGGCCGGGGCCGAAGGCATGGGCAATTTGATGTCGCTGCTGACCTGGTTCGTGTTCGGCGCGCTGGCCTTCGGAAAGGGTTTGCAAGACGTCAGTTGGCCGGTGATTCTCTACGCTGTCCTCAGCCTGACCATCGTACGGATGTTGCCAGTGATGTTATGTCTGGTCGGGATAAAGATGCGCCTTGATTCGAAGATGTTTATCGGTTGGTTCGGTCCGCGTGGGCTGGCCAGTATCGTTTTCATCGTTATCGTCCTGGGAGAAAATTTGCCGGGTGCTGACACCCTGGCCGCGGTCGTCACGTGGACCGTGGTCCTGAGTGTCATAGCTCACGGTGTGTCCGCCGTGCCACTTGCGAACAAGTACGCGAAGCGTGTGGCCGACCGCGAAGGGGTTGTCTAAACCTTTCACGGCTCTGATTACGGTAGAAAAAGTCAGGGGCAAGTTGGCAGGCTATAGCTGGTCTGTTAATACGAATTTGATATGCAGGACCACTGGGTTAAGCTCCGCCCGGAAAGAATCGTGTTCCTTGCTGTTTTTCTACAGGAGTTCATTGGGTGAAATCAATCGTTGTTACCGGGGTTTCCACTGGTATCGGATATGGCGCAACCAGGGTATTGATCGACCAGGGTCTGCATGTGTTCGGATCGGTTCGCAAGCAGGCTGATGCCGACAGGTTAGCGGCGGAGTTTGGCCAAAATTTCACGCCGTTGCTTTTCGACGTTACCGATGAGGCCGCGATAGGGCGCGCCGCGCTGGAGGTGCGCGAGACCCTCAATGGTGGGAAGTTGTTCGGACTGGTAAATAATGCGGGCGTCGCTGCCCCCGGGCCGATGCTTGAGATGGATCCGCGGGAGTTTCGTCAGCAACTGGCGATTAACCTGGAGGGACCGTTTCTGGTAGTCCAGGCGTTCGCGCCGCTGCTGGGGGCCGACGACTCCCTCAAGGGGGAGCCGGGGCGTATCGTCAATATCAGCTCAGTTGCGGGAGTGCGGGCCCTGCCTTTTCTCGGTGCCTATGCGGCTTCCAAGTTTGGCCTGGAGGGTTATTCCGAGGCTTTGCGTCGCGAGCTCTTGCTGTTCGGTATAGACGTCATCGTTATCGGGCCTGGCCCCGTGAAGACGTCCATCTGGGACAAGGCGGAAGAGATCGACACCTCACGCTATGAAAACTCACCCTATGGCCCATTACTCAAGGGCTTCCAGGAGGCGTTTGTCATAAAAGGCCGCGATGGTTATTCTCAGGAGCGCCTGGGCAAACTGATTCACAAGGCGCTGACGACGCCGCGCCCACGGGTGCGCTATGCGGCGGTTAAAAGTGGTATTGCTGAGAAGTTGATGCTGGCGCTTGCGCCGCCGCGGGTAATCGATCGTGTTATAGGCAAAGCAGTGGGGCTGCTGCCGGGCAAATAAAAACTGTCATTGGCCAGTTCTGTATGTTGTCAGACCATGTGGCAACAAGACAATTAGACGGGTCGGAGCCCTTTTTGTTGACCCCTTTATCCGAATATTTGGAAAAAGGGCTCTGACCCCATTAGCACACTGTCCGGTGGGCTAAATGAAATGATCGCAGGGCCGAGCAGATTGTCCTCAGGTGAGTATCATCTGTTGCTAATTAATGCGTCGCGGAGAAAACGAAATGGAATGTAGGCTGGACGGACGAACTGCCCTGGTAACCGGTGGCAGCAAGGGTTTGGGCCTGGCCATTGCCAGGGAATTTGCGCGCTCCGGCGCCAATGTGGCACTGGTCGCCAGGAATGAAGCGGACCTGGCCAGCGCCCGTGCAACGATCGACGAGGAATCTGATGCCCGTGTTGCGTGTTACAGCTGCGACGTGTCGAATGACGAAGACATAGGCCAGACCTTTGAGCGGATTGTCGCGGAATTTTCCACGGTGGATATTCTTGTCAACAATGCCGGCAGTTCCATGGGCGGACCTTTCGAATCCATGTCCGATGAAGACTGGCAGAACGATTTCGACCTGAAGGTGATGGCCGCGGTACGCTTCAGTCGCCTGGCCATGCCGTTGATGCGGGAGCGGCAGTGGGGGCGCATCCTGAACACTCTCAATGTCTATGCCAAGACGCCGATCGCCAACAGCCTGCCGACAACAGCCTCCAGGGCAGCGGGCATGGCGCTTACCAAGGTGCTGGCACACGAGGGTGCGGCGGACAATATTCTGGTGAATGCACTGTGTATAGGGGTCATCCAGTCTGAGCAAATGTCGGGACAAAGTCGCGGTGAAAAGTACGACAGCCACATGCGAAGAACGATGGACAAGCTACTGGGCGAGATTCCCATGGGGCGTATCGGCAGACCCGAAGAGTTGGCCAACCTTGCCTGTTTTTTGTGCTCGGACAAGGCCTCCTATATTACAGGTACAGCCATAAACGTCGATGGTGGCCTGGCGCCTGCCGTTTAAGATCAATTCAATTTTTGGGAAAAATATTATGAGCAATGCAGATCAAACAACCGTCATCCAGTACGTTCTCGGCCGCCTGAAAGAAGAGGGCGTGAGCGATGTTTTTGGTGTGCCCGGTGACTATGTCTACCCGGTGCTGGACGGCATTCTCGCCGACCCCGATATCGAGTGGCGCGGCAACTGTAACGAGCTGAACGCCGGCTATGCCGCCGACGGCTATTCCCGTATCAGGGGTCTGGGAGTGTTCGCCTGTACTTACGGTTCCGAGCTGGGGGCGCACCTGGCGCTGGCAGGATCCTACGGCGAGAATTGCACGACCCTGATGTTGACCGGCTTCCCCTCAACGCAGCAGCAGGCCTCGGGCCAGGTTTTTCATCATATGCTGGGGAACCACGACTACGACCTGTTCAACAAGATGGCAGAGCCCCTGTCCGCCGCCCACGCCATCATCACAGCCGAAAACTGTGTTGAGGAGTTCGAGCGGGTGCTGGCCGCCATGCAGTACCACAAGCGTCCCGGTGTCCTGGCCTTCCAGTTTGACGACGTGCACAAGCCGCTGGCCAACACAGAAATCCCGGCGAATATTCCTCTGAGAAACCCGGTGAGCGATGCGCAGACGCTGGCTAAAGCGGTTGATCATATTGTCGACGAACTGTCCGCTGTCGAAACCGTGGGCGCCATTGTCGGTATCGCGGTGCAACGTAAGAAGTTGCGGGCGGAGACCGAGGCTCTGTTGCATGCCACGGGCATTCCCTACGCCACACCGTTCCAGGACAAGACCGCACTGTATGAGACCCACGATGGTTTTATGGGCACCTGGTGCGGCAAGTTCGGCAACCTGCCGGTCGAAGACTATCTGGTTGCCTGCGACAAGGTTTTGGCTATTGGTTACGAATTGCATTACTTCAATTCCGGTTTCTTCACCACTGGCCTGGATTTCACCAACAAGATGATCAACGTCAAGGACCACAGTGTTCATATTGGTGAGGTGGTGTACGAGCAGGTTGAGATGAAAGACGTGCTGCAGGCGCTGACGTCTCGCTTACCGAAGTGGGAAAATCTGGGCGCGCCATCCAAGGCGACGCTCTTCACCGAAGCGCCTGGTAGTGGTGACGACCCCATTTGCACCGGCTTTCCGTTCTACAAGCGGCTGGAACAGTTTCTGCAGCCCGACGACATTCTGGTGATTGATCCCAGTAGTGCGGTGTTGGCAGGCTCCTTCGTGAACATGCCGGAAGGCGTTGATTTTATCAGTCAGGCGCTGGCCGCATCAATCGGCTTCGGTACGCCGGCCGCCCTGGGCGCGGCGGTTGCAGCCCCTGAGCGCCGTGTTGTGATGCTCGGTGGTGAGGG
>JBALVO010000066.1:5136-17059 GCA_036961445.1 Halioglobus sp.
AAGGTCAACAGCAGTGATCAGGCGGCTTACCTTGAGCTGATCTGTGAGCGCTACGACATGCCGCCGTTGGCTGACAGTATGTTCGACCTGACTCGCCCCAAGTTTGCTCAGACCATTACCTGGGATGAGTGGAAGTCCGAGTTCGACAAGGGCAACAACATTACTTCGATCGAAGCGAGCAAGTAGTAAAGGGGTCAGAGCCCTTTATTCCCTTCGAGGTCACACAAATCGGCTGTTCTCCTTGCTGGGTAAAGGGCTCTGATTGGCTTGTAATGATCATACAGACAACAGTCTTAACCATAGGGCAGGGCACGGGCCTGCGCTGTTGTAGAGAATGACTGCGTTTAAACGGTTGGGAAGAATATGGCCAGTTATCGTACGCGGGCGTTTGCAGCGCTATTGAAGGTGGGCATTCGATCTGCCTGGCGTTCCGACGCCGTCTCTGTGCCGCGCATTCGCGAGCGCGTGGCGTTCATGGATGCCATGTTCCGTAAAAGTCCCCGTGGCGCAGCGGTACACCGGGTTGATGCCGGCGGGGTTCCCTGTGACTGGATTACTGCCTACGGCGCCAATACCGGGCGCGTTCTGATGTACATTCACGGAGGCGGTTTTTCCCTGCATATGCCCAGGCTATACGCCAGTTTAGCCGCCGACTTGAGTGCCCGCCTGCAGGCCAGAGTCTTGCTGGTTGATTATCGATTGGCGCCAGAACACCCGTTTCCCGCCGCGCCGGATGACTGCCTGGCAACTTACCGCTGGTTGTTACAGCAACCGGGCGTGGAACCTGGACAGGTGATGGTTGCCGGTGACTCCGCCGGGGGTAATCTCACCCTGGTCACCATGCTAATGGCCAAGCAGGCCGGCTTACCCATGCCTGCCGCAGGCTGGGCAATTTCGCCCGGTGTGGACTGCGACTGGTCGCACAGCTCGGTGGAAGAATTACAGGCTATAGATCCCATGTTCAGTACCCAGGCACTGGAGCTGATGACGCCTTATTTCGGTGATGTGGATCGCCGGGATTTTCGCGTATCCCCGGTCCATGGTGACCTGGCTGGATTGCCGCCCCTGTTGTTGGAGGCCGGAGGTAAGGAAATGCTCAAAGAGCACCCGGCGATGTTCGCCGAGCGTGCCCGGGCGGCGGGTGTCAGGGTTGAAGACCGGGTGTGGGACGGCATGCCACATGTATTCCAGGCATTCGGGTTTATACCGGAGGCGCAAGAGGCGAGGGAGCGGGCCTGCCGTTTCCTGGCCAGTCATACCGGGGAAGGGCTTGCCCTTACCGGTTAGCTATCCACACCCAGGTCGCGCCGGTAGTCCCGGGGTGGATCCAATTCTCCACGGCACGGGCACCATATATTCATGCGGCGGCAGACTTCTTGGGTCGTGACTTGGCTTTGGCGGCGATTTTCGCTTTCGCAGGAGTCTTGCGCTTTTTAGTGGTCGTGGGCTTGTTTGGCGTTATGCTAGTAAGTGCTTCTGCAGTGACCTTCATGCCCAGGGCCTTCATGACGGCCAACATACTCTTGAGGGTGGGGTTCCCACTCACGCTGAACGAACGATAGAGTTGTTCGCGGGACAAGCCGGATTCCCTGGCAATATCGCTCATACCGCGTGCACGGGCGACCACGCCGACCGCATCAGCTATAAATGCGGCATCCTCGCTTTCGAAAGCAGCTGCCATGTATTCGGCGATCGCCTCGTCAGAGTCGAGGACGGCTGCCGCGTCGAATTTGCGAGCTTGTTTAACCATTGCTGTATTCCTCCTTCAATTTCTTAGCCTTGGTGATATCTCGTTTCTGGCTGGATTTGTCACCGCCGCACAGGAGCAGGATTACCTTTTCATCCTGAAACGTGAAGTAGACGCGGTAACCAGGACCATAAACCAGGCGGATTTCATGCACTCCACCGCCCACGGCTTTCCAATCGGCCATCAACCCCATACCCAATCGCTGAACGGTGGCAGCGATCCTGGCTGCGGCTTTCCGGTCACGGAGTTTACCCAACCAGGCTTCGAACTCTTCAGTTTGCTCCACCTCATACATGGCGTCATAGTAGTTTAAAAACTACATTCTGGCAAGGATCAATGGAGGGTAGGGGGCCATGCCCGCCGCAGGCCTGCCGTTTCCTGGCCAGTCATACCGGGGAAGGGCTTGCCCTTACCGGTTAGCTATCCACACCCAGGTCGCGTCGGTAGTCCCGGGGGGACTTCCCCGTCCAGCGGCGGAAGGCCCGGGTAAAGCTACTGGTATCGGAAAAACCCAGCATAAAACTCATCTCGGTGATGCTGACCCGTGCCTGTTCCATATAGGCCAGGGCCAGTGACTGTCGCACCTGGTTGATCAGGTCCTGGAAGCTGGAATCCAGTTGCGCCAGCTTCTGCTGCAGGGCACTGGGACTCATCGCCATCTCACTGGCCACCCGTTGCTTGCTGCAATTACCGGAGGACAGGGTCTGGATGATGATCTGCTTTACCCGGGTAACAATGTCGGCCTGGTCCAGGGCCGCCAGGTATTCCTCGATAATACGATCATTCTGATGGGCGATTTCACGGTTGCCGCCCATGAGAGGCTCATCCACAACCGCTGGGTCTATACAGATTGCACAGTAGGCGGCATCGAAGGTGACCGGGGCGTGAAAGCTTTTCCGATACTGGTCTTCACAACCGGGGGGGCATGGCCTGGCCAGGCTGACAGACACCGGCGCGAAGTCAGGTCTGTAGAGCAAGCGAAACAACCGCACCAGAAAGGCGTGCCAGGCATCCATGGTCTCGAAGGCCACGCCGTCAGTAAGGGCCTGGGTTGTTATGCAGAACTTGTCCTCTTCATCGATGATTCGTACTTCCCCTTGTTCGCTGGCCAGGCGGAAATAGTTGACCAGGCGCTGGCAACAATCCCGCAAAGTGGAACTGGCCAGCAGAGAGTAGCCCAGGGCATGCAGAGTAGAGGGGTGCATAAACCTGGCCACCGTCAGACCAACGGCCGGGTTGCCAGTGAGCTTCACGCTTTCCTGGAACAGAGCCGCAACCTGTGCGGTCGTCAGTCTCTCCAGGGGATCGTTGGAGGGTGTCTGCGCTATGCCGGCGGCGGCAAAAATACCCGCAGTGTCATAACCATTTGCCTCCAGCGCCTTCTTTATAGCCAGGCCGTAGGTCCCGATGGTGGTCGGGGAGTGGTCTGGTTTTTTATTATTCATTTTGATCCCTTAATCGCCCGGCAATCACCAGCCGCAACCATTGGATGCTTGATTCTACTCCCCGCGGTTCGCTGATGCTATCTCAGCACCTTCCGGGCCCGGTTTGTCCGTTGGGGCGGATAATTTGTTCCTTGCGCCAAGTCGGGACTATCCAGCTGCACTACACTGATTATTCATTGACCAGACATTCCATTGAGGGAGTAACTAGCGTGAGCATACCCGTGCAAACCCATGTGATAAACGGCGAATTGGTAGCGCCGGTATCGGATCAGTACATCGACATGATTAACCCATCGACTGGTGAAATGGCTGGTCGTGGCGCCGACGGAGACGCCGCTGACGTGGATATCGCTGTCGCGGCGGCAAAGCAGGCGTTTACCACCTGGAAAGAGACCTCAACCAGTGAGCGGGCGGCGATCATCTCCCGCATGGGGCTGGTTTTGGGCGCCAACCTGGAAGAGCTGGTGGCGCTGGAGGCCAGTTGTACCGGTCTCTCGGCGGCGCGTTTAATGTCTTTTGATATACCTGGCGTGATGCAGTTTTTCCAGATCTTCGCGGAGAACCTGGAAGATTATGCCTTTGTCGAATATCCACCGGTGCGCACTATCCCCGAGGCTTACGACGTCAAGATCGTCAAGCAACCCCTGGGTGTGTGTGGCCTGATACCAGCCTGGAACGGCCCCTTGTTTCTCGCCTTCGTTAAATTACTGCCCGCCATAGCGGCGGGTAATACGGTGGTGCTCAAGCCGGCGGAAACGGCCTCCCTGGCAGTGGTGCGCGCCATTGAGCTGCTACAGGACGTTGTGCCGCCCGGTGTGATCAACGTGGTGACCGGCTATGGGCATACGGCGGGCGCGGCGCTGGCGTCTCACCCGGACGTAGCCAAGATCTCTTTTACCGGCTCCACCAGAACCGGCAGCCTGATACAGAAAATGGCCGCGGACACCATGAAGCGGGTCACGCTGGAGTTGGGTGGCAAGGGCCCCGGCATCGCCTTACCCGACGCCCCCGTCGAACTGACAGCCAGGGGTGCGACAGTTGCCTTCCTGTTGGGTTCGGGGCAGATCTGTGTGTCCGGCACCCGCCTGTTCCTGCACGACTCGATTCACGATGAAGTGGTCGCGCGCATGGTTGAGTTGGCTGGTGCCCTGCGCGGCGGTTCGCCTTTTGACCCGCAGACCACCCTGGGCCCCATGGCTTATAAGGCGCATTACGAGCGCGTGCTGGGCTATATGGAACTGGGACAGTCCGAGGGTGCGACCCTGGCCTGTGGCGGTGGGCCGATGGAAGTGCCCGGGTTTGAACAAGGGCTTTTTGTGCAGCCGACAATTTTTACCGATGTCACGCCGGATATGCGCATTTACCAGGAAGAGATTTTTGGTCCGGTGCTGTCGGTGATCAGGTACTCCGATGTGGAAGAGGCGATCGCCCTGGCCAATGACAGCTGCTATGGGCTGTCCGCCGGAATCTGGACCGGCGACCCCATTGCTGCCCAATCCCTGGCCTACAGGCTGGAGGCAGGAACCGTGTGGATCAACGACTGGCACGCGCTTACCGGCGACATGTCTTTTGGCGGCACCAAGCAAAGCGGCTATGGCCGCGAGATCAATATCGCTTCCATGGATTCCTACCTGGAAACTAAAAACTACATGACGAGTTTCGAGACCGATCCCACTGCCAAACCGATTTTTGGATTGGTGCATCGAGGCGCCTGAGTCGGGTCAAACATCCACTATTTGAAAAGGTGTAAAAAAATGTCTAGTACAGGAGCATTTCAATATTGGCAACGGACCATGATCCACGCGGGACCGGGTACCGTGGTTCGCCTGCCTGGGCTGTTCGATGCCCTCGGCGCCAGGCGCATATTGCTGGTCAGTGACAAGGGACTTAAGGACGTCGGCATAGTCGATAAGATTGCCGGACTATTTGAGGAAGGGCGCATGCCCGGTGGCCCCAAACTGGTGGGTATATTCACCGATACCGCGCCCGACGCGGAGTCCGGTTGTATCGACGACGCTCTGAAGATGGCCCGGGAGACAGCGGCAGACGGGCTGTTGGCGGTGGGCGGTGGCAGTGTGCTGGACAGCGTTAAAATGCTCAAGATGGCCCTGCACAAGAAGGTCGGTAGTGTCAGTGAGCTGCTGAAATCGCCAGTGAAGATCATGAACTGGCCGGAAGTGGAATATATGGGCGTGCCGCATATTGCCGTACCCACCACAGCCGGCACGGGGGCTGAACTGACCTTTGGTGCGGTGGTATACAACAAGGCCCTGGGCATCAAGCACCTGATATTGAGCCACTACCTGGAAGCCGATATAGCGGTGCTGGATGCTCATATGACAACCGGCCTGCCGCCCATGCTGACGGCGGCCACCGGCCTGGATGCCCTGACCCATGCGGTAGAGAGTATCGCCCATCCGCGCATTAACGATTTCGGACTGGCCCACGCCACGGCCGGTGCGAAGCTGATCCTGGATAACCTGCCACTGGCGGTGGCTAACGGGGCGGACCTGATGGCGCGCCAGAACATGTTGAATGCCAGCGCCATGGCCTGTAACGCAGTGCAGGCAGATTTTGGCGCGGCACCGGTGCACAATTTCTCCCATGCCATTGGCGCCCTTTTCCATATTCACCACGGTGAGGCCAACGCGGTGTTCCTGCCCACTGTGCTGGAGGAGATGCCCGAGTTCTATCTACCGGTCGCCGACCGCTTGAAAGACACATTTGCCGTACAGGCGACTGATCCAAAGGCCATTGTGCTGGAGAGCGCTGCGGTGATCCGGTGCCTGATGGCGGAGATGGGTCATCCCCAGGATTTTTCTCGCCACGACATCCCCGAGTCCGCCTTGCCGGATATTGTCACGGCGGTGGCGCACGATCCCCTGGCGGCTTTTTACCCCTTGTCCACGGATGTGATCGAGAGAATATGCCGCAGAGTCTGTGGCTGGTAGGACAATAAACCTGATTGTTCAGCCATGTGAATGTCCCACTCAGTGCTTAGACTGCTTACAGAATTTTTGCTTAATCGAGGTATAGCAACGTGAAAATGAATTTCAGCACGATCAGCGAGCGCCTGGCCGACACCTTCGGTGACCGGGAAGCCCTGGTAAATGTTGAGCGCGATCGGCGCTACAGTTTCAGGGAGTTTCACCTGTTAACCAATCGCATCGTCAATATGATGCGGCAGAAACTGGATCTGCACCGGGGTGATTACTGGGTCAATATTGTCGACAATGATAATGCGTCTTTATTGCATTTTTTTACAGCGATGAAAGGCGAGGCCGCCGCCTGCTACACCAATTACCGGGACAGCCTGGAAGACCACACCTACCAGATCGACACAGTGGATGCGAAAGTGGTTTTCCTGGAGGCTGATTTGTTGCAGACCCATTACGAGATGTTACGGGCCCGACAGCTGACTATCGTCAGCATGGACCGCCCTGATAAAGATTACCCCGGTGTGCACTTTTTCTGGGAATTGCTGGACGGTGTTGATGACAGCAACCCCAATGTCATTAACGATGACCGGGAGGATCTGTTGATTCTGCGCTTTACCGGCGGCACCACGGGACGAGGCAAGTGCGCCATGTACAGCACCGACAACTGGTTGATGTGCAGGGATAGCTTCTATGCGCTGCCGGATCCTGTCTGGAGCCCGGACACTAGAATGCTGCATTTGGCACCGATTACCCATGGCAGCGGCATGCTTGTGTTGCCGACCCTGTTCAAGGGCGGTTGCACCGTTACCATGAATACCCCGGACCTCGATGCCTGGTGTGACAATATTGCCAGGGAAAAGATCAATATGGCGATGATGGTGCCGACACTGCTTTACCGTTTGCTCGCCATGGATGAATCGACGCCCCAGCGTTTGGCTTCCCTGGAGACTGTCTATTACGGGGCGGCACCTATGAGTCCCAGCAAGCTAACCGAGTTGCAGGCGACCTTTGGCAATATCTTTATTCAGATCTATGGGTCCACGGAACATGCCGGCGTGGCTTTGTCCTTGAGCAAGTCTGATCACCTGGTAGAAAACTTTTCCGATCAATCCCATCTCGCTTCAGCCGGTCGTCCTGCTCCCGGCGCTGAAGTACAGATTATGGATGATGATGCCAACCCCGTGTCGCGGGGAGAAACCGGCGAAATCTGGCTGCGCTCCCGCGCCATTTGCCTGGGTTACTTTGGCAGTCCGGAACAGAGCGCCAGTGAATTCCAGGATGGTTTCTGGAAATCCGGTGACCTGGGTCGTATGGATGAACAGGGCTTTGTCTATATTGTGGATCGCAAGAAAGACATGATTATCAGCGGCGGCTTCAATATTTATGCCAATGAGGTGGAAGCGGCGATTAACAGTCACCCGGCAGTATTGATGTCTGCCGTGGTGGGCAAACCGCATGAAGAGTGGGGCGAGGCGATACATGCCGAGGTCATGCTGAAGCAGGGCGAAACCGTCACTCCCGATAAATTGCGCGAGCATGTGCGCAGTGAACTGGGCGGCTACAAAACGCCCAAGACGATAGAAGTGGTCGCCGAGCTACCAGTGAGCGTAGTGGGCAAAGTACTGCGCCGTAAGGTGCGGGAAAAATACTGGGCAGAAACCAATCGTAAAGTGGGATAGGTAACACTATGAGCAATGAAGATCTGATCTACACGCAAAAGGGCACAACGGCCTGGTTGACACTCAATCGCCCCAAGGCGATGAACTCGATCAGTATATCGATTATAGCGCGCATGGAAGAATTACTGCCGCAGATTGCAGCGGACGACAGTGTGAGAGTTGTGGTATTGACCGGAACAGGGTCTGCATTTTGTGCCGGCGCTGACCTGAAGCAGGTGTTGGCCAGCAGGGATCTACCACCGGGCGAACCCGATATGCTGGACCGGGTGTGTTACAACGTGATGAACCCGTTGCGGGACTTTCCGAAACCGGTAATCGCCGCCCTGAACGGGGTGACCATGGCCGGTGGACTCGAGTTGGCCATGTGCTGCGATATTGTCCTGGCCTCGGAAAAAGCCCATATCGGTGATGCCCATGCCAATTTTGGTGTGTATCCCGGTGCCGGTGGCGCAGCCGTGCTACCCCGACTGATTCCGCATAATGTCGCCAAGTACCTGTTGTTCACTGGAAAAACCCTATCCGCGGCCGAGATGAAGGGCTATGGCCTGGTTAACGAGGTGTTCCCGGCGGATCAACTGGAACAGGCGGCTACCGATCTGGCTGAGCTTATCGCTAAAAAGAGCCCGATTGCACTGCAGCGTATGAAGGAGGTCGCTAATGCTTCTCTGGACAAGAGCCGCGACGCGGCCCTGGAACACGAGCAGGTGATGTTGCGTAAACACGAACGCTCTTTTGATATGGCTGAGGGCCTGGCGGCTTTCGCTGAGAAACGCGCACCGGATTTTCAGGGGCGCTAAATTTTTCATCCAGGCAAGGAGAAAGTTATGGAAACGATTTATGTATGTGGCGTGGGCATGACCCCCTTCGGGCGTTATCCCGACAAATCTATCAAGCAGCTGACCAGCGAAGCTGTCAACGCAGCCTTGCAGGACGCTAACTGTCAAATTGCGGATGTGGAGGCGGCCTACTTCTCCGCCAGTACCACAGGGTACCTGCAGGGACAGACCTTTGTGCCCGGGCAGATCGCCTTGCGCGACATGGGCTTTGAGGGCATCCCCATGTACAACCTGGAGAACGCCTGCGCCTCGGGCAGCAGTGCGTTCAACCTTGCGGCACAAGCCCTGCGCGCGGGCGATCAGGATATCGTGCTGGCGGTAGGCGCTGAGAAAATGTTTATCGAGGACAAGGCCCGCATGTTCGGCGTGTTCGACAGTGGTTGGGACGTTGAGACGCTGCAGCAAAATAAAGAAAATTTGCTGGCCCTGGGCGAGGGTGTCGAGGTGCCTGAGGGCACAACCTCGCCCAAGCCTTACAGCGTGTTCATGGATGTGTATGCGGCGTTCTGTCGCCAGCATATGCGCAACTTCGGTACCACCCAGCGGCAGATCGCCGCGGTGTGCGCCAAGAATCACCAACACTCGGTGCACAACCCCAATGCGCAGTTTCAGGACGCCTACACCATTGAGCAGGTACTGGCGGCACCGCCGATTACCTACCCTCTGACCCTGCCCATGTGCGCACCTATTTCGGACGGTTCCGCTGCGGTGATTCTGTGTACGCAAGCCGGCCTGAAGAAACTGGGCGGCGACAGCAACCGGGCCATCCGGATACTGGCCAGTATTGTCCAGACCGGCAGCGGGCGCGATCCTGCAGATTACAAAAACCATATCACCGCGGTTGCAGCCCGGAAAATGTACGAAAAGGCCGGCGTAGGACCGCAAGACGTCGATGTGGTGGAAGTGCACGACGCCACCGCCATGGGCGAAATCATCCAGGCGGAGAACCTGCAACTGGTGCCCTTTGGCGAGGCCGGGCCTGCGGCGGAGCGGGGTGATTTTACGGTTGGCGGTAGAGTACCGATCAACCCATCAGGCGGTCTGGAATCCCGGGGCCATCCCATCTCCGCCACCGGTCTGGCACAGATTCACGAACTGGTGACACAACTGCGCGGTGAGGCCGGAGCCCGCCAGGTAGAGGGGGCGAAGGTCGCAGTGCAGGAAAACGGCGGTGGACTCTACGGTTACGAGGAAGCGGTTGCCGTTCTGAATATGTTTGCGCGGTGACACAACAACACCGGTCAACAGTTGTGATCGCTGCGGCAAGTCATCACCAGCGGGTTCTTATACGATATGCCTGTGCCTGTAAAAAAACACACACGGAATTGAGGAGATAAGTTATGAGCTTTGCAATGACAGAAGAGCAACGTATGGCAGTCGATGGACTGCGCCGCTACCTGGATGACGTGATCGAACCGGAATTCCTGGCGCACGGAGACGGTTTCATTCCTCGCGAAAAAATGCAGAAATGGATGCAGAGCCTGGCGGAATTTGGCCTGATCAATGCGCCGCGCGAAAGCCAGTGGGGTGGTCTGGAGATGGACTGGGTGACCCACCTGCGCCTGTTTGAAGAAGTGGCCGCGACCTCCATGGATATCGGCGTTCCCATTGTTATCAACGCAGTGGGCGCAGACTTACTGGCCAATGCGGCGCCGGATCACCTGAAAGAAAAATACCTGCCCGGCCTGTTGCGCGGAGAGCTATTCATTGCCATGGGTATCTCCGAGCCGGATGTGGGTTCGGACGTAGCCGCGGTCAAGACTAAAGCGGTGCGCGACGGCGATGACTGGGTGATCAACGGCGAGAAGACCTGGATCAGTAACGGTGAATACTCGGATATTTTTGTCTGCACCTGTAAAACCGGCGAGGGTGAGTTGACACATATATTGATCGACCGGGAAGAGCACGGCTACGAAGTGCGCGGTATTCCCAAGATCGCCTTGAACGGCCAGTCAACCGCACAGATATTCCTCACCGACGTGAGGGTGCCGGTCGCCAATACCGTTGGTGAAATCGGTGCCGGTTTGAAGAACACGCTGGTGACCTTCGAGCGGGCCCGCTGCCACATGGCAGCCTGGGGTTACAGCCTGGGGCGCCGTGCAATGGAGGAGGCTATTCGCTATAGCCAGGATCGCACCCAGCACGGCAAGCCCATCGCCGGACACCAGATGATTGCCGATAAACTGGCCATCATGGCTACTGAGATCGATGCCGCACGTCTGTTGGCCCTGCGCGCCATGTCCATGGTTGATGCCGGCGAGCGCTGTGACAAGGAATGCGCCATGGCCAAATGGTATGGCACTGAAGTGGGCGTGAGAGCCACCCGCGACGCGCTGCAAATTCACGGCGGTAATGGTGTCACCAAAGAGTTCATCGTGGAACGCCTGGTGCGTGAGGCGATTATTGGTCCCATCCCCGATGGCACCACCGAAATACAGAAATTGATTGTCGCCAGGGCCCTCACCGGTATTCAGGCCTTCAGGTAGACACAATACACAGGAGTCAGAGCAATGGAATTACAAGACAAAGTCGTAGTCATTACCGGCGGCGCTTCCGGATTGGGGCGCGCCACGGCGGATTATTTCGTGGGCAAGGGTGCCCGGGTATCCCTCTTCGACCTGAATGAAGAAGCGGGCAACGCCGCGGTCGCGGAGTTGGGTGAGGACAATGCCCTGTTCGCGGCCACCGATGTTACCAGTGAGGAATCGGTGGCGGCGGCGGTAGAGGCCACCATGGCAAAGTTCGGCGCCATTCACGTGAATATCAACTGTGCCGGCGTGCCGGCGCCGTGCAAGGTGCTGGACCGTGAAGGCAAGGCCACTGCACTGAAAAAGTTCGCCTTCGTGGTAGACGTAAATCTGGTTGGCTTGTTCAACGTGATGAGTAAGTGCGCTGAGAAGATGGCCTTGAATGAACCGGATGCCGGTAACGAGCGAGGCGTGGTGATCAATATATCTTCCGGTGCTGCGTATGAGGGTCAGATAGGCCAGAACGCGTATTCGGCATCGAAATCCGGCGTGCTGGGCCTCAATATGCCCGCTGCTCGCGAGCTGGGGCCACTGGGTATTCGCGTCAACGCGATCTGCCCGGGATTGTTTGGTACCCCTATGGTGGCCTCGCTGGACCAGAAGGTGCAAGACGCGCTGGTGAACATGATCGAGTCGCCCAAACGCATGGGCGATATGCAGGAATTTGCGCACTGTTGTGCCTTCCTGGTGGAAAACGGCTATATGAACGGCCGCACCATTCGCCTGGATGCCGCCACGGTTATGCAGGC
>JBALVO010000066.1:17159-19722 GCA_036961445.1 Halioglobus sp.
TTACAGAGGTTAGATTTATGTTCGGTCTCAAACAGTTGTCGGGCCAGGACGCGTCCTTTCTCTACCTGGACACAGACCGGGCCAGCACCGGCGGTACCATGATTTACATCTACGACCAGTCCACGGTGCCAGAAGGAAATCTACGCTTCAAGCAGATCCTCAAGCATATCGAATCCCGTATCGATACCTCCCCGGTGTTTCGCCAGAAACTGAAGCAGGTGCCGCTGGCACTGGATTACCCGTACTGGGTGACAGATGAAAATTTTCAGGTAGAGAACCATGTGTCCCATGTGGCCCTCCCCAAGCCCGGGGACTGGCGACAGTTTTGCATTCTCGCCTCGCGCCTGACGCGGCCGCACTTCGACATGAACCGCCCCCTGTGGGAGATGTACGTGGTAGAGGGCCTGGACAACGTGGAGTGGCTGCCCAAGGGTTGCTTTGCCATCCTGACCCGCATGCACCACGCGGCGGTGGATGGCACCGCGGTGGCCGAGTTGACCTGGGGGTTGCACGATCTCAGTCCCGAGGGTGACAGCTCGGATAAAGTCGTGACACGCCAGAGTATACGGGAACCATCAAACCTTGAGATGGCCACTCGTGCCTGGTGGAATAACGCCACATCGCCGTTGCGATTGGCCCGGCCGGTGTCGCATATTCTGCCAGCAGTAGGAAATAAACTGCTGCAGCTTGCCGGTAACCGCCTGTCTCACGCCGTTGAAGAACATACGTCGGATGCCGGAATTCCGAAAACCCGGTTTAACGAGAGGGTGTCGCCTTACCGGGTTTTCACGTCGGCTCGTTTTCAACTGGATGAATTCAAATCCCTGCGCAAGCCGGTGCCGGGCAGTACGATCAATGATCTTGTGGTGTCAGTCATCGGCGGCGGGCTGCGTCATTACCTGGAACATCACGGCGAGTTGCCAGCGGACTCGATGGTAGCCGCGATGCCAGTGAATACCCGAGTCGAAGGCGGCACCCAGACCGGTGCGGAAAACCAGATCACCTTTATGGCCGCCGCGATTGGCTCGCATATCGCGGATCCGATAGAGCGTCTGGGCTACGTGTATGAGCACACCTCGAGTTCGAAAACAGCACTGGCGGGTATTGGTGCCAAAGACCTGACGGATCTTAATAAACATGTGCCGGCAGCCCTGTTGGCGGCGGCGGCGAAAATGATTTCCACTGTGGGCTTCGACTCTGCCGGTACTGGCAAACGCCTGTTCAATGTGGGTATTTCCAACGTACCCGGCCCCACTGTGCCGCTGTACCTGAAGGGCGCTGAGTTGAAGTTCTGGTCTATCGTCGGCCCCCTGGCTGATGGTATGGGTACCATATTCGCGGTAACCAGTTATAACGGCGAGTTGTTTATCTGCCCCACCGCCTGTCGCGATATCGTGCCCGATCCGGAATTCCTGGGAGAGTGCATCGAGCGCAGTTATCAGGAAATGTGCGCAAGCGTCCACCAAGCGCCTAAGCGTAAAGCCCGAAAAAGACGTTCAACATCTGCCCCCAGGGGATGATCAGAGGCAAACCTCGCCCGTTGATGTTAGCGCAGGTGGCAGACTCCCGCCGCCAGGTTCAGTTAACTTGCCAGAACTGCATAAAATCCTGCTTGCTGCGAGGTAGCAGCTGATACACTGGCATTGCTCGTCTGAGTCGGTTTGGTCCCCGGGGCCCGGCCAGTATCGTGTATGCGTTCATAAGTCAGGGACGATTGTGATCGATACGCTGGGCAGTTATAACGTGGCGCACCGGGAAGTGATCCCTGAGGCTTTTCATTGTATTTCGCGGTAGGTCACAACGGCACAGCGATGGATGCGAGATGCCAATCAATGTAGCGGCGCAAAGATTCGAGAGTGGCTGTGCCGCTTATCGCACCAAGCGACCAAATGGCCAGAAATATGTCTGAACAGACAGAACAGGTGAGCGGGCAAGCAGCCTCTGCAGCAGGACGCATCCATATCATTGATGCCATTCGCGGCCTGGCCATACTCGGTATTTTATTCGCCAATATCCAGAGTTGGAGCGGCTACAAGTTCATACCGCTGGATGCTATCACCGCGCTGCCTTTTTACCACCTGGATGGCATCTTCAACCAGTTGTATTACTGGCTGGTAGACGGCAAGTTCTATGCGATTTTTTCCATGCTGTTCGGTGCGGGCTTCGGCATTCAGTACATGAAAAATCAGCAAAACCCGGCACCATTCCTGCGCAAATATCGGCGCCGCCTGGGCTTTCTACTACTGTTTGGCGTGACGCACGCGCTGCTATGGTCCGGTGATATTCTCACTTTGTATGCTCTTTTGGCCTTTGTTCTGGTTATGCTGCGCGGCACGTCCTACCAACGCCTGCTGCCGTTAGCACTGGGTATACTTTGCTTATTCGCACTGCCACAACTCCTGCTGCTTTACCTGCAGGAAGCCCAGGCGATCACGCCAGTGTTGGCCCATAAGACCTATGTCGACATGGCGCCGCAGCTACTGACGGAACGTCTCGGTGAAGGTTCCTGGGCTGATGTCTTTGCCACCAACCTGCATAATCTGTATTGGCGGTGGCTGGACTT
>JBALVO010000067.1:0-10348 GCA_036961445.1 Halioglobus sp.
TGCTCAATGTGTGGGTCAGGACCAACGGTCCGGTGCCTGCCGGGCGCGCATTGCAACAAAGTCTGCTGGCGTATTTCTCCGATATCTACCTGATTGACGCCTGCCTCATGATTCACGGCAGGAGCTATCGCGAACCCAACATACAGGTGGCCAGTCTTGATCATGCCCTGTGGTTTCACGCTGATTTCCAGGCTGATCAATGGTTATTACTAACCATGGAGGCAGAGCGTGTTGGTGGTGGCCGAGGCCTGGCCAGGGGCCGATTTTATACGCGCGAAGGGCACCTGGTAGCGACCACCATGCAGGAAGGGTTAATGCGTTTTCGCTGAGACAGCCTAACTTTCGCTATAGCTCTATAACTTTGCCAGCGATACTTCTATAGTATCGACATTATCAGTATAAAGAGTAAGGAAATTAATATGCCACATCCCAGTGTTACTGCTCAGACCTACCCGCATAAACCGGCCATTATCATGGGTGAGTCGGGTGAGATTGTTACCTATAAAGAGCTGAATGATCGCTCCAACCAGGGAGCACAGCTGTTCCGTTCCCTGGGCCTGCAAAACGGCGACCACATCGGCTTGATGATGGAGAACAACCGCGAGTTTCTGGAAATAGTCTGGGCCGCGCAAAGAGCCGGGTTAATTTTTACGCCAGTGAGTACCCACCTGAAAAAGGATGAGACCGCATATATTCTGCAAAACTGCGGTGCGAAGTTGTTTGTAGGATCGCTGGCTCTGGCTGCTGTGGCTGAACAGGTCATGTCCGATGCTACCGGCGTGCAGCATTTTTATATGGTCGGTGGTATCAAACCTGGATTCGAATCCTGGGAAGAGGCGGTCGATGCGCAACCGATTACCCCGATACAGGACGAGAGTAATGGTGTGCCAATGCTCTATTCCTCGGGTACTACCGGGCAACCCAAGGGTGTGTTTGTGCCAGCAGCGGATACCGATGTGAATACCCCCATGCCATTGGTGGGGTCCATGGGTGCCGCATTTGGATTCAGCGAGGAGACCGTCTACCTGTCTCCGGCACCGCTTTATCATGCAGCGCCCCTGCACTACAACATGATGGTCCTGTACCAGGGCGGCACCACAGTGGTAATGGAACGGTTCGAGCCTGAACTGGCACTCAAGCTTATCGAAGAGCATCGGGTAAGCCACAGCCAGTGGGTACCCATTATGTTTATCCGTATGCTGAAATTACCGCAGGAGGTTAGGGACAAATACGATGTCAGCTCCATGCAGTTCGCCATTCACGCAGCGGCACCGTGCCCGGTGGAGATCAAAGCGCAGATGATCCAGTGGTGGGGAGAGGTGATCTTCGAGTATTACGCAGCCAGCGAAGGCATTGGTGTGACCATTATTGATTCTGCCAACTGGTTAACTCACAAAGGTTCCGTGGGTCCCGCCCTGGTGGGTGAATTGCATATTGTCGATGAAGACGGCAATGAAATGGCCCAGGGCGAAACCGGCACCGTTTACTTTAGCGGAGAACAGGCACGCTTCAAGTACCACGGTGAGCCGGACAAGACCGCTGGTGCCTATAATGACAAGGGCTGGGCTACCACTGGTGACGTCGGCTATGTGGATGAAGATGGGTTTTTATACCTCACTGACCGCAAAAATTTCATGATTATCAGCGGCGGGGTCAATATCTATCCACAGGAAATCGAGAACCTGTTGGCCATCCACACAAAAGTGGCGGATGTTGCTGTGTTTGGTATCCCCAACGAGGAGTTCGGGGAAGAGGTTAAGGCGGTGGTCCAGCCAATGAACTGGGCTGATGCAACGGATGAAACCGCAATCGAGATAATGGAGTGGCTGCGCGAACGCTTGTCCCATATCAAGATGCCGCGTTCGCTGGACTTCCACCCCAAGCTGCCGCGCATGGATAATGGCAAGCTGTACAAGCGCCACCTGGTCGATGAATACCGTGGTGGTGCCCGTAGCGACGAGGGCTCAGTGCCACCCCGGGAAGATTCTGACTCCACCCCAAAGAGTTAGGGAGCTGCCATAGGCACGCTTGCCCGCGATGCTGCGTCTGCTTTGTTTTTGGCGCTTGCGCCAAACGGCAGGTAGAACGTGGGCAGCACAAACAAGGTGAACACGGTGCCTACCAGCATGCCGGCAGTAATCATCAGGCCAATACTATAGCGGCTGTTTTCACCGGCACCGGAGGCCACCAATAAGGGCCATACGCCCAATACGGTAGCGGCGGTGGTCATGAGAATGGGCCGCAAGCGCAGGGCGGCGGCCTGCAATACGGCTTCTTTGCGTTCCATCCCCTCCCGGGTTAACTGATTGGCGAAGTCCACGATCAGGATGCCGTGCTTGCTGATCAGGCCGATCAGGGTCAGTAGTCCGACCTGGGTATAGATATTAAGCGTGGCAAAACCCAGGGCTATAGGTACCACTGCCCCAAAAATTGACAGTGGTACAGAGATCAGCACGACCAGAGGATCACGGAAGCTGTTGTATTGCGCAGCCAGTACCAGGTAGATAAGTATCAGGGACAGAGTAAATAAAATAGGAAAGGAGGCAGTTTCCTGCATGAAGCGTCGCGAGGCGCCGGTGTAGCCACTGCGAAATCCGGTGGGCGCTATTTCCTGCATTTTGTCCCGCAGAAATTCCAGACCGGTACCCAGACTGTTGGGCGGCAGCATCATGCCGCGGATAGTCGTGCTGTTAAGCTGTTGATACTGGCTCAACTCGTTGGGCTCCACCCGGGACTCCAGGGAAATCACGGCAGACAGCGGCACCAGTTCGCCACCGCCGGTGCGCAGGTAGTATTTTGCCAGCTCTTGTTTGGTCAGGCGAAAACCACGCGCGGCCTGGGGGATGACTTTATAGCTGCGTCCTTCCAGAGAAAACCGGTTTACCTCTGCCTCCCCCAGCATAACCGCCAGCGTTTCGCCGATGTCCCGCATGGAAATGCCCAGGCGCGAGGCCCGTTCCCTGTCTATATTGACCGCTATCTCCGGCCTGTCGAAGTCCAGCGACTGGGTGACAAAAATAAACAGGCCGGATTCCCTGGCCGCTTGTAGCAACTCTTCACCCACACGAAAAACCTCTTCATAGTCTGCGGTGGCCGCTATTACGAAATTAACGGGTAGTCCCGCGTCAAAGCCGGGTAAAGGCGGGGAACCAAAAGCAAATAACTGCATACCTGCCACGGCGCTCAGTTTTTTCTGCAATTCTACGTGCACCTCTTGCTGGCTGCGCTCGCGTTGATCCCAGTGGTGCATGGTAAGGCCGCCAAAGTTATTGTCGGGCCTGATGACCTGCCAGGAATGGCTGATCTCGGGAATTTCTTTCCAGATCTTGACGACTTCATTCAGGAAGTAATCCGTATAGTCCAGGTTGGCATAGCGTGGCGCGGAGCCGGTAACATAGAGTCCGCCACTGTCTTCTTCCGGGGCCAGTTCCTGCTGAGTAAGCGAAAACAACACCGGCAGGCTGGCTAAAATGCAGACAGCGAAAACAATGACTGCGCCGCGATTATCCAGACAGTTTGACAACAGGTGTTGGTAGCGGCCGGTCAGCCATTCAAAGCGCGCATCCAGCCATTGTTCGAGGCGGCCCTGTTGGCTTTCTTCCTGCAGCACCCGGGAGCACATCATCGGACTCAGCGTCAACGCCACTACCCCCGAAACTGCTACAGCGCCTGCCAGGGTGAGGGCGAACTCACTGAACAGGGCGCCGGTGAGTCCTCCGATAAAACTGATAGGCGCATAAACGGCGGCCAGGGTCAGTGTCATGGCGACTACCGGCAGGGCTACTTCGCGGGCGCCAATAAGCGCAGCGTCCATCGGCGACTTACCATTCTCAATATGTCGGTGTACGTTCTCCACCACCACTATGGCATCGTCCACGACCAGCCCGATGGCGATGACCATGGCCAACAAAGTCAGAAGATTAAGCGAAAAGCCCATAAGCAGAATTAAAAATACCACGCCCATCAGCGATAGCGGTATGGCAACCAGTGGGATCAGCACCACGCGCCAAGAGCCCAGAAACAGATAGACCACCAGAATCACGATTAGACCTGCTTCAAGCAGTGTGGTGATGACCTCGCTCAGAGCCTCGTCGATGACCACACTGCCATCCCAATCCATGAACATTTCCATATCGGCAGGCAAGCCAGCTTCAATACGCGGTAGTGCTGCATGTACTGCCCTGGAAACGTCCAGCGGGTTGGCGTCGGGTGCCGGTGTGATTGCCATGAATATCGCATCGCGACCACTGGACAAGGTTTTCAGCCGGGTACTCTCCGCTGACAGCTCGACGTCGGCTATATCACCAAGGCGCACTCGTTCATCACCGACCTGGCGTACCACCAGGCTTTCAAAATCTTTTGCCGTTTGCATGTCGGTGCGCGCATCGACGGTGGCACGCACCAGATCGCCTTCAGTGGATCCGGCGGTTGCGATGTAGTTGTCACGGTCAATAGCCGCGCTCACATCTGTCGCGGTAACACCAAATGCTGCCATGCGCACCGGGTCCAGCCAGATCCGCATGGCCAGAAAACGGCCAAAAATTCCGGCTTTACCCACGCCTTCCAGGGTGGCAAGCTCCGGCTGTACGTTACGCACCAGGTAATCTGAGATCTGGTAGGGCGACATTTGTTGACTGTAGAACGCCAGGTACATCATGGCGTCACCGCCAGAGGCGCTATAAATCACCGGATCCTCAATGTCCCGGGGTAGACTGCTGCGGGCCTCGTTGACCTTGGCGATAACTTCGGACAATACATCAATACTGTTTTCGCCCAGACGTACATGAATTTCGATGCTGGATTTACCGGGATTGCTGGTGGAATCCATGTACTCAATGCCGCGGGCGCCGGCAATGCGGTTTTGCAATGGTGTGGTGACAAAGCCTTGTACCGTGCGACCGCTGGCTCCGCGATAGGTGGTTTCGACATAAATTACGCTGCGCTCCAGTTCAGGAAATTCGCGCACGCCTACACGAAACATGGAAGCCGTACCAAGCAGCAACAACAGGCTGCTCACAACAAGAGCAAGTACCGGGCGTTTGATAAAGTGATCGGTGAATGACACGCCGCTAACCTAAAAGGTGACCGAGTCGTCGATGACAACCCTGGCATCGCGGTGCAGCTTATTTTGTCCGGCCATTACTACCCGTTCGCCGCCCTGTATTCCGTCAATCACTGCAATTTTTCCTTTCCGCGAATCACCGGTTTCCACTATGCGTGGTCTCGCCAATAATTCGCCATCGATTTCTTCTACGACATAGACCACATTGCCGTGTAGCGAGTAGGAGATGGCGGTCTCAGGTACGGTAACCACTGTTACTGGCTTACCCAGATCGACAATCAAGCGGGCAAACATGCCTGGCAGTAGACCGTCACTGTCTTCCAGTCCGGCACGCAGTAACAGATTGCGAGTGCCTGCATCGACCTTGGCGTCTACCGCCTGCAAAGTGGCGCTAAAAGTTCGCTGGGGAAAAGCCGCTGTGTGCACCTGGATTTTCAAGCCCCTGCGCAATTTTGGGAAATGCCTGGCGGGTACAGAGAAGTCAATTTCCAATTCACTCAGATCCTGCAAGGTGGTGATCGATGTGCCGGATTCGATGTAGTCACCGACCTTCACCTTAATAATGCCGATAGTCCCGGCAAACGGCGCGACAATACGTTTGATATCGAGGCGAGCTTCGGTCTCGGCCAGCTGTGCTATCGCGCTATCGAGGTTTGCCTGGGAGCGATCATATTGGCTCTGGGGGATGGATTTTTGTTTTACCAGACTGGCGTCGCGCTTGTACAACAAATTTGCCAGTGTGAGATTGGCTTCCTGTCGCTCGCGGCTGGCTTGTTCCAGGGAGTCGTTCAGGGTCAGCAACAGCTGGCCTTCCGTTACTTCCTCGCCTGAGGACACGCCGATGGCGATAATCTCACCGTCAGTTTCTGCACTCAGTTCTACTCCCCGGGCGGCGCGGATGGTGCCCACGGCCTCCAGTTGTGATGGCCAGATGGCAGTCTCCGCGTTGGCTGCAGCGACCGTAATGGGTGGAGGTGTAAAATCCATGCCGGACAAACTACTGGATTGAGTGTAGAGGTAGCCGGAGATGCCACCGAAAATCAGTAACAGCAGTACGAACACCGATAGATAAGCGCGCAAAAATTCCGCCTTTTTTTCTTAGAACCAAAGATCCCCATATTAAGTGCTTTAGGTTCCCGGTGCACCTCATGTATCAAGAATCTGGCAGAAATGATAACTCATCCCTGCTGGTCGAAAAGTGACCACATTAGAGCGGGATCAAAGGGTAAGTTTTCATTGCCTACAAACCGCTGGGAGTGTCCCGCTATTTGGATTATGCTAACTGTCGCTAACGCCAGCAGTCAGGCCATCCAAGAGGTATACCCGTGAGGAATTCACGCAAACTCAAGAAACTTGAGAAGCAAATGGACAAGTGCACCACTTACGAGCAGTGGTGTGAAGCGGCGCAGGAACATGATGAGCTGTCGGGCCAGAAACGATGGCGCGAGGTAGACCAGGCCAACCAGTATGATTATTCACAGATTCGCCTGCGCCTGGACCGAATACGCAGCCTGCGCGCCCGGCACGATTATCATGGTCTTCTATTTACCCTGAACGAGGGCATACACGGCAATATGGGAGGCATGGGGCGCAGTAGCCTGTATCGCCGAGCTAAATTCGGTACCAAAAAGCTGATCGAGCAGTATATCGAAGAAGTTGATGATTCCCTGCGCTTCCTGGCTGAGTTAGATAGCAAGGATATCGACTTACAGGAGAAGCTGGACTTCTTCTACAGGGCCAACGTTTGCTTTGGTCGCTCGGCGCTTATGCTCAGCGGTGGCGGGGTTCTGGGCTTTTATCATCTGGGTGTGGTTAAAAGTCTGCTTGATCAGGGGTTGTTGCCGCGGGTGGTTTCCGGATCCAGTGCGGGTTCTCTGGTTGCGGGGGTACTCGGCTGCCACTCTGATAAGGAACTGCAGCATTTTTATGAGCCGGCTAATGTGATGTTTGAAGCGGAGCGAGAGGCCAGTACCTTTTCGCGCATGTTTTTTGGGGCTAACCCCCAGATTGATGTCGGAGATTTGGAGCGGCTGGTCGCGCGGATGGTCCCCGACCTGACCTTCCAGGAAGCTTACGAGAAAACTGGCCGCCAAATCAGCATCACCGTGGCCCCGGCAGAGACCCATCAACGCTCGCGCCTGCTGAATGCTATTACCTCGCCTAATGTCTATGTGCGCTCAGCTGTCATGGCCTCCTGCGCCGTGCCTGGCGTATTTCCGCCGGTCATGTTGATGGCGAAAAACCTGCATGGTGAGTCACAGCCTTACTTACCCACACGCAAATGGGTGGATGGATCAATTGCCGATGATCTGCCGGCAAAGCGCTTGTCACGTCTTTACAGCACTAATCACTACATTGTCAGCATGGTCAATCCCATCGCTATACCCTTTATCAGCAAAGAGGGCGAGCGCAGCGCACTGACATCAGCCCTGGGTAGCCTGGGCATAGGTATGGGCCGGGAACTGCTCAATTTCTATCGAGGTATGGTGCAAAAGAAAGGGGATAACTGGCCGCGCTTCAATATGCTGATGAACAGTGTTCATGCGCTGATGGACCAGGAGTACAGTGGCGATATTAATATCGTGCCCAGTTTTCGGTGGTATAACCCGGGTAAGTTGCTGTCGCATTTGTCTGAAAAAGACCTGATCGGCTTGATGGAAGGGGGTGAGCACTCTACGTTCCCCAATATCGAGTCGATTCGGATCTGCACCAGGGTCAGTCGCACCATGGAAGAGCTTCTGCATCGCTTTGAGGCAGGAGATTTGCGCCCTGATACCAAGGAGGTGCATCGCCCCCGGGCATCTCGCCGCCGACCCCCGCCCACGCGCGCAGACCGTGAAGCCCAGCGCGAACACCGTATACACTCCGCTACGCCCGATAAGGCGGTGCGCAAGACGGCCAAAAAACCCGCCGCCCGCAAGAAGACCGCAGCGCGCAAAAAAACCGCTCCCAAGGCACCACAGGAGGGCGAGTTAAAGGCTAACCAGGTCGCCTAAGCACAGTGAATGACATACTGGCAGCAGCATTGTCGCAATGTGACCGGGCAGGTGCTGGCGGCGCGTTAGCTGGCGCGGTAACTGCTGTTAGTCGTCTATCAGGCGGCGCCAATATGGAAACCTGGTCACTGGACTGGCAGCTTGGTGAGGAAACCTTGCCGCTGATCCTGCGACGTCTGCCAAGCTCTCATGACCCGTCCCCCGATGCCCCGGTGCAGGTGGGAACGATTGACCTGTCCACTGAAGTCTTATTGCTGCGCCTGGCCGCAGCGCACGCTGTCAGCGTCCCTACTGTGGTGCTGGTTCTTGAGCCACAACATGGCCTTGGCGTCGGTTATATTATGAGTCGGGAACGCGGTGAAGCGTTGCCGTTTCGTATTCTCGCTGAGCCCGGCTACGCTGCGGCCCGACAACAACTGGCTCGCCAGTGTGGTGAGGTTCTTGGTCATATTCATCAGATTCCACTAGCGGAAGTGCCCCCGGGGTTGCGCGACCTTAGCCCGCAAGAAGATCTCGATAGGCTGCAGGGTTTACTGGACAAGTACGGTAACGCGTCCCCCGTGCATCAATTGGGCCTGAATTGGCTGCGCCAGAACATGCCAAATACGGGCAGGCGCACTCTGGTTCACGGTGATTTTCGCAACGGCAATCTCCTGGTTGATGAGCGCGGATTGGTTGCCGTGCTGGATTGGGAGTTGGCGCACCTGGGCGATCCGGCGGAGGACCTGGGTTATCTGTGTGGCAATGTCTGGCGATTTGGACATTCTGAAAAACCTGTAGGTGGTTTTGGCGAGTACCAGGAGTTGCTTGACGGTTATCGTTCAGTCACCGGTTACGCCCCTGACCTTAAGGTGATTCGTTACTGGGAGGTCTACTGCGCCCTGAGCTGGGGGCTGGTGTGTCTTACCATGATCGAGATGTACCGCAGCGGTCAGGACCAGAGCCTGGAGCGGGCAGCGGTGGGCCGGCGCATGTCTGAATCAGAAATCGATCTGTTGATATTACTGGAAGGGGAGTTATAGCGTTGAGCCAGACTCATGCGGACGAGCTGTTGCTGGCGATCAGGGAATTTCTGCGCCAGGACGTGTTACCCCAGTTAGAGGGATTCAGCGCTTATACGGCGCGGGTGGCGGCCAATAGCCTGGGTATTGTCGCCCGGCAACTACAATTGCAACCGGAGTTGGATCGCCTCGATGAGCAGGCGTTGACGGCATACGGTATTGAGCCGGGCAATGGAGCCTTGCAGCAACTCGCGCTCAAGCTCAGAAACGGCGAGGTGAGGGTGGATGCGACCCTGGTACATTACCTGCAGCAACGCACACTTAAATCACTGGCAATTGATAATCCCAGGTATTCGGGTTACCTCGCGGCGAGTAAACGTTGGCAGACTGAGGCAGAAAAACTGTAATCGGATCCTTTCTATACATTTTTTCCGCTGGAGGAACGCAGTTTTCTGTTTCCGGCAGTGCTCACCGGCCGGAATGTCAATAGTGTGATTTTTTGCTTCTAGGAGTACATTGATCGCCCTGAGCAAAACACCGACGACGTATGAATAAGGATTTCTGATCGATGATATTGGGTACCCGCAAGTTGCAAAAGGCGATGGATCAGGCCGAGAGTTATGAACAGTGGCAGTCGGCCGCTGTGGATTATGACAAGGCGCTGGGCTACGACCGCTGGCGCAGGAAAGATTCATCCAGCCAATTTGATAATGTTTCCATCCGTATTCGCCTGGATAGCCTGCAATCCCTGCGAGCCAGACATGATTACCGCGGTCTGTTGTTCACCTTGAATGAAGGCATTCACGGCAACATGGGCGGAATGGGTAAGTCTGCCTTGTATGAACGGGCCAGGACGGGCACCAAGCAGTTGATTGTTGACTATGTGACCGAAATCGTTGACGCGCTGGAATTGCTGGCAAGCCCGGACGTTGATGAAATCAGTTTTGAGGAAAAGCTGGAATTTTTCCGTCGTGCCCACCATTGCTTTGGTCGCTCGGCACTTATGATGAGTGGTTCCGGAATGCTGCTGTATTTTCACGTGGGCGCAGTAAAAGCGCTGTGGGAGCAGGGTTTATTGCCAAATATCATGTCCGGGGCCAGCGGCGGTTCTGTTGTTGGCAGCATCCTGTGTACCCATACCGATGAAGAATTGCAGGAAATCTTCACCCCTGAATACCTGGTGCAGGAACTGGAGCAGGAAAGTGGGCTGATTGCCGCCCTGGGTGGTTTGCGGCCGAAGATGTTGCAGGTCAGTGAGGTGCAGGAAATGATTGAGCGCCTGATTCCGG
>JBALVO010000067.1:10448-19433 GCA_036961445.1 Halioglobus sp.
CCGAAGATGTTGCAGGTCAGTGAGGTGCAGGAAATGATTGAGCGCCTGATTCCGGATGTGACCTTTCAGGAAGCTTTTCAGCGTACCGGCAGAATGCTCAACGTGTCGGTAGCACCGGTAGAAACACACCAGACATCGCGCCTGTTAAACGCTATCACCTCACCCAACGTACTGATTCAAAAGTCTGTTATGGCCTCTGCTGCCGTGCCGGGCATTTTTCCTCCGGTGACTCTGGAGGCGCGCGATAAATGGGGCGAACGCCAGTCCTATTTACCCTCACGTAAATGGGTGGACGGTTCGGTCAGCGACGACCTGCCGACCAAGCGCCTGGCGCGGTTATATGGCGTAAACCACTATATCGTCAGTCAGGCCAACCCGGCGGTGTTACCTTTTATCGCAGATAGCAAGCATCACCGTGGCACGCTTGCCATTTTGAAGAACACCGCCAGACAAACCTCCCGAGAGTGGTTGAATGCGGCGGCGGCGATTCTGCACAAGCCGCTCAGCGGCGACTCGGCGGTGGCGCAGGCAGCCAATACGCTGGTCTCCATAGTGAATCAGGATTACGTTGGGGATATTAATATTCTGCCGCGCAACCGCTTCCACAATCCGTTCAAGTTGCTGGCCCGTTTATCTACAGAGGAAGTCATGAAGCTCGTCGCTTCGGGTGAACGCTCGGCCTGGCGCAAGATCGAAATGATACGAACACAGACTCGGATCAGCAGCACCCTGGACAAAATTGTGGGGGATTACGAGGCGCAGTACTTGCACAAGCACAACGGCACGAAGACTGCCGGGAAGGGAAAGGGCCCAGGGCAGGGAAAGAAATTGAAGAGCGTTAAAGCGGCCTGATCGGCCGCTTTAACGAAGTACACAGAATTACCGCTAGACCCGCTCGATTATGATAGCCGGCGCCATACCGCCTGCCGCACACATGGTTACCAGGCCAAATTGCTGGTCACGACGTTCCAGTTCATCCAGTACGGTACCAATTAACAGGGAACCTGTCGCACCGATAGGATGACCCAACGCCATAGCGCCGCCATTGACGTTCACCTTGTCGCGATCGAGGTCCAGGTCGCGGATAAACTTCTCGGCAACCACCGCGAAGGCTTCGTTGATTTCAAACAGGTCAATATCGGCAACTGACAACCCCGCTTTCTGCAGTACTTTTCTGGCCGCGGGAACCGGTGCATTTAGCATCAGGGTAGGGCAATCGCCCATATTACACATAGCCACAATGCGCGCGCGCGGCTGCATGCCGTGGGCTTTGGCATAAGCCGGTGAAGCCAATAGTATCGCCGCGGCACCGTCTACTACGCCGGAGGAGTTGCCCGCATGGTGCATGTGGGTGATTTCCACTTGCGGATATTTCTGCAATACCATCTTGCGGTAGGTCAATCCGGCTTCATCCAGGGGATAGTCCGCCACAGGCGCGAACGATGGTTTTAGCTCGGCCAGGCCCGCCAGGGTTGTTTGTGGCCGGGGGAACTGCTCCTGCTCCAGCGCCAGGGTGCCGTCTACTGAATAGACCGGCACCAGGCTTTTGTCAAAATAGCCATTGCCGATGGCGTTTGCCGCGCGTTGCTGGGATTCGAAGGCCAACGCGTCCAGTGCTTCGCGCGATATACCCTCCATACTGGCGATGGTATCGGCACATACTCCCTGGTGCGGTTGTGGGTGCATTTGTCGCAGTAACAGGTTGTCGTTGTCCAGGAAAGGACTGATGGGAGCACCTTCTTCACCGAAGGTGGACATCATTTCTGCGCCGCCACCGATAACCAGGTCTTCAGAACCGGACATGATGTTCATGGCAGCAAGATTGACCGAGGTGATGCCGGAGCCACAAAACCGATCCAGTGTCATGCCACTGGAGCGAATATCATAGCCTGCTTCCAGTGCTGACATCCTGGCCAGGTCGCCACTTTGGCGACCACGCTGGGAGCTGGTGCCAAAGATAACATCGCCCACATCCGCAGTATTGAGGTCGTTGCGCTGTGCGATCGCTTTGAGCACAGTAGCGCCCAGATGCTGTGGATGCTGGTCCGCCAGGGCACCCTTACCTTTTTTGCCGATGCCTCTAGGGGTGCGGCAGGCGTCAATAATCCATGCTTCAGACATTGTGTTACTCCTTATTTGCCTTTCCAGTTGGGGGCACGTTTCTCGGCGAAGGCCATGGAGCCTTCGATGGCGTCTTCACTGACAAATACCGGGCTGACGATTTCCTGTTGCTTGCCCCACATCTCATCGCCAGACCAGTCGGCAGACTCTAATACGACCTGTTTGCTGACCTCTACCGCCAGCGGACCATTGGCGACAATTTTGCCGGCCAGTGCTTTGGCGGCATCCAGTGCCGTGCCTGCAGGCACCACCTGGTTTACCAGACCCATTTCATGGGCGCGCTGCGCGGAAATGAAATCTCCGGTCAGGGCCAGTTCCATGGCCAGGCGCGCGGGGATCTGCCTGGGTAGCTTGATCAGGCCACCGCCAGCAGCTGCCAGTCCGCGTTTTACTTCCGGGATGCCGAATTTGGCATTGTCAGCGGTGACGATAAGGTCGCAGGAGATGGCCAATTCCAGTCCCCCCGCCAGGGCATAGCCTTCGATCGCGGCTATCAGCGGCTTGCGCGGGGAATATTCGGTGAGTCCTGCAAAGCCGCGGCCCTCCACTACCGGCATTTCGCCAGTTACGAAGGCTTTCAGGTCCATGCCGGAACAGAAGGTGCCCCCGGCGCCAGTGAGGATGGCAACGCGAATATCATCGTTACTGTCCAGCTCATCCATTGCCGCGGCAACGCCTACAGCGACAGCCTTATTGGCGGCGTTCTTTGCCTCAGGACGGTTCAGGGTGACGGTCATGATACCGTCGGTGACATCTACCAGTACTTCATCAGACATGTTGCAACTCCTTGTGGTGGTGTAATTGAAGATTGTTCGGTAGCGAGGGCGCTGCCGGCTTAGTCGATTAGTAGCAACGCCATTGCGGCCAATGGGGTTACAGAGTCAGTGCTAGAGGACGCCTCGGCACTGGAGGCGGTACCTATCTGGGCGCGCTTGACGATGCCCTGCAGAATCGCCGCGAGGCGAAACAGCGAAAAAACCAGGTAGAAATTCCAGTTGTCGATGCCATCGCGACCCGTGCGCTGGCAATAGCGGGCGATGTACTGTTCGTCGCTGGGAATACCCAACGCTGCGCGGTCCACTCCCGCCAGACCCATAATGCGGCCTTCCCGGGGCAACATCCAGGCCATGCATTGATTGGCCAGGTCAGCCAGGGGGTGACCGATGGTGGACAGTTCCCAATCCAGCAGGGCGATGACTCGCGGCTCAGTGGGATGAAACATCATGTTGTCCAGTCGGTAGTCACCATGCACCAGGCTGACGGTGCCGTCATCGGCGGGCATGTTGGCCTTTAGCCAGGTCATCAGGGTTTCCATGGCTTCGATATGCTCAGTTTCCGAGGCCCTGTACTGCCTGCTCCAACGATCCAGTTGGCGCTCGAAGTAGTTGCCGGGCCGGCCGAAATCCGTCAGGCCTGCGGCTTCTACGTTAACACTGTGCAGGGCAGCCATGGTCTGGTTCATGGCGTCATAAATAGCGCCACGCTCCTCGTTACTGTTAGCTTCTGGCAACAGCGGGTCCCAAAAAATCCGTCCTTCTTTATACTCCATGACATAAAACATGGAGCCGATAATGGCCTCGTCTTCACACAGTACGTAGGTTTTTGGCACCGGCACATCAGTGTTCTGCAGGGCGCTGATCACCCGAAACTCCCGGTCGACCGCATGGGCAGATTTGAGCAGTTCGCCCGGCGGTTTGCGCCGCAGTACATAGTCCTGATCGCCAGCGGTGAGCTTAAACGTGGGATTGGATTGGCCGCCGGCAAATTTCTCGGCAGTGAGCGGTCCGCTAAAGCCGGGAATATGCTGTGCCAGGTAGTCGCCTAGCGTTTTGGTGTCGAGTTGCTGTGCTGTCATAGTGGTTTCTTGTTGGTGAGTGTCAGAAGCGGTGAGCCGTGCCAGAGTCTGTGCTGTGGGTAAGTGTGGAGCAATGACTGTTGGGGACAAATAAATGTGCCAAAACTTACACCAGGGCAGAAATATTTGAGCCAGGCTAGTGTCAGCGCTATGCTGCGGTTCAGGGTGAGGCAGTGTAACAGAACAACAGGACAGTACATCGGTGATAGAGCCTATAGGAGACCTGCAACAGCGCCAGGTGCAGGACAGGACTGAGCATTTTATCTGCCAGGCAGAGCATATTTATGCTCGAAAATTTGCCAGGGTGCCGGTTTTATTTGACCTGAGCGGACGGGCAGCGGGCATGTTTAAGGTAGTGGGAAGCAAGCGCTGGATTCGCTATAACCCGTGGATTTTTGGTAAGTATTTCCAGGAAAACCTGAGTGACACGGTACCCCATGAGGTGGCGCACCTGATCGTGCATGAGGCTTACCCCAAGCGTTCGATAAAACCTCACGGGCACCAGTGGCAGGCGTTAATGGCTCGCTTTGGTGCTGATGCCGGGGTTACTTTTGACCTGGATCTGGAAGGTATCCCGCAGCGCCGGCAGAGCACCCACCCCTATCACTGCGGTTGCCGCGTTCATAAGGTATCAAGCACCAGACACAACCGTATACTGCGCGGTGCCGGTCGCTACCAGTGCCGTTCTTGTAACGGCCAGCTTATCTATGCTCCCTAGCCATCCACGGTTAATTCAACACCACTGAAACTATTTGCCTCATCATTCAGATCGCTTTTTTCCACCACTGCCCGGTCAGCGGACAGCCCGGCCTCATTGACCAAATAGGCTTTTACCGCCACGGCGCGCTGTTCAGCCAGTTCTAGCAGTTGTGCGTCGGTTACCGCGATGGAAGCTGTTACCCGTTGATAAAATTCAAGCGGCGTGAGTTCGGTTTCTTGTTTCTCGTTCTCTGGCAGCGCCGCATAGCGCTGCATGATGGCATTTTCCCAGGCACCATTTTTGCTGTCGACATCCGCCTGAGACAATCCAGCGGCGACCAATTCCTTTTTCAACTGATTCTTCTGCAAGCGTTCCCGGTCCGCCGGGACATTAATGCGGCCAATGATGACCAGGGTCAGTTTGGGCCGCTGGGTGAGTGCCTGGGTCAGTTGCCCCAATTTGGCTGTATTCGCTGCGTTCAGTTCAGCTGCGCCAGAGGCGAATGTCAGGCGTTGCAGGTCTTCTTCGCTGCTGACCAGACTGGCCAGCAGTGTGAACGGTGCGGTAACTGCCTTGGTGATGATATTGATAAAGGCCTTGAATATTACGCTGCCCACGTCAAATTTAGGGTCATCCACATTGCCGCTAACCGGCACCTGCATGTCGATGACGCCGTTGGCGTCAGTCAATAGTGCCAGTGCCAGTTTTAACGGTAGGTCCACCGCCTTTTCGCTGGCAATTTTATCGCCCAGTTTCAGCTGGTCGATGACAACATCATTGTGGCCCTCTAGGCTATTGTTCTTGAGCAGATAGTTCAGTCGCAGGTTGAGCAGGCCACGGTCAATCGCGTATCCGGCGTATGTGCTGGAGTAGGGCGACAGTAGAGCCAGATCAACGCCGTCAAAAGTGAGTTTGAGGTCCAGCGTTGTTTGCTCATTGAATGGTTCCACGGTGCCTTTGAGAACGACCGGCGCATAACCATCCACCGAGCCCTGCATGTTTACTTTTGCGACCGCACCCGCTGTAGTGCTGATGCCCAGTACTTCCCCGTTCAGTTCACCAATGACAGTGCGAAACTGGATGGGCAGTGACTGGTCCATAAAGTCGATAGCACTGTCGGTGACGGTAATGGTGGGAATGTCGATGGACCAGGGTTTGTCCCTGGTCAGGTCCTCGGCAATCTCCTCGGCTTTTTCACCGACTTCTTCTCGCCATACATTTTGCATGTTGATGGAGCCGTCCTTGCGGATGTGCACGCGGCCGGAGTAGTTGTGAATGGCCAACCGGCGCAAGACTAAGCTCTGTTCATCCAGGTTCACTGCTAATCCTTCCAGGCGCACGGAATCCCAGTTGGTCAGGGCCGTTTCAGCGTCCTCTATCTTGATGGAAAAATCTTCAATGGCACCCTCCATTTGCACCGTCGCGGGAGCAAAGCCCGTCAGCGCTACTTCCCCGGCGACCTCCAGGTGGCCCCCGGTAAGTTGGGCTTTTAGGGCGCGGGGAAAGTTTGGGTTGAACCAGACCAGGGGAAGTCCCTGCAATGAATAGCCGATAGTCCCGTCGCCACTGGCCAGAGCCAGACTGCCATCAATGGTGATTACCGCCTGTCCATTGGTGGTGAGCTTCAAAGAGAAAGGGCTGTCACCCGACAAGGGCCAGTTGATGTTGCCTATCGCGGCCTCGATAGGGGTTACTGCCAGTTCGGAAGGGTCGGTGAACTCCGAGCGCCAATGTAGCGAGCTACTGTGCATTTGTGTACTTTTGATTTGCGCTGTCCAGCCACTGTTGTCGGTGTCGTTATCGGGTAAGGGGTCCGGGGCTATTGTCGCGTTCGGATCCTCCGCGACTGCCACTGCAAATAGCTCCGACAAGCTCACCCGTGAGCCTTCCCTCCAACCGGCCATGGATAAGTCGTCTACAGTGATGGATTCAATCACTGCGTGTTGCGCATCACTGTCCACGGAGATTCCCGCCACCGTCAGGTCCTTCAGGCCTAGCGCAGTGTCTGGCAGCGGCACCGCAGGTTTGGGTGCGATGTCGATAACCGAGACACTGAGCTGCCCCTCGCTGAGTTGATAACGCAGCGCCTCCTGCCAGTCCAGTTGATACTGGCCCTGGATACTCAGGCGGCCGTCCAGCAGTTCAAAATTAACCCAGGGTTCGGCAAAGCGCCAGGCGACCGTTAGATCCAGGTTGCTTAGAGCCAGACTGCCCTCGCTATGCGCATTGGGGATAGATAGCTCTCCCTCCCAGTGCAGGCTGCCACCACCCGGGCCATAGAGATCGATACGATAGGGTTTGCCCTCGGCCATGACTGTGGACAGACCCTGAACACTCACCGCCATTTCGTTCCAGTTGGAGGTATAGGGTTTCTCTCTTGACTGGTCTGTCAGAACAATAGTCTCAGAGTGCAGCTCTACTTCGTGAATGGTCAGGCCCGGCAGGTTGGTTGCTGTTGCATCCTGTGGGGGTTCTTCAGCAGCACTGCCGAGCATATCCGAAAAGTTGAATTTATCCTCAGACAAGCGCGTGATATACGCATACAGACCTTCCACTCGCACGGCATCGAACACCCAGCCCTGGTGCCACAGGCTTTCCATAGACAGGTTGACCGAGGCTTTGGTTAGGCCGGTAAAGCGTGTGCCGTCGCGTTCTGGCAGTGCGGCGTTACGCACTTCCAGGTTGAGGGTGAAGGGATTGAACAGTACGATATCGGTCTGCAACTGTCGGCCAAATGCCTGCTGCATGTACCACGCAGGCACAATGTTGAGAGCGGGCATAATGATCAATAGCGCTACCGCCAGGTAGGCCATATAAATCATCGTCAGGACACGCAGAACTGTTCGCATTGCAAAAACCTGATTGCTAAAAATTCGAGCGGTAAATATAGTCCATGACTGTTGCGTTGCCCACTACTAACCGCAATCTTACAGTCCTTTACGGTAGGTATAGGGCGTGACGCCGGTCCAACCCTTGAAAGCCCTTATAAAAGCGCTGGACTCTGAGAATCCGGCGCGATGGGCAATCTCCTCAATGCTCAGTCCCTGCTTGCCCAGAAAGTGCAATGCGGTATCGCGCCGTACCTGATTCTTGATTTCCTTGAAGGTAATACCTTCAGCCGACAAGCGCCGTCGCAGTGTCTGTGGGTGCACCTGCAGCAGGTTCGCCACGTCATTCAGTTCAGGCATGTTCCCGAGATTGCGCCGCACGATATCCCGCACCCGCGAAGTCCAACTGTTATTGGCGTAGTCCTGGGTAAGCATGATGAGTACCGGGTGACGCAGGAAGTGGCGCAGCGAGGTCTCGTTCTGGGTTACCCGCTTGTCCAGAAGCGCCCGGGAGAGCACAAGTTGCGAATCTACTTGTTCAAATAGTACGGGGTTGGCCAAAAACATGTGGCGATAGTCTACCGGTTGAGCCTGCGCTGCGTAGTTCAGTTCTGCCGACTGAATGGGTAAGTGCTCCTGCACCAGCCAGCTGGCGAAGCGGTGAATATTGAACAACACCATTTCATTCAGGTAGGGGCTGTGACTGATATCCTCACCCTGTGCCACCAGGCGTATGCGGGCGTCGTCTGCGTCCTCCTCCAGGTGAGGGCTTAGGCCAAATTCAAACATCTGGTAGAAGCGGCAGTAGCGGCTCAGGGCCTGTCCCAAGGTCTCACAACCGATAACTGCGTGGCACATCATCGACCAGCAGCCTATCGGCATGCGCCTGGAGGCGTAGCCCAGGGTCTCGTCACCCATGGCCAGCATGGTGCTGACCTGCAAATTGGCGAATCGCTCGATAGAAATGCGAGCGTTGTCTTCCAGCAGCAGGCGTGGAGAAATACGGTTTTTACGCAACAGATCGATGGGGTCCAGGCCGCTACTGACGGTGTTTTTCAACACGGCCCTGGCGAAATAGACAGAGATTGATAAATCGCGCATGCCTTACTCGGTTGCAACCGCGGCGCTACTGAGATGGATGGGCTTGTTTTCCACCGACGCGACGCGATTACGGCCACCGCGTTTTGCCAGGTACATGGCCCGATCGGCCTCCTGGCTTAACTCGTCTAAATCCACGTCCCCACTGGTGCAGGCGACGCCCAGGCTCACCGTGATCGGGATACGCTGATTGTCTACCAGCAATGGACGTTCACCGATGGCAATTCGAATACGCTCGGCCAGTGTCCGCGCGGCATTCATATCTGTCTCGGGCAGTATGAGTAAGTACTCCTCCCCCCCGGTTCTGGCCACCACATCACTGGCCCGACTAATTCGCTGCAAAACCTGGGCTACCTGGCGAATCACATGATCGCCCACTTCGT
>JBALVO010000068.1:0-17201 GCA_036961445.1 Halioglobus sp.
TAGGTGCTGGTACCGGCATGAGTAGCATTGCCATGACAACCTGGCAGTTTCCCCCACCGGTATTTGCTAGTTCAGGCGCCGGCCACTGGCCTTTGCAGTATTGGCTGGTCATGATCATCATGTGGTGGGTAATGATGATTGCCATGATGGTGCCCAGTGCCGGCCCCATGATTCTCCTTTACGCTCGCGTCAACCGAAAGTCCCACAAGCCAGATGCACAGGCAGCTAATACAGTTCCCACGGCACTATTCCTATCGGGCTATCTTACCGGGTGGCTGGTGTTCAGCCTGACGGCCACGTTAGTACAGTGGGTGCTGGAACAGGCCGGTCTGGTACATGGCATGATGATGTGGAGCAATAATCACACGCTGTCCGCGGTGTTTCTGCTAGCGGCAGGTATCTACCAGTTTTCGCCCTTGAAGCGTGCTTGTCTTACGCACTGCCAATCACCTGTGGTTTTTTTATCACAACACTGGCGCAACGGCTCCTGGGGTGCTTTGCGCATGGGGCTGGAGCACGGATGTTATTGCGTGGGTTGCTGCTGGTTTTTGATGCTGCTCCTATTTGTTGGCGGTATCATGAATCTGGTGTGGATTGCCGGTCTGACGATACTTGTGTTGCTGGAAAAACTAGTACCACGGCAATTACAAGTGGCTAGAGTGTCCGGCGCGATGATGCTATTAGCCGGCGCCTATCTGTTGCTGGCTTGAATCTGCCATTACAAACACAGGATGTTCTTTGAAATATGCAGATACGACCCTACGACGAACTGGATTTAGGTGAAGTCATTGCACTGTGGCAGGAGTGTGGACTTGTTGTCCCACAGAATGACCCGGCGAAGGACATACAGCGTAAGCTGCTAGTGGATCGTGACCTGTTCCTGGTTGGAGCTATTGATACAGGGATGGTGGCAACGGTGATGGGTGGCTACGATGGCCATCGAGGCTGGATCAACTATCTCGCAGTCAAGCCTTCACAGCAGCGCCATGGCTATGGCCAGGCAATGATGGACGCGATAGAAATTCGTTTAAGAGATAAAGGCTGCCCCAAGATTAACCTGCAGGTGCGTACGGCTAATAATGATGTCATCGCGTTTTACGCAGCCCTTGGTTACGCCACCGATAGGGTAGTTGGGCTGGGTAAGCGACTTGAATATGACTCCTGACGATACGCTTGGCGACGCGCCATTTTCCTACGCAGCAACCAAGAGCGGTCTGGTGCAGATCTGTTTCAGAGGTAAGGTGGTTACCACACTCGCGGGTAAAGACGCGTTGCGTTTTCTGGCAAAGGTGAGCACCGCCGATGAAAGGGGTGTCCAGTTAGCTATGGCCAAAGCAACGGGTCACTTTAAGCACGGCAACGAAAAGCAAGCCAAAACCCAAAGGACGTAGGCCTGCTGGACACCCAATAGCTGAAAACCCCCCCGACTGTCATCCGGGACCGTAAGCGTAGGTGCCACCTTTGGCCAATGCGCTCTGGTAAGCCGGGCGGGACTGGCAGCGCTGACGAAACGCGGCGAGATTGGGAAAAGGCTCCAATGTGAACAACAGTGGCGCTATCTCAACGATAAAGGAAAGCTGGATATCTGCACCGGAGAGGCTGTTACCGACAAACCAGTCGACGCCCGCCAGCGCGGAATTCATATAACCCAGGTGGGTATTGAGTTCGTCGGTGATGCGCGGCTGCAGGGCCTCGCCCCCATCCGGGAGACGCAGAGTGTACATCTTGAGCATTAACGGCAACATAGCGCTGCCTTCACCATAGTGCAGCCACTGCAGATATTCTTCGTGGTCTACGGTTCCAGGCTCTGGGCATAATTTCCCGTTGCCATAAATGCGTAGCAGATAATCAATAATGGCTCCCGACTCGATAATGGTATTGTCGCCGTCGGTCAGTACCGGGGATTTGCCCAGGGGGTGGACTGCTGCCAACTCCGGTGGTGCAAGATTTGTCTCGGCATCCCGTTCATAACGTTGGATGGTGTAATCCAGCCCCAGTTCTTCCATCAGCCAGAGAACCCGCTGGGAGCGGGAGTTGTTCAAGTGGTGCAGGGTTAGCATGGTAGTCACCTTGAAAGATTTACAGAGTGCGATTTGCGCTAGAACTATAGGCCCGGCTGGCTGTTAGTGCTAATCTTTTTGCAACGCTTCTTCTACAAAATCCAGCCTGTCCTGTCCGAAGTACATTTCGCCGTCCATAAACATTGTCGGTGTGCCAAAAGCGCCACGCGCCACTGCTGCTTCTGTGTTGCTGATCAGGAGAGCCTTGATTTCAGGATCCTGGGATAACTCCATCAGTGCTGTAGCGTCCAGTCCGTTTTCGGTCAGGGATTGCGCAACCACCTCCAGGTCGCCCATATTCTTACCCTCTACCCATACCGCCTTATACATGGCATCCACATACGCATCGAAACAGTCCAGGCGCTGTGCGGCAATTGCAGCGCGCATCAGGTTGAGTGTGTTGATGGGAAAGTGTGGATTTGCATTCAAGTCAACGTTATAGCGTCGGGCGAAACGAGGCAGATCATGTGCCATCATGTAACTGCCCTTGGCGGGAACGGCCACTGGCGACATATTGCTCGTGGCTTTGAAAACGCCACCTAGCAACATGGGGACATACTGTACGGTCAGATCATATTGCTCCACCAATTGTTGTAGTCGTTTATGCGCCAGATAGGCTGTTGGGCTGGCAAAGTCAAAATAGAATTCCAGGGTTTTACTCATGCTGTTCTCCTTTTGCGGAACGCTGAATATGAATTTATTTACATTCCAATATGGAACTAATCCTAGTTGAACCGCGCATGGAAGGTCAAGGCTCTGCTGACAGTGCCGCCCAAAGATGAGCTGCGGCGCTTCCAATTGCGGTTCCTCAAGGTGGATGATACTCAGGTCGGTTTTTTAATCAGGGTTGGTTTTTCTCTGGGTCACTGTCGTTAACAGAAACAGCGTTAAACCGAGACTACTGTGTCATATTGGTCTATTGTTGTTGGCACACAAATACCAATTGAGACTTCCCATATGACTGTGAATCGACGCAACTTTACCCTGGCATCCATGGGGGCCATGGGGGCCCTGGCACTCAACCCAACCCTGGCCGCGGATACTGCCGTCAATCGGCGCATTGTGCTGGCTTCCCGCCCCGCTGGAAAACCGACCCAGGACAATTTCCGTTTCGAAGAGGCGGCCGTGCCGCAGGTAAGTGATAACCAGGTATTGCTGCAGACCATGTTTCTGTCTCTGGACCCGTATATGCGTGGTCGCATGAACCCGGGTAAGAGCTACGCCCCGCGGGTTGAATTGGACCAGGTGATGGTAGGTGGTACGGTAAGTCGCGTGGTGAATTCTCGTAACAGCGAATATGCGGTGGGCGATCTGGTTGTAGCCTACAGCGGTTGGCAGGACTATGCGGTGTCTGATGGTCAGGGGCTGATGAAGCTTGATTCACGTATCACGCATCCATCTTTTGCGCTGGGTGTGCTGGGCATGCCGGGACTGACCGCTTATGTCGGTTTGCTGGATATTGGCGAGCCTAAACCGGGAGATACTGTGGTGTTGGCGGCTGCTACCGGAGCGGTGGGTTCCGTGGTGGGTCAGATCGCCAAACTCAAGGGTTGTCGTGTGGTTGGTATCGCCGGGGCCGCGAAGAAGTGCCAATACGCGGTAGATGTGTTGGGCTACGATGCTTGTGTCAGTCATTACGATGACGATATGGCCGCGCAGTTGGCGGCGGCCTGCCCGGATGGAATTGATGTCTATTTTGAAAATGTGGGTGGCAGTTCCTGGGAAGCGGTAATGCCATTGCTCAATAATTTTGCCAGGGTGCCGGTTTGTGGTTTGATTGCCCATTACAACCAAACCGAATTACCGCCGGGTCCCGATCGCATGAGCCTGTTACAGGGCGCCATCTTGCAAAAAAGCATAAAAATGCAGGGCTTTATCGTGAGTAACTATCAAAATCGCTTTCCCGATTTTATCGGTGATATGTCCGCTTGGTTGGCTCAGGGAAAAATCAAATATAAGGAAGACATGGTGCAGGGATTGGACAATGCCCCGCAGGCCTTTTTAGGGCTGTTCAGTGGCACCAATTTTGGCAAGCTGGTGGTGCAGGTTAACCAGTAGCTCTAGCACAGGTAACCGTTGCTGGAACTGATCGCCGATTTATTAGTCGGCTTTATGCACGCTGTTTTTGATCTATATTGATTAGGGAGTCTCTGAACAAATAAAGGACGCTCCCTGGAACACTAAAACTATCTGAGAGGACTTATCATGCTTTATGCCATGCCCGGTACAGACGATGCCTTGTACACTTTCAGCGATCGTTACGAAAACTACATTGGTGGTGAGTGGGTCGCACCGCTCCAGGGTGAGTATTTTGAAAATATCACGCCGGTAACTGGCGCGACTTTTTGTGAAATTGCACGCTCCAGCCAGGCCGACCTGGACCGAGCGCTGGATGCGGCGCATGCCGCCGCAGATGGCTGGGGCAAGACCTCAGTGGCAGAACGCTCAAATACTCTGCTCAAAATCGCTGATTGTATCGAGGCCAACCTCGAGACGCTGGCCTATGTCGAGACCTGGGATAACGGCAAGGGTATACGTGAAACACTCAACGCCGATATCCCACTACTGGCCGATCATTTTCGTTATTTCGCTGGTTGCCTGAGAGCTCAGGAGGGCAGTGCCAGTGACATCGATGGCAATACTGTCAGTTACCACTTCCATGAACCGTTGGGCGTGGTGGGTCAAATTATTCCATGGAACTTCCCCCTGCTGATGGCCGGATGGAAGTTGGCGCCGGCACTGGCCGCCGGGAACTGTGTGGTACTCAAGCCGGCGGAACAAACACCGGTATCCATTCTGGTGCTGATGGAGATGATTGGCGATCTGCTGCCAGCGGGCGTGGTTAATATTCTGAACGGTTACGGCGCCGAAATCGGCCAGGCCCTGGCGAGCTCTGATCGTATTGCCAAGATCGCCTTCACCGGCTCTACTGCCGTGGGCCATCTGATTCTGGCCAACGCCGCCAAAACATTGATTCCTTCTACCGTGGAATTGGGAGGAAAATCGCCCAATATTTATTTTGAGGATGTGATGAACTATGAAGATGAGTTTGTCAGCAAATGTGTTGAAGGCCTGTTGTTGGGTTTCTTCAACCAGGGCGAGGTTTGCACCTGTCCTTCACGAGCACTGGTGCAGGAGAGTATTTATGGTGATTTTATAGAGCTGGTGCTGGAGCGCGCTAAAAACATAAAACAAGGCAACCCGCTGGATACCGAAACCATGGTGGGCGCCCAGGCTTCCAAGGAGCAGTTCGACAAGATCATGAGTTATATGGATATTGCCCGAGAAGACGGCGCGCATTTTTTGCTGGGAGGTGGCCAGGCAGTGGTCCCCAATGATATTGCCGGTGGCTACTATGTGCAGCCGACGCTGCTGCAGGGCACCAATGACATGCGGGTATTCCAGGAGGAGATCTTCGGGCCGACCCTGGGTGTGACTACCTTCAAGGACGAAGCGGAGGCGCTGGCGATTGCCAATGCAACTGAATACGGACTGGGTGCGGGCGTCTGGACGCGGGACACCAACAGGGCCTTCCGCATGGGTCGTGGTATCAAGGCCGGCCGGGTCTGGATGAACTGCTACCATGCCTATCCGGCGCATGCCGCCTTCGGTGGCTACAAGAAGTCAGGTATCGGCAGAGAGACCCATAAAATGGCACTGGAACACTATCAGCAAACCAAGAATATGTTGGTTAGCTATGACATCAATCCGCTGGGCTTTTTTTGAGTAAGTACAAAGCCTGATCGTCCCCCGCCGGTTGCGGGGGTTTTTAATCGCGCACTGATAAAAAGATTCACAGTATGAGTCCGGCTAGAGTGCCGGTCATGCAAGTGGCGAGTAGGCCGGACCACAGCGAGCGCGGCGCCAAGCGCATTATGTCGGCGCTTCTTTCAGGGCACATGGCAGTCATGCCACCGATCATAATTCCCAGACTGCCAAAGTTGGAAAAACCACACAGGGCGTAAGTCATGATCAGGCGACTGTGTTGGCTCAGGTCGCCTGGTTCCACTGCCGCCAGTTGCAGGTAGGCCACTAGCTCATTAATGAAAATTTTGGTAGCCAACAATTCTCCAGCCAGCTGTGCTTCGTGCCATGGGATGCCCGTCAGCCAGGCAAGTGGCGCGAGAATGGAGCCGAATAATCCCACCAGGGTCCATGGCGCGCCGCCAGTGGGTACCAGTCCCAGGCCTTTGTTCACTAAAAATACCAGTGCTACAAATACGATGAGCATGCCGATGATGTTGGCCAGCAGGCGCAGGCCTTCGCCAGTTCCAGTGACCACTGCATCCATACTGCCTGTATAGGGTGAATCCATAGTTAGCGGTGTGGCGCTGGTTTGGACATCCGGCGGCAGCATGACAGCCGCCAGCATAATGGCGGCAGGTGCACTGATCAGCGAGGCTACCAGGATGTGGCTCAGTGCCTCCGGTACTGTAGCGGCGAGAATGCCCGCATAAAGGCCCAGCACAGTGCCAGCAACGGTGGCCATGCCACAGGTCATCAGTATGAACAATTCGGCATTGGACATTTTGTGTAAATAGGGTTTTATCAGTAGGGGGGATTCCACCATGCCAATGAAAATCGAACTGGCACTGCCGACACTGACCGCACCGCTGAGTCCCATGGATCTGGATAGAATACGGGCCAGGGCATTAATGACCAGCGGTATGACACGCCAGTGCCACAATAATGCACTCAATGCGGCGAATACGATGACAATGGGCAAGGCGCGAAAAGCCAGTACGAAACTGTGTCGCTGCGCGGTAATTTCGTAGGGTGGGGGGCCGCCACCGAGATACCCGAATACCATTGTGGTACCTTCCTGCGCCGCGGCCTCAATGGCCAGTACCAGCTTGTTTATGACCAACAATACATCCTGCAGCAATGGCACCTTGAGAAACAGCAGTGCCAGAATCAGCTGTGCCAATAAACCGGTGACCACCAGCCGTAACGGGAAACGATGGCGTTGGCTGCTGGTTAACCAGGCCAACAGAATAATAGTCGGAAGGCCTATCAGTGCCTGTAGCATAAGGCGGTCTCTCTGTTGTTGTCGTTATACCACTGGTAGAGACGTAATTTCATAAACCCCCGACGTTAGAGGAGGTGCAGGGAAAAGTCCACTGCGTAACAAGAGGCAATTTTTGCGGTTTTCTGCCGCCTGGCACTGTGGACTGTCTCGTGGGTTTGATTTGCTATACATGCACACATTGATTGCGGTAGTGGCTCTTGTTGCCTGGTAGCTTGTGGTTCATGCTTGCGAACATCACTCTCAGGGAGCCAGGTACCCATGCTGTCCAAATTTGACGACTATCCTATCCACCAGACCGCGGAGCCACTGTTTCATACTGCATCCAGTGACCGTTTCATTTATGACCGCTATTGGTACAACGGCCATGCCCACGATGGCAGTTTCTATTTTGGTGTAGGCATGTGCCGCTATGCCAACCTGGGCATACTTGACTGTAGTTTGAGCCTGGCTATCGATGGCCATCAGTATGCTTTTCATGGCTCGCGGCGTGCGCCGCATGAACCCACTGAGACTGTTGTAGGCCCCTTTGCCTTGCAGATACTCGAGCCTATGGGGCGTCATCGTGTGGTGATCGAGGCCAATGAAACCGGTATTGAATGCGACCTGGTGTTTACGCCGCGCACCGCCTGCATCCAGGAAGGCCGACAGACCCTGCGTAACGAACGCCATATCGTGATGGACGCCACTCGCCTGGACCAGTTTGGTTTCTGGTCCGGCTGGATTCGCTACGATGGTAAAGAGCTCAAAGTGGACGGTGGCACCACTTATGGCATCAAGGACCGCTCATGGGGTATTCGCCCGGTGGGGGATGCCTATACCGGCGGGGCGCCGCTGGCGGAGTTCCAGGCATTGCATTTCAACTGGATGCCCATACATTGGGAGGACGAATGTAGCCTGGCGAGCTGGTTTGAGGACGCCAGCGGGCACCAGTGGCACACCGACCAGGGCGTCCTGCCACATTACCCCGGTATGGAGGACATTCCCGGGACCAACGACCCAGCCAGCCGCATCTGGCAGGGGCGTGTGGAGCACCAGATCAAGATGATACCCGGCACCCGGCGCGCCGCCTCGGCTGTGATTACCATGCATGACAAGTCCGGCGAGAGTATGGAGGTGCACCTGGAGCCGGTGCTGGTGCACCGTATGAAAGGCTTGGGTTATCAGCATCCGCAGTGGGGGCACGGCAAGTGGCACGGGGAGCTGGCTATCGGCGGGGAGAGCTGGAAAGAGAGCGAATTGGATCCGCTAGCCCTGGAGAATCTCCACGTACAGCAAATTGTCAAAGCCACCTGTGGTGACAAGGTTGGGCACGGTGTTTTCGAGCAAATGCACATAGGCCCATCCACTGTTCTGGGTTTTGATGATTGGTTTGACGGGGCAAAATAGTCGCCTTCAAAGCAGTTAACAGGATCTGCTTGTCCCTCTATACTGGTCGCCGTTGGTATTTTTGAGGAATTCCGGGCGGTATGACCAGGCCAAGAAGTATATTGTTCAGAATGTTCAGGACGCTGCTGCTATTGGCGCTGGTGCTGACGTTGGCAGCCTTGGGCTATATTCGCTACAGCGGCGCCTGGAACCGGGTGTTTCCCTCCACGCACCATGACACGCTCGCGCTTCGACTTCCCACTGATCTGTCCTCTCCTGCCGTGCTGGTATTCAGTAAAACCAATGGCTACCGCCATATAGATAGTATTGCAGCCGGTGGCGAAGCCTTGCGATCTATGGCGAGCGCGCGGGGTTGGGGTCTGGTGCATACGGAAAACGGCACTGTATTCAATGCACAGGATTTAGCGCGCTTTGATGCCGTGGTGTTTCTCAATGCGACCGGTGACGTGCTTGATAGAGATCAGGAGTTGGCTTTTCAAAATTGGCTGGAAGCCGGTGGTGGCTGGTTGGGCATTCATGCCGCCGGAGACAATTCCCACGCTGCTTGGCAGTGGTATATAGATAACCTGATCGGCGCGAAGTTCACCGCCCATATCCTGGGCCCGCAAATACAGCGTGCAACTGTAGTGTTGGAGAATCATGATCATCCTGCGTTGCGGGATTTACCCAATATCTGGTCGCATGATGAAGAGTGGTATTCCTGGGCGCAAAGTCCACGCAGTGGGGGTTTCACTATTCTTGCTACTGTTGACGAAGAGTCCTATACGCCGGTGCAGAAGTTTTTTAGTCATGAGGTGGATTTGCGGATGGGAGATCATCCGGTGGTGTGGGCTAATTGTGTCGGCAGTGGTCGCAGCGTTTATGCAACAATGGGACATCGGCCCGAAGCCTTTAAGCAAACACAATTTCGCCTGCTAATCGAAAACTCGCTGTCCTGGCTGATGGCCCCGGCAACCGGAGACTGCTGAAAATCAGCTGCCAAATGGCGGTCGCTGGCCGCCACAAAGGACGTCGGTGACCAGCTCAGTATCCATGTATTCTTTAAGCTTTAGCAGTTTCCCGTCGTGGAATTCGAACAGGAAATGATATTCGTTGCCGTAGGTCTGGCCCGAAACATGCTCTCCCTCACTTACCGCTTCTACTGCCACCTTGTCGCCCTCTGCTACCATAGTCAGATCGGTAAATTTCAGGCCCTTTGGAAACACCTCGAAAATACCGGCCACCGATGCGGCAATCTGGTCGCGGGAGAATGTACCTGAAATTAGCGTGTTGCCCATGGTTTGCAAGTTGCCATTGACGGCATAGGTGTTGATCACGGTATTGGTATCGCCTCTGTTTAGTGCGGCAAAAAACTCGCTAACAAGGGCTTTATTGGATTCGCTGTTGCTCATGCTGGGCTCTCGGTTACGGCAGTTATGGATTTCTCCATGATAGCCATACGCAGGGGGGGTGCCAGTGTTCGGGGGTATAGAAATTTAAGCTAAACCCGTGAAGGGGCAAAGATTATCCACAGCGGTTTAACTATCCTTTACCCTACCGCGTAGTGACTTTAACTGTCCGTGTTTGGTCTTGCGATCGACGCGTTTTTTTTGCGAGTTGCGGGAGGGCTTTGTGGGTCGGCGTTTTTTCTGGGTTACTGCTGCCGCTTTTATCAAGTTCTGCAGGCGGCTCAGTGCGTCCTCGCGGTTTTTATCCTGACTGCGAAAGCGCTGCGCCTTGATGATAATAACGCCTTCGCTGGTGATACGCTGATCGCTGAGTTCCATCAGGCGTTCTTTGTAAAAGTCCGGCAGTGAAGACGTACTGATATCAAAGCGCAGGTGAATTGCGGACGAGACTTTATTGACATTCTGACCGCCAGCACCCTGGGCGCGGATAGCCTGAATATCAATCTCTGCTAAAGGGATGCTTACTTGCTTGGATATTTCCAGGTACATGCGGTGATTCTACTTGAATTTCGCCTGGGCAATGTAGTCAGGCATGAAATTGGCGTGCTGTTCGCCGTATATTGCAATCGTGAGTGTTTAAAGGTCGTTCAGGGTCATTTCCTGTCTTTCAAGCAAGGGTTTGAGTTCGCGATAGGCCGCAGGCGTTTTGTTCAAGGGGATAGAGGGGAATAAGTGGTGTACCAGATGATACTCCATACCCGAGGACAATATGGTGCCCACCGGTGACTTCCAGCCACGCGTGTCTCTATAGCGCCCGGCTTCACGCATAGGGTGATGCGGTGCCCATGATAATGTCACCGCGGTGTAGATACCCGAGATCTGGCGCGGTATCCACCACAGGATGAGAACTTCAAGGGCAAAGCCACTCCATGCCAGTACTACCATGAGTAACCATGCCAGTTGCATTACCAGTACGGCCTCGAGCATCAACTGGTCTTTCCTGGGGTTGTCTTGCAGTACGTGGGGTTGCAGCGCACCAACCTGTCCAGGTTGTTTACTCCTCCAGGCATTGAGGGCTGCGCCTAAGATGGTATCGGCGCGCATATAAAGATCGGGATCCTTATCCTGCTGGTTGGTGTGGGCGTGATGTTTAAGATGGATAGCCCGGTGTAGGCGATAGGGGAATATTAGCGGGAATACTGACAGGTGTCCCACCAACTCATTGAGCCAGCGCCAGCGTGTGCCGGGTCGGCCGATGTTGCCGTGTTGTGCTTCGTGGGTGGGCAAGTAGGCATAAGACATGATAATGGTGGCGAGTGCGCCACCCAACCATAGTGGGACATAGCCCAGTTTAACCAGCGGCCACAAACCTACCCATGCAAAGAATCCGCCCAGCCCCCAGATCACCATAAACCATGGAAATTTGCCGATGTATTTTTGTGCGATGGCGCGTTCATCGGTCATGCTCATAGCCAGCGCCCCCTGATCTTGGCTGTAATACCCCAGAGTAAACCGACGACCAAAGTCACGGTTAAACTCGGCAGGCCATAAGGCAGGGTGACAGCGGCGGCGTCTATTGCCGCCGACCACATGGGAGCGAAAATCAGGACACCAAAAAACACCGGGCCCCAGGGCATCAATTTTTCCAGCAAGCCAACCATTTGAGTCTTCCGTGATTGCGTAGGCGTTTTTATACTAGCAGATTCAGCGGCGGTCGCAGTGTCTTTGCCATTCGTTAACGATTACGGCCCAACTTCTCGTGTGCATCCACCCACTCGTTTTTGCGTGTGTCTTTATCTACTCGGGTGGCCGCACCCAGAGACAGTTCTCCCGCCAGGGCGAGTGCTGCGGCAATCTCCGCCAACTTGAGGGCCTTGCCCGGGCCAAAGCAGTCCATGATTTCCAGGCATTCACGCTGGGTAGGCAAGGCCGTTCCGCCACCGTAGGTTGCCATGATCAACGCGGGGAAGGTAATGGAATAATAGTAGTCCCCATCCCGGGTGACCTTGTTATAAGTAGTGCACTGGTTGGACTCGGCAATGTTGGCGATATCCTGACCAGTAGCCAGATACAGTGCTGCCAGACCGTTGGCCGGATGCGCCGCATTGTTGGAAGAGTTGGTCAGGAAAGCACTCATATTGCTGATGCCCTGGCCATAGTGCATTTGCTGGGGCGAGATACGCAGATTCTCAATCATTACATCGCGGGGAATCGTGATCTCCGCTGTTACTCTTTTACCCCGACCCTTGAGCATATTCACCGAAGACGTTTTTTTCTCCGTGTCGAAATTGCCCGACAGCAGGTAATGCGACAACTGGTCGAACTCCTTGGTGATCCACTCACAAGCAACAAAGGTGGCTTTGCTAGTCATGTTTTGTCCGGCGGCGTCTCCGGTACTGTAGTCGAAACGCGTGAAAATCATATTGTGAGCATGATATTGCTCGATCTCATTGAGCTTGCCGATGGAGGTGGTTGATTCTGCTACTGCTTTTATTTGCTCAAAATTCTGGGTTAACCAAAGGCCAAAATCTCGTGCTTCCCGGGCGCTGGGAAATACAAAAACGGGAGCCCTTTGCATGGCCTGGCCGGAAACTGTGGTAATCACTCCTCCGCTTTCCCGGATGACTCTCATACCGCGATTGTAGCTGGCCAGCATGGTGCCCTCTACCGTCGCCATGGGAACATAGAAATCCCCCTGGGCATGTTCACCGTTCACCAGCAGCGGACCTGCGAGACCGATAGGAACCTGCGCCACGCCAAACAGGTTTTCGATATTGCCGGCCATGTCAGATGGAGCAAAGGAGAATTGTCTGGTGTGATCCAGCTTGGCGCCTGTGTTTTCTTCAATAAATTCTTGGCGTTGTTTCACGGCCTCGTTGCTGTAATCGTCTTCGCTAGAACGTGGAATTTTTTTGCTCATGGTCAAGGCCTCTATTATCGTGAGGCGTTGACGCTACGCGCATCGGCGACCATGGTCAATCTTTCTGATGCGGGACTAGCTAACACTCAGGTGCGCGTTGATGACTTCCAGAAAAGTATCACCATACTTGTCCAGTTTTCGTTCACCCACGCCGGTAATGCGGCCAAACTGCGCCAGATTTTGGGGCAATGTGGTGCACATTTCCTGCAAGGTACGATCATGGAAAATAACGTAGGGAGGCACGCCCTGTTCTTCGGCCAATTCGCGTCGTCGTTCGCGCAATGACTCCCACAGCGCAACGTCTATGTCCAGAGGGAGCGATGTTCTGGTTTGCTGTTTGGTCGCTTTACGCTTGGGATCGCGGCGCAGTTGTATCTGCTGCTCGCCTTTCAGCAAGGGGCGGCATTGTTCTTCCAGACGCAAAGCGCCAAAGCGCTCCAGGTCTACGCTGAGATAGCTTCTGGCGACCAATTGCCGAAAGACAGAGCGCCACTGGTTATTGTCCAGGTCCTTGCCCACACCATAGGTCGGCAGTTGGTGATGGTCGAACTGAAATATTTTGTCGTTATCAGCGCCGCGTAATACGTCGATCAGGTGATTGACGCCAAAGCGTTGCCCGGTGCGATATACCGCACTTAACGCTTTGCGCGCCGCTTCAGTGCCGTCCCAGGTGTCCACCGGTTCCAGACAGGTGTCGCAATTGCCGCAGGGCTCGGTCAATGTATCGCCAAAGTAATTGAGTAAGGACTGACGGCGACAACTGGTGATTTCACATAGTCCCAGCATGGCATTTAGACGGTGTTGTTCCGCCCGCTTGTGTTCTTCACTGCCGTCTGAGGATTCCATCATTTGACGGAGTTTTATGACATCCTGCAGACCATAGATCATCCAGGCATCTGCGGGGGCGCCATCGCGGCCGCCGCGACCAGTTTCCTGATAGTAGGCCTCCACTGTCTTGGGCATATCCAGATGCGCCACAAAGCGCACGTCGGGTTTGTCGATACCCATACCAAAGGCTATGGTCGCAACAATGATGACACCTTCCTCGCGTAGAAAGCGGGCCTGGTGATCCGCGCGGATGCTGGCGCTCAGACCAGCGTGATAGGGCAGGGCGTTAAAGCCCTGTTCTTGCAGCCAGAAGGCAGTGTCTTCAGTTTTTTTACGCGACAGGCAATACACAATGCCCGCATCTTCGGGGTGTTCGTCCTTGAGAAAACGCAGTAATTGTTGTTTTGGGTTGTGCTTTAGGGCCATGCGATAGCGAATGTTGGGGCGATCAAAGCCGGCGATAAACTGCTGGGCCTGCTCCAGGTCCAGTCGCGCGATGATCTCTGTTCTGGTTCGCGCATCTGCAGTCGCGGTAAGCGCGATCCGCGGAATGTCCGGGAAGCGCTGATGCAGCAGGTTCAATTGTAGATAGTCTGCGCGAAAGTCGTGTCCCCATTGCGATACACAGTGCGCTTCATCTATTGCGAACAAGGCTATGGTCGCCCGCTCCAGCATGTCCAGGCATCGTTGCTGGGTAAGGCGCTCCGGTGCGATGTACAGCATGTCCAGTTCGCCGGATAGTAAATCCAGCTCGACTTGTCGGGCTGTGGCAGGGTCCAGGGTGGAGTTCAGAAAACTTGCTCTTACCCCCAATTGGCGCAGAGCGCTTACCTGGTCCTGCATCAGGGCTATCAAAGGAGAGATCACCACTCCGCAGCCCGGACGCACCAGCGCGGGAATCTGGTAGCACAGGGACTTGCCGCCGCCGGTAGGCATTAACACCAGGGCATCACCTCCGTTTATCACGGTCCGGATGATGTCGTCCTGGGGTGGGCGGAAGGATTCGTAGCCGAAGACCGACTGAAGGATTTGACTGGCATTACTCATCGCGGCGCAGTATACCCTATATGCCACCCTCGCTTGCCATCATAAGCCTGGCAAAGATCATCAAATAGCAGGGTATGGCCGGCTTCCTAATCGGGTACACTCTCGCCCTGTCATTTTATGAGTCTGTTGATATGTGGACCTGTCCGCACTGCAAAGAAACACTGCTTTTAAATGCCGCCGGTGATGCCTGGGCCTGTGGTAATAAGCACCAGTTCGATTGTGCCAGGGAAGGCTATGTCAACCTGTTGCCAGCCAATCGTAAACGTAGCCTGCATCCGGGCGATAGCCCGCAGATGATGGAGGCGCGCCGTCGAGTCCATGCTGCAGATCTTTATCGTCCGTTGGCAGATGCCATTGAGGGACTGTTAAGTCCACTGGCATCGATGCAAAACATGCTGGATTTAGGGTGTGGCGAGGGTTATTACAGCGCTGCACTGCAGCGGGCCCAGCCGCAAGCCCAGCTCTACGGTATTGACATTGCCAAGCCGGCAGTGCGATTGGCATCAAAGCAGCACCAGGGTGCTCGCTTCGCAGTCGCCAGTGCCTATGAGTTGCCACTGCCTGATGATGCTCAGGATGTTGTATTGCGCGTATTTGCTCCCTCGGATGATCGAGAAATGCGGCGAATTCTGACGCCGCAGGGTTTTTATCTTGAGGTGACACCGGCAGCACACCACTTATGGCAACTGCGCGCACAGTTGTATGACTCGCCTCGGGCGCACGGTGAGGCCAGGACCGTTATCCCGGGGATGCGTTTGCATGAACAGTCCGATATTAGCTACGAGGTGGAGCTGGTCGGGTCTTTGTTACAGGACGTTGTTGCAATGACACCGTTCGCGCACCGCGGCCATCGTGAAAAACGTGAACAATTGCTGTTATTGGATAGCCTGACAGTTGAGATGTCGTTCTCACTGAGTCTGTTCCAGATAAACCCGGTGTCACCATGGGGTACCAGGACTTAAAATCCCTGTTCACTCCGATGGGGTGACAGTGCTAGAATTCCGCCCCCCACAATTTTCGCTTCACTAAACAGGAGGCTAGCCATGGCCAAACCCGACTCAGAACTCCATCAGGAGTGTATGGAGCGCTTCATTAAGCTTGCAAACACTATGAAGGACGAAGGTATTACTATCAACGTGGTCTCAGCTGGCCTGATGACCTCATCGGCAGTTTATGCAACCTTTGTGGCAGCTGGAAATGATGGCGGCCTTAGTGACACAGGTATAGGCAAAGTGACTGAACATTATCGACAACAACTCGAACAGGTTCAGGAAGCTAAAAAAACAACGCAAAATAGTTAGCTAAGGTATTAGTGCTGGGTCGTTGCTCTTAGTGCGTGTCGATAGCGTTTAGCTGGTCGCGGAAATGGTGAGGAACCAAAAGCGCCTTTAGCTCATCGGCGGTGACCGGCTTGCTGAACAAGTAGCCCTGGATCACATGCGCACCGTGCAATCTCAGGAAATGGTATTGCTCCGGCGTTTCAACACCTTCGGCCACCAGTTGCAGTTTCATACTTCGGGCCATGGCGATTATAGCGATAATCAGACTGGCATCATTTTCGCTCTTGTCGTAGTCAATGACAAAGCTGCGATCGATCTTCAGTTCATCCAAAGGAAAGCGACTGAGATAGCTCAGGGATGAATACCCCGTACCGAAATCATCAATCGAGAGGCTTACGCCAAGTTCTTTCAGGTCTTGTAATGCAGTGATGGTGGCATCGGTATTGTCCATCATAATACCCTCGGTCAATTCCAGTTCCAGTCGGGAGGGTCGCAGTCCGGTCTCCTTTAACACATCGCTGACACGCTTGATAAAAGCCGGGTTAAATTGCAGTGCAGAGACGTTAACGGAAACTTTCGGCAGTTCCAGACCCAACGATTGCAGCTCCACCATTTGACGGCAGGCTTCCTTTAAGCCCCATTCTCCGAGCGCACCGATCAATCCCATCTCTTCTGCCAGTGGAATGAACTTGAAAGGTGGCACTAATCCCTGTTCCGGATGCTGCCAGCGCATCAGAGCCTCGGCGCCAATCACCGCGCCGGTTTGCGTATCTACCTGTGGCTGGTAGTGCAGCACCAGTTCATTGCGCTCAATGGCTTTGCGCAGGTCCGTTTCCAGCATGAGCCGATCAACGCCGGCCGCGTCCATGTCGCTGTGGTAGAACAAAAAGTTATTCTTGCCCGAGCTCTTGGCGTGGTACATCGCGGTGTCTGCCGCTTTAAGCAGGCCCTCTACATTCTCGGAGTCGTTAGGTGACAGGGCGATACCGATACTGGGGGTGACTACCAGCTCATGACCCTCGATGATCATAGGCTGCAACAGGGCGGCGATCACACGTTTGGCTACCACGCTTGCTGCCTCCGCGCCGTCCACCTGATTCAGGACCAGCGTAAACTCATCACCGCCAAGGCGGGAAACATCTATTCTGGAAGCGCCCGATTCCACATAGTGGGCAACCACGTCACTCTCCCTGACACAGCTGGATAGCCGTTTGCCAACTTCTCGCAACAGCAGGTCGCCAGCGCTGTGGCCCAGGGAGTCAT
>JBALVO010000068.1:17301-18716 GCA_036961445.1 Halioglobus sp.
CGTTTGCCAACTTCTCGCAACAGCAGGTCGCCAGCGCTGTGGCCCAGGGAGTCATTGATACGTTTGAAATTATCAAGATCAAGAAATAGCAGCGCCATGGTCTCTTTATTACGTTTGGACAGGCGCAGCAATAAATCGAGCTGTTCAGTGAATAAGCGGCGGTTCGGTAGGGAAGTCAGGCTATCGTAGTACGCCATCTGGCGCAGGCGATCCTTGGTTTCAGTGACCTCCAGGACCGCGCGGTTAAGTTCTTCATTGCGCCGCGATAGCTGTGATGTGCGCTCTTCCACTTTCATGCTGAGCAGCTGGTGGTCAACATCCATCTTCGTTTTATAGGAATCCAGGTCGCCAATAATGGTATTTACCAGGGTGAAAATTTCTTTAACTTCACCGCCGCCTTCCAGTCTCATTGAATGGTCAACCTTGCCGGCCGCGAGATCGTCGGCGATGCGTACCAGGCGCGAAAAAGGCTCTGTGATTTTTCGGGTCATGGTGCGGCTGAAAATAGCGCATAGCAAGACAAATACCATGGCCATGGCAAAGGCGATGCCAACAATGGGCAGGATCCCGAACAGCAGCATGAAGCGGCTGATGCCCAGGTGTACATAGCCAATGACATGCAGACTGTTAACGAGATTAGGGTCGGTCAGTGCGTAGCCAAAGAGGCTGCGCTGGACATTAGTCTCCAGCGGATTAATCACCGAGAACACCGGGATCGTGAGGCTTAGTATGCGGTCATTAAACCCGAGCTCACCCAACAGACTTAACGTCGCCGGCATGATATCGGTAGCGTGATAATTAAGTCCTTCTTCCACGACTGAAATATTGCCCCTGACGCGCTCAAAAGGGGGCAGTGGGTATCCCGGCGACCCCGCCTGCTCCAGTCGACTGATGGTGTTGCCTACCGGATCCTGGATGACTGCGTAAAGCACCGCCGGTGACAGCGCGAGAAAGTTGCTCAATGTGTCCCGCAGAGCGGTATTGTCGCGATAGTATATGGCCACCTGCAGCTGCGGTTGGCTTAACACCTGGGTTGAGGATTGTTCGATTAAATGATTGCGCGCAATAGTATATTCGCGCTGCACGGTGTACACCGTTAACAAGCAGCCGGCCACGGTCGATATCAGTATCACCAACGCATTGATTTTTCCAGCAACAGTCATGAGCGTCGACCCCGACGCCTGCTGCCGTAATGTTTGATCCCAGCATCTGTTGATGCCATGCAAATTACCCCACTTTCCGGGAACAGCTGCGCGGAGATGCCTTTATTGTTTTCCCGGTGCTCGTCCTGATGATTCCTGCATCGTACGGACACAGCTGAAACACGTCCCTACAGTGAAAGTAGCATGAGTGAGTCTAGCGGTGCAAACGTACATTTTGCAGCAAAAACAGTTGCTTGGCGTTAATGCCTTTTG
>JBALVO010000069.1:0-18650 GCA_036961445.1 Halioglobus sp.
ACTTCATTTTCATCGGGAATGATAGTTGCAACTATATTTGCAAGACGAGGAGTGTTCCTGTCTATTGATACGATATAGTCATCAGCTTGACTGGCAACTGGCCAGCTAGCCAGAAAAACAATCACTGGCAACAACATACGTTTCTTCAAATTAAATCTCCCCATCACATTTCAATTCTACAGACTCAAGGTCTATCCAAACAGTATAACTTAGAAGTATAGGGCGGAAAAAATGGCTATGGGGAAAATTAGGGACAGACCACGTTTTCTGCTGAGCAACTCGTGGTCTGTCCCTATTTTCTCGACACCCGACGTGCTCGACGCGGGCCATGTGGTGGAAGAGCAATGCCGCCTCATTTGTTGGGACCAGGGAAAAACATATTGGTCGTTTCCTGGTAGGTTTTATACTCAGGACGTTTCTGCACGGAATAATATTCTGCCGGTACCGCGCCGGTATGATACACAAGCGTGGAGTACATCTTCCAAGACGCAAACAATAGTCCTGCGCCAAGCAAACTCCAAATAATGAAAGACTCTGTTTCATACAGCGCAAGCCAAGAGGGTATCGACGCGATCACCAATCCGTTCCAAACCATCCACTCGGCAAAGTAGTTCGGATGTCGGCTATACCTCCACAAGCCTACATTGCAGACTCTATTTTTCTCCCCGGCTTTCTTCATGGTTCGCAAGAAGGTGAGTTTTTGAGTATCGGCTACTGATTCGATGGCAAAGGCGCCCACCCAAACCAGCAAGCCAATAATCTCCAGTGGGTGGATCTGTTCGCTGGGGTTGGCGGCTATCACAAAGGCGGGCATCGCCAGAAAAGAGGCATTGGCCAACCCTTGCCAGAGGGCGTCGACTTGCATCGCCAGTTTTGTGTTGGTTTTACCGGCCTTTGTCCAGCGCTGTTTTTGATATTCATAGCGAGGGAATTCCTTTTTCAGCCGTCCCTGCATCCAAAATCTCAAAGCCCCCAAGCCCATGCGGCTGCCCGCAAAGATATAGGCGATACTTACCATAGCGATACGTAAGGGGTCGCCATCACTGTGCCACCAAGTTAAGCCGCCAATCACAGTCAGCCCTAAGGGCCAGCCAATATCCACATAAGACATTCGGCCCGTCATCCAGATGGGAATACACACAACGAGGGCAAACAGGACAAATTGCAGGATGCCATTGATAAAGCCAATGGAGGCGAAGGAGTCGGTGAGCAGTAATAATGCCCATCCCGTAGCAAAGGGAAGAAGAGGGTAAAAGTACTTCATGAGAGTTATCTGTATGTCTGACGAGGGTATCAGAGACTACACCTATCGAGCCGGATAGTCAGACGTTCATAGTCGGACGATCTAAAGGCTATAAGTCGATGATTTATAAGAAAATGGTGGGCCTTCGCAGACTTGAACTGCGGACCTCCCGATTATGAGTCGGATGCTCTACGTGAGAGTTGGGCAGGAAGGTGAAGAAAGATAACGAGTATAGGAAGGATTAATACCCCCTGATTTCGCTCAATCTACTACAAGGTCCCGGCTACTGGCAATCGACAGGCTATTATTAGTACTCAACTGTACAGTTAACTGTGCCTGTCGAGGGAGAAAAAAATGGCGAAGAACGCAGCAAAAACTGGACCAGCCCCGACAGTGTTGATTTGCGGCTAAAATTGATCCAATAATGGCGGAAATTTGCGTCCAATCTTGACCCAGCAAGCGCACTACAAAATCTCAACCGATCAATTAGTTAACCTCTGATAGACGGCGCACTTTTCAATGCAAAACTCGGGTCAATACTAAGTGCAAATCAACAGTCAGCCCTCTGAAGGTATAACCCGTCGCTATAATGCATAATAACTATAAGTGATTTGTATATTAAATATACATTCCTGTAGATTATATCTTGATCGTCATTACTCAACAATTGCCGCCGTTTCGAACGGGCAAACCTGACTTCTGCGCAGGCAGCGGTATCGCCCCCGCTCTGTAAGTCAGGATTGTCCAACCCGTCGTCTGGGGCAGTATAAAAACTGATCATATCTTGAGTTGCGGGCAATGGGTTTGAATATGGCACCAGATGACACACCACTGAAAAGTATCAACCAATACCCTCTTCGAGTGCTGCTCTACAGTCACGACTCCGTGGGCCTGGGTCACTTACGCCGCAACCTCGCCATCGCGAGTGAAATCACGGCAAAGTTTGAAAATGCCAGTGTGATGATTGTGACGGGATCTTCGTGCGCCACACAGTTTGTTCTGCCCAGGAATACAGACCTGATAAAGATTCCAACTATTGGCAAAAATGACACGGGTGACTATGTCACCGACAGCTTTGGTGGCTCGCTGCAGGTGACGCTGACGTATCGCAGTAAAATGATCCTGGAAGCCTTCCGCTCATTTGAGCCCCACCTGGTTATCGTCGATCACCAGTTGACTGGCCTCAAGGGCGAAGCCATGGCGATGTTGCGAGAGGCCAAGACTAAAGAAACGCTGCTCTTTTTTGGCATGCGCGATATCAAGGATGGCGCGGAGGCGGTCAGGCGTGCTTGGGATAATGACGATTGTCGCTGGGCACTGAATGAATGCTATGACCAGGTTTGTGTCTACGGCATGCAGGAGGTGTTTGACCCGCGAGAGGTTTACGCACCTCTGCTCGATGCGGTCAAACGTTGCGATTTCACCGGTTTTATTGTTCGCCCGGAAAAACAGGTTGCGACCAAACAAGCGCCTCGGACCCGGAAAAAAGTGCTGGTGATTTTTGGCGGCGGCGGTGATGGCGCGCAACGGGCAGAACAGTACCTGCAGGCGCTGGCGAATGCGCCTGCGCACTGGGATAGCCATATCGTAACCGGTCCGATGATGGACACAGGGGTCATACGAAGCCTTACTGACAAGGCGCACAAAATACAGCCCCTGGGCTCAGTTACCATCAAGCGTTTTCATCGCAACATTCCGCGATTACTGAGCAAGGTCGATGCCGTGGTCAGCATGGCAGGCTATAACAGTTGTGCCGAAATTCTGCAAAGCGGAGTACCGGCGGTACTGATGCCGCGCTCATTTCCTCGAGAGGAGCAGTTGATTCGGGCTATGCGCATGGCGCAGCTCGGCTGGGTAAGCGCTATGCCTCAGGCCAATCCGGACCCGGAGTACATTTTCGATGCGGTGGAGAGGGCGCTGGATTCCTCACGAACAAGTACGCTAGTGGCTGACCTGAATGGCTTGAATAACCTGTCGAGCATAATTCTTGATCACCTGCAACTGACACGGCAGTGCGAGGCCTGGCCAGAGGTGGAACGGGCCATCGGGTGTTTCGGTTAAGTTGTGGAAAGTACAGCTAACACTGCAGTATCGGCCTCGGACCTGGTTCGCAGGGACAGTGCTATTTCAGGCCTTGGGCTGCTGTTAGCCCCTGAGCAGCTGCGAGATGGCCTGAATCGGTTACTGGGCAGTGAAGTAATTGAGCATATAAGCCTGAATTACCTGCGCTACAAAAAAGGCATAAACTGCCTCGGCCGCTATGACTTCCAGGCGGGTGGGCGCACCATCAGCGCATTTGCCAAGGCCCATGGATCGGATTCGTCTGGCAAATTGAGCAAGGCCGTGGAGCGCCCTTCAGTAGACAGTGTCATCGGCCCCGGCCGGGTACTGCTGCGCGAAGCGGGGATTGTATTTTCAGTATTTCCCAATGACGCGAAACTGCCCTCCCTGACGCTACTGCAAAGCGACAATCAGCGACGGCGTTTGTTCGCTCGTATTTTCGGGCGCCAGTCGCCATGGCTGGACAGTGAAATTGTTGAGGTGTTGAACTACAAGCCGGAACGGCGACATGTTGTCCGCCTGCAGCGCGACGACGGTCAATCTGCCTTGCTCAAGTTCTACACCCCGAACGGGTTTTCCAGGGCTCTATCGATTCATCGCGGCATGGGCGAACTGGTTCCCGAGGTCCTTGGTCGCTCTGGAAAACATGGAGTTATTGCATACCGCTGGCAAACCGGGGATTCGCTTAGGGAGCTGGGTACCCGCGTCGACTTGTTACCGGGCTGCCTGGCTGCAACCGCCGGAGCGCTGGCGGCTGCGCATGCCAGCGATCCTTCGGGGTTGTGTTTCCCGGATCTCAATCAGCAGGAAAAGAGCATCTATGACCTCGCGCATCAGGTAGGTTTCCTGTTGCCCCACCTACACAAAAGGGCTGTGCACATGGCTTGCAGGTTGGTCGATTGGTTGCGCCGCCAGCCGTCCGGTACCGCTGTGGTACACGGTGATTTTTACGATAAGCAAGTGATTGTCAATGGCGATGGGGCGAAGCTCATTGATTTCGACGAGGTGTCTCTGGGCCATCCACTACTGGATCTGGGTAATTATGGAGCCCATCTCGAATGGGATGTCACCCGCGGATCCATAACGAAACCCGAGTTGGAGCTACAACAGCGGACATTGCTGTCCGCCTATGAGCGGGTGGCGGGCCCCGTGCACGCAATGCAGCTGCACAAATACACAGCTCTGGGCCTGTTTCGCCTGCTACATCATCCATTCCGCGACTGGGAAGACGACTGGCCAGTAAAAACAGGGCGGTTGCTGTCGCGGGTCGAAAGTTTATTTGAAGGAGATAGTCGCACATGAATAACAGTCCTAGAATAGGTTATGTGCTGAAGGTTTATCCGCGTATATCGCAAACCTTTGTGTTAACGGAAATTCTGGCCCACGAGAGAGCAGGTCTGGCCATGGATATATTTTCTCTGCGACGTACCGATGACACGCGTTTTCATGCGGCGCTGGCGCAGGTGCAATCACCGGTTTTCCAAATAGACAGGGCGACCACCAAAGCGGCGTTGGTGCTCGATGAACTACGAGAACATGCCAGGCACTTGCCAAAGATTTGGGATGTGGTCAGAGACAGCGGCGCCACTGCCGAAGATTTGCTACAGGCAGCGCAACTTTCGAGGGCGGTCATTGAGCGCGGCATCGTCCACCTGCACGCGCATTTCGGCACTGTGGGGACCGTGGTTGCCCGACTGGCGTCGCAAATTACCGGTGTCAGCTATTCGTTTACTGCACATGCCAAGGACATCTATCACGAGTGTGTGGTAGAGGATGAACTGCGGCAAAAACTGGCCGATGCCGCCGGCGTTGTCACCGTGAGCCAGTTCAATGTGAATTACCTGCACCGTAAATATGAGAGCGCTGCGCGGCAGGTGAACTTGATCTATAACGGCCTTGACCTGGAGGAGTTTCGCTTCGAGCCGGGTGGAACTCGCCCGCCACTGATCCTGGGTGTAGGGCGCCTGGTAGAAAAGAAAGGCTTTAGTTATCTGGTCGAGGCCTGTTCGATTCTGCGCGCGAGGGGGGTCAAGTTCCGCTGTGAAATAGTCGGCGGTGGTGTGCTGGAATCGAATCTGAAAAACCAGATAAAGGCACACCGCCTTGACGATATTGTGCGCATGGTCGGACCCATGTCGCAGAGTGACGTCAAACGAAAAATCCGTGAGGCTGCGTTATTGACCGCACCCTGCGTGCATGCCGAAGATGCAGATCGCGATGGCCTGCCCACGATTCTGCTGGAGAGCATGGCGCTGGGAACACCGTGTATCTCCACGCCGGTTACTGGCATCCCCGAGGTGCTGCGACATCTTGATACCGGCATTATGGTTGCTGAACGCGATTCTGAAGAACTGGCCGATGCCTGTGCAACGCTGCTGGTAGATAAGTCGCTGGCTGACACCCTGACACGCGGAGCACGACAGCTAATTGAGCAGCGTTTTGATATAGATAAGAACAGCGCTGAGATACGGGCATTATTTGATGATATGACCGGTATGGATTTAGCGCCCGCGCCTTCGCCGACCCTGGTGAAGGTGGGCGGAGGAGTATTGTCGTGAGCCGCTCGATGCAGGAGCAGACACCGGTGGTGATATCGGTCAATCAGGATTCCGGTATTGGCCCCGACCGAGCCAAGGGCGCGGCGGTACATCTTAAGGCGATGCGCGAAGCTTTCTGCGCCATGGGAGCACAGTGTCTCGCCATGGATGAGCCGGATGATCAGCAGCTCTGGTCTGCCCTGGAGGAGAGGCACAGGCTGGGCGCGATTGACCTGATGTATGAGCGCTATGCGCTGGGCAAATCGACTGCCGCCAGGTTTGCCGCTGAACACGATGTGCCCCTGGTGCTTGAAGTGAATGCGCCTCTGGCTCAGGAGCAGCGCCGTTGGCGAGGCGCATCCGATGAGGCTGAAGATGCCCGTCAGGATACCCTTGCGATGGGTCAGGCCTGCGGTGTTATTGCGGTGTCTGGCGATGTCGCCAGCTATGCGGTGGCACGGGGTGCGCATGAGAACCGTGTAGAGGTGTTTCCCAATGGTATCGATACTGGCCGCTTTAACCTCGAGTTACGGCAAAATTCTGTGCGCCATGCCCTGGTGCCGCCGGGACGCTTCGTTATTGGCTTTCATGGGCGATTGCGACCCTGGCATGGTTTTGACATGTTGGTGGATGTCACACTTGAACTATTGGGACAGCACTGTGACGTACATTTGCTGGTAGTGGGCGAGGGTGATTTCGAGGACCTGGAGCGGTTGCCCGAAGACCGCTACACCAGGATTCCGTGGCAGGCGCATGAGGAAGTTCCCCGCTATGTTGCCGCATTCGATGTATTGCCGCTGACCTATAAGCCCGATATGCCCTGTTATTTTTCCCCCCTGAAACTAATGGAAGCGATGGCCTGTGGCGTGGTGCCAGTGGTGCCGGCCCTGGGCGACTTGCCGGCCGTGGTGGATCACTGCCGCACCGGGCTGGTTTATCGCGCAGGGGACAGTAACCAACTGCGAATGCTGCTGCAGTCACTGATCGCAGACCGGGAAAGGCTCGAACGAGTCGGCCTGGCTGCCGCTCACGAGGCGGGACGCCACAGCTGGGGTCGTATCGCGAACTATGCTCTGCAGGTTGCCGCCGACAGCACTAGCCTGCCCCCTGTGGGTTTGAAAGCATGATATCGAATACTGCTGCAAGCGGCTTCCGGGATCATCCTGAGACGGTAATTGATGAGCAGCGGCACAGTTTACAACTTGCCCTGGCCTCGCTGCAGGAACGCAATCTGACTGGGACCCGTCTAAAGCGGGTAGCGGTGGAACGTGATGGTACTTTGCATGTGGAGGCGGACGGATCGGGCCTGCCACGCTGGTTTAGCTACGAGGGTCGTACCCTGCAGGAGCTCTGGCCGCACGACGATAAGAAGATTCCTTTGCTTGCGAGGGGATTTGTTAACGACAGTGCGCTGGGTCAGGTGGTCATCAGTTATCGACCTGGCAGGCGGATCGTGCTTGGCCTTACCAACTCCGATGGAGAACATATCGTCAAGGGCTATAAACGACAGAAATGCAAAGAGGCTGCTGGCTGTCACGCAATAGCCCTGTCAGCCTGCCAGGGGGGCGGTTTCAAAGTGCCGCGCTTAGTGGAGTATGCAGAGGAGGCAGACTTTCTGGTGATGGCAAAGCAAGCCGGCAGCAGCCCTGAAACTACAATTGAATCAAAGCGTGTATGGGCCGAAATTGGCTCTTGTCTGCGGCAGTTTCAACTGTCCTGCGTAGATGACGCTTTGCCGGAATTCAGCAGCCGGGATGAGTTGGCTGTGCTGGACGAGCGAGCAAGGCGTTTTCTGCTCTGCGCCCCGCGACTGCCTGCAAACTGGCGGCGGGGACGTGACCTGTTGGAAGCTTTGATGGCGAACCTGCCCACCGCCAGATTTGGATTGGCTCACCGTGACTTGCACGATGGTCAGTTTCTCGTTGACGGGGAGGTCATCAGCCTGCTGGACTTTGACCTTTTGTGTAAGGCCGATGTGGCTCTGGATGCCGGTAACCTGCTCGCGCATCTGGTATTGAGGGAACTCCAGGCTGCGGACAACCTCGGTGACAATGCTGCCAGTGTCTGCAGCGATGCTTTTTTGGAGGGACTGGGCAGATACCAGGAGCCTGGCTTTAATCAACGCCTGCACTATTATCAGGCAACAACCTTTTACCGACTTGCTCTGCTGTACGCCCTGCGACCGCGCTGGGCTCACCTGACTGACATCCTTATCAGCCGGGGAAGGCAGTGTATCGATGCCTGCAGGGGGAGCTAAAAGACTGATGTCTGCTCACCTTAAACAGGTACTGCGGCTATTCATTCTAATATTGGTATGGCCGGCGGTCTCGTTTGCTGCCAGTGTCGGCGATATCGTCCTGGGCCAATGGTTGGAAGTGCGCGGCCAACTGGATGAGCAGGGTGTGTTTCAGGTGCAGAGGTTGCGTTTGATAGAGCCGCAGGATGAAGAGGAAATGATAGGCAGGTTGTCTGCGTCTTCCGATTCCGGCCATTACCTTTTGTTCGGTCAGCGTGTGGTGGTTTCTGATAAAACCCGGTACCGGAGGATTGACGAGAGTGAGCTCGCCGGTGCACGGGTGAAAGTGGAGGGGTATTACCGTGGCCCGAAACGATTCTCGGCTCGCGCCATAAGTCGCCGCGACGCTGGTCGAGAGCGGATAACCGGGCAGGTCAGTTCCATCGATAGCGCTTCCGACGGTTATGTGCTGGCGATCATGAACAATAAAATACGTGTTCCTGCGGATATAGAAGTGAGCCACGAGCAACCATTCTCATTTTACACAATCTCACCGCAGAGCGTCGCGCTGCGCAAGGGCAGGGAACTGTCGGAGGAAGACCGGTTCGGTAATGGTATTCGCCTCAGCAAGCACCTGCGCCTAACCAGCATGTTAGAGACTCGCTACACCAGCGAGGACAACTATAACCTCGAAGACAGCGAGGAGGAAGGTCGGGAGGACCTGGCCGCTTCCGCGCGCGCACGCCTGATACTGGAGCCAACGGGCTATGGTCTCTCGGGCCAGTTGGAGTTTCGTTATACCCACCTTCGACGCAAAGACGACCGTAAGGACCGCCTGGAGGTAAACGATACTCGCCTGGGCGAGAGTTTTATTTTCCTCGATGACCTCTTCGATATGGATTTTGATATTCAGGCTGGCCGCATGGATTTTGATGACCGGCGGGAGTGGATTTACGACCAGAACCTGGATGGGCTGCGGGCCTATTGGGACATAGGTGGGCTGGTGGCAGAGTTTGCAGCAACCACCACGCTGTCGGACGGGGATCTTTGGGACGAAAATACCGATAATTACGTGATCTATCTGACGGACCAACAGCGACGCTACGCGGCCTGGATGGTACACCGCGATACCAGCAGGCCCTATGAGCAGGAGATCAGCCATTATGGTGTGCGCGCCTTTGGCAATTGGCCGAAACGTCACAACAGTTGGCTGGAAATTTCGGGTATTCATGGTCGCCGTGACGATGAGAAGGGCCGGACAAACCTGGGTGGTTGGGGAATGGATATCGGTACTACCCGGGCAATTTCCAGGGACTGGTATTTGACCACCAGTTGGGCCTACGGCCAGGGCGATGACGATAATCGGGATGGCAGCGACAGTAATTTCCGGCAAACGGGGCTGCAGGATAACAATGCCAAATTCAGCGGCGTTACCTCATTTCGCTACTACGGCGAGCTGGTGGATCCAGAGCTGGCCAATCTGCATATCGGTACCCTTGGTCTGGGCTACCTGATTAATGAAACCAGTTCTCTGGATGTGGTCGGGCATTACTACCGACAGGACAAGGCGGTCCGTAGACTCCTGGGTTCAGACCTTGATAGAAAGGCCAACGGCGTTGACCGTGAACTGGGTTGGGAAGTGGATGCCATCCTTGGATTGCGCCCGGTGCCGGCCTGGGATATTGAGCTGGTGTTGGGATGGTTCAACCCGGGCAAGGCATTTGAAGAAACGGATCAGGCCTGGCTGGGCAAGGTGCAGTTGCGTTACCGTTACTAGAACTGAACGATTTGAGAGTTTGCAGTCAACGTTTACCCGTATTATTCCACCATTCCGAACATCGTCGAATTCTGTCTGAGGCCGCATTGTCTGGTGTGTTTCCGAGGTAGTCGTAGCCGTTTTTCTGCAGCAATTGGCCTGCAATCCCTTCGAAAACATCGATATCCTGTGTCGACATACTTTTACGCCAGTCCCTGAGATCCTGAACTGGTGGCAGCCAAGCCGATTTGGCTGACAACCCGGTCCCATGCCTGACCTTGCCGACATAGTAATTTGCCATGGCCTCCGAATAGGGGATGCCCAGAAACCCTGAGATTTCCTCGAGCGTGCTTTCCGGTTGAGCCACAAGGTCTTCATATCTCACCTGAAGGTAATGGTCACTCCCAATGGCGCCACCGTCCCGTTGCCCCGTGCCTGCCTGCCAGTGCCACCACAGGGCACAGGTTCCCACTGGATCTTCGTTCCACAAGGACCATTTCCCCGGGCCCTTGGAGTCGGATGCCCAATTCAAAGTTGACAGTGCTGTGTTGCGCCCGTCCCGGATGATATGGACAAAACGAGAGTCGGGGAAAAGAGTGCGCAATATGGGCATCTGCCGGCAATAGTCGGGGGTTTTTTCTCCGCTCAGCGGCTTCATCTTCATTTGACCACGCAGCGCATACAGGTAACTGATAAATTCCGCATAGGTCCGGCAATTTTCAGCGGCGAGATCTATAGCATTTTCATCCAAGCCCAGTCGGTAGATGCGGCGATAGTTTTTCACCGCCGATACCAGTTCGGGTGACAAGGAGGGCTTTGGGTCGTCGCGTAACACTGTCTTGGCTGCACGCGTTATAAAGTGAGTATCATTTGCCACTGTCAGCTGTGGGTGGCTGTCCAGCATTCGTTGCAGCAGTGTTGTGCCGGATCTCGGGCAGCCGACAACGAAAACAAAAGGGTTGGCCCGCTGGTCCACGGGTAATGAAGCACTATCAGGCAACATTTTCTTCTCGTGAAGTTCTACTGTTGACCACTTGGGCATAAGCTCCTCCAGCGGAGATCAGTTCGGTATGAGTGCCGCTTTCAATCAAAACCCCGTCATTGATATGTAAAATCACATCAGCGTGTTCGACTTCTGTCAGTTCGTGGGTGATCATGAACGTGGTGCGACCAGCGCCGATCTGGTGCAGGGCCTGTAACACGGCATGCCGGTTTTCTCTGTCGAGGCTGCTGGTGGGTTCATCCAGTATCAACAGAGGTGCTTTGCGTAACGCCGCCCGGGCTAACGCGATGCGCTGTCGCTGCCCCACGGACAAGGTAGCGCCGCGCTCCCCGACTTTTGTGTCGTACTGGTCCGGGAGGCTGGTAATAAAGTCGTGGATATTGGCCAATTTGGCCGCTTCTCTTATCTCCGCCGCAGAGCTGCCCGGAGCACCATAGGCAATATTTTCCTCAATGGTGGTGGCGAATAGCAATGTGTCCTGCAGTACCACACTGATCTGAGTGCGCAGTGATTCCAGCGTGAAATGGCGTATATCCGAGCCGTCAATCAAGACCTGCCCGCTGACAGGATCGTATAATCTCGATAACAGGCCAATCAGGGTAGACTTACCGGTTCCCGAAGGTCCGACAATGGCTACTTTTTGCCCCGGTTTTATGCTGAAACTGATATCCTTAAGAATCGACTGGTCCTGTGCGTAACCATAGCTGACATGATCGAATGTCACTGCACCATGAAACGCGGGCGCGGGCAGTGCGTCCTCGCTATCGGCAACGTCTACCGGGGTTTCAAATAACTCGATAACGCGTTCGCCGGAGGCGGATGCCTTGGCGATTCTGCCAGAGTACTTGGCAAAATCCTGCATGGGCTTGAAAGCGGCCTTCAGATAAGAAAGAAATACCAGCAATTCTCCGGCGCTCAGCGTACCCCGCATAATCAGTACGGTGCCGTAAGACAGTACTATGGCAGTGGATATGCCGATCATCACCTGTACCGAACCTTGTAGTTTGGCCAGCAGGCGCTTTACCTTGACGCCCTCTTTGAGGCTCTTCTTATTCTGTTTGCCGAATTGGTCGGAAAACTTGTCTTCCAGCGATAATGTCTGTACTACCTGTATCGCGCTGATGGACTCTGCCGTGGTTGATGCAATTGCACTTTCCCGTTTTCTCTGCTCGCGTGACACGACCTGGATCCGTCTGCCCAACAACAGTGTCGGGATCCAGTACAAGGGGACAGACAGCAAAACCAGCGTGGCCAGCTTCCAGTTGATCCAGAGCATCAAGCCAGCCATGAATACCAGTATAAGTATGCTGCCGACCAGTGGCATCAGTGCTGTGACAGCGACATCTTTAAGGAGACCAATATCACCAACTACCCGTACTATCAGGTCACCACTTTTCGATTTACGGTGAAAGGAAAGAGACAGGCACTGAATGTGTCGATATAGAGCCGCTCTGACTTCTGTCAGGACTTTGTTTCCTACCAGTGCAAAGCCAACTTTTTGCCAATAGTTGCTCAATGCCCGTAAACTCACTATCAGGATCAGAGCGATTGATGAGATCGCTACTAAGGTCAATGGCTGTAGCGTATCTACCCAGTTATTGACAGAGACTGCGTCCGCATTCGGAATAATGACATGGTCAATCAGTATCTTCAGCGGCCAGGGTTCCAGGGCCCGCATCAGGACGCCCGCGAACAGGGCTGTGAACGAGGCCGCGATCAAGGGGCGGTGCTGACGGATATAGGGCCACATATACTTCAGTACGTCCCGGATCCCTGGCACTGACTCTCTTAGTGATTTCGCTTTTGCCATAAAAAATGTGCTTCCTGCAACGATTACGCGCTTGTTTTGTTTCAGGATATCCTTTCGATTCAGTCCATCTCGGAGCATCTGCTAGAAAGCATTAGATTTCTAGTAAAGACTGCCAAAAAGTAGAGATTTCCATATTTTTTAGCGTGTTTTGAAACAATTACGGGGTATCAATGTAATGAACGGTACTGCCAATTTAACAGCCTCAAATACATCATCTGTCGATGAATACTTACAAACGGCACCTATTTCCCCCAGATGTGACCAGTTATGGAGTCTGGCTCTACTACTGATTCAATCTCAGCCATCGAAATATTGAAGCCCATATGGCTTGGACGAGGGTCGATTCAATCCAATCCTAAGCAGCCCCCACCAAACTCTCCCACTACCGACCACTTTTTTCAACAACCCCACCCCGGGTAGAAATTCCAGTTACACCCGACGAACCTGACGTGCTCGACGGTGGTGATGGTGTGGAAGGGGTGTGGGTGCCCATGCTGCCGTCCAGAATTTATTCAATCTGGGTAGGCATCTGGTCAGGGCTCAGCATTATCGGGATTTGAGGGTAAGTGCGTGCGCTGATTGGAGCAGAGTGGTAGCTTGATTGCCGCCAACTGTATTTGATCGGCCACGATGAATTAAGTTGTCAAAATACTAACGAGATAATGTAAAGCATGAAAAACTCAGAAAGTAGTCATCAGATTAGGTCTATCGAATCTCTAGAGCAACATGTCGGTAAAACGCCTGGCCCGCGAGACTTAAAGGTTATTGATCATCTTGATAAGAATGCTTTGCGATGGATCTCAGTATCATCATGTATGTTTGTTTCAATGGCTGATCATGAGAGGAGTGAGGTGCGTGCATCGATAGGTGGAGGTGTTCCGGGCTTTGTTAAAGCGGATTCCAATTACCTTCATATACCTCTTGATATGATGGACAACTATGAGGACATTGTTGAAGGGGTAGGGTGGGGAGCTCTTTTCTTAGTGCCTACGCTTAAAGAGAGCTTGCGTGTTAATGGGGTAATTGAGTCTATTTCTAACCAAACAATTAGCGTGAAAGTTTCGGAATGTTATTTACATTGCGCCAAAGCATTTATGCGATCAAATTTTTGGGAAGAACAGGCTACATCAACCACTGTAGACTCATCGGCTGAATTTTGTGATTTGGCGAGTTTTATGTTGGTTGCGACAAGCAATGAGAAAGCACAGGCTGATCTAAGCCCAAAAGGTGATCCAGCAGGAAAGCTTTTGTGTTTACGGGAAGATGGTGTTTGGTATCCAGATAGACCAGGGAATCGCAGGGTAGACAGTTTCCGAAATGTTCTCAGTCAACCAAAGATCGAAATTATGGCGCTCATTCCTGGTAGCAATCAAGTCTTGCGTGTCTCTGGAGAAGCAGTTTTGCAAGTTAATGATGAAGTACAAAATTATTTTTCTGTGCAAGATAAAAATCCGAAGTTAGTTGTTCAAATTGATCCGGAAAAAGTGTCAGTGGAAATTAGCCGGGCTTTACAACGTGCAGAACTCTGGCCAGCTACACCACCGGAATTAGCGTTTAAAGCAGCAGATATTTGGAAAGATCATGTCAAACTAAGTAAATTAGAAGGAGTGCAGGCCAAAATTGCGAAGGTTGCAGTTTCAGTTCCTGGAGCACTCCAAAAAGGTCTCGATTTTGATTATGAGAAAAACCTTTATTAAAATGTTTCTTACTATTCGGTGACTAGGGGCGGCAGCATGACCATTTTGATAACGGTGGACAATATAATTCGAAGCCGTGCCGTTTTTAGTGAATTGCATTTAAATCCCCGAGTCGGGCTTGGTGCTCCAACCCAAATCTTCAAAAACCAGCCGCAAGCCCTCGTTGTAACCAAGGTCTTGCAAGGATTTACCATTTTCCAGTGACACTTTGTTAGCCACAGAGTGGGGGAACCCGCTGTGCCAGATAGATTGCAGCCTGAAGTCGTCCCGGGTATCTCGCCTTAGTCTGGCGACAGCGGCTTGGGCGAGCTCACGTTGCCCGGATGCGTAAAGAGGGTATTGCCAAGTTAAAGCACTGATATTGATACATTCGACCCATGAATACCTATAAACGCCACCGCTTCCCGCCGGATATCATCAGTTATGCTGTCTGGCTTTACTATCGTTTCAATCTGAGTCACCGAGATGTCGAGGATTTGCTTGCTGAAAGAGGCATTATTGTCAGCCGTGAATCCATCCGTCTCTGGTGCATAAAATTTGGCGCTATTTACGCTCGAAGATTGAAGCGAAAACACAGAGGCTACGGCGACACCTTCTACATTGATGAAGTCTTTGTAAAGATCAACGGTAAACAGCATTATCTATGGCGTGCTGTGGATCAGGATGGCGAGGTCGTTGATGTATTCCTGCAAGCAAGGCGTGATGGGGCGGCTGCAAAGCGCTTCTTCAAAAGATTATTGCGCAGTCACAACGGCGAACCCAGGAAAATTGTGACAGACAAATTGCGAAGCTATGGCGTGGCGCATCGGGAGCTGATTCCCGAGACGATCCACAGTACTAAGCAGTATGAGAATAATCGGGCAGAGCAATCGCATGAGGCGACCCGGGTTAGGGAGCGGGGTATGAGGAAATTCAAGTCGACGGGGCAGGCTCAGCGGTTTCTCAATACTCATGCTGCTGTATATAATTTATTCAATCTGGGAAGGCACCTGACCAAGGCCAAGTACTATCGAAAATTCAGGGAAGGTGCGTTCAATGAATGGAGTAGGGCGGTTGCCTGAAGTGGCTAGATAGGAATTCTATGGTTTCTGGCTTTTAACTTGTCAGTACCTCCAGTATAGCTGACAGTTGGTAACAGCGATGTCAAATGGGGCATCCTGATATCGGAGCAACCGATCAACCCAGCGGCGCACGTGAGCGGGGCTATGCTTGTACTGATTTGGCGAGCATGTGAAAGTGATGACATCGCTTGCTGCCTGCTTGTCCGCTGCCGTGGCTCAGATATGTCGACTAAACTGCCCCCGCTCCGCCGAAGCCATAAGCTCATGAAACTGCTCTCCAGAAACGTGGATCAGATGATCATGGTCTCCAGCCTCGAAATAGATATCATTCAATTGGCCCAGACTGGTATTCGGGTCCCATATGGTCTTGATGCCGTAGGCCGCACCAATCGGCGGTACCGCACCCGGATCACAGTCATTGAACAGAGTTCCCACTTCTGATTCACTAGCCAGCTCCACCTCCTGGCGCAACAAGGTGCGCAAGGTTTTCAACTCGATATGATAGTCTGATGGGAGTACCACCAGCAGATAACCCTTCTCCTCTTTCACCAGGATACCCTTGGCCAGAGCATCCCCCGGTACATGGGCCTTTTCTGCAGTGTCCATGCTGAAATCACTGTGTTCATGAGCGGTTAGCTGGTAGTTCGTTTCCTGCTGCAACAGATAGCTCTCTAGTTTATTTGCAATAGTCATCTTGATCACCGATTCAGGCCGAGCGTGATTTCAGGTTAATCGCATTCAGGACTTTCTGGACGTTTTCACATTTGCTGCACTAATCAGGCTCTGGATATCAGTACCGGCACAGCGGGAACATTTTTCCCGGTGCTTATCGTGCTCGGTGATGGACTCCACGAGATTGAACCTGTGGTGGCATTTCCTGCACTCGAATTCATAGGTGGGCATGGCGATGACTCCTCTGTGGCGACAGCCGAGATCGGGCATGGCTTTAGTATAGTTCATCCCGCTCGGGACGGTAGGCCACCGCGTTGCTATCGGCGAAGCCATCAGACCGGTGCCGTGCGAATTCTAATCTTGGCCACAAATTTTGCGCCGACGTGTTACTTGTTGCGAGACCGAGATAGCATCTATGGTGGGATCGTCCGACAACGGATCAAGAGCCTGGGTATCGAGGAGGTTGTCACGGCGCCTCGCTCGCCATGGGAAAATCCTTATGTCGAACGCATTATCGGGTGTCCAAGTAGTATAGCTTTGTGCCAGCATCAGGCCTCAGTAACGCCTAGTTCAATTGGAGCTACTTGCTAGTGTTTTTAGTTGAACTCTGTTTAAAACCTTACGCTACCCAAATGATAGAAAAATATAACAACCAAATTGAAATAACAGAGTATGTAAAAAAGCCTACAATTTTGTGGTAGTTGGCCTTATAGCTTCTTACATAGGAAATGGTGGTTTTGGCAAGCTCCCGCTTAAGTCGGGTGATTTCCTCATCGCGACTACGGCCCTGCCCAGGGAAGGCATCATCTCCCAGGAGCCTGAACTCATCTCGCCAACGACGTAATTGCCGTTCGCTGATATCGAGCAAATGATTCGAAATTTATCCGTGTTTTATGGGAATTTGGTGCATTTATAGTAATAGTTAATAGCATGGTCCCCGATAAGTGGTTCTCTGCGGCCAGTTGTTTGTATTGGGTTGGTTCAAAAAGTAGCGTTAATCCCGCTTATACTTTTTGAAAAACAGCTTCCTCCCTCAAAATTTGTGCGAATTCATCGATCCTATCTCATCAACCTCGATAGCCTCACTTCTATCAAACAGAAAAAACAAGGGAATTACGAAGCTGTGGTGAATAATTTTTCTTTAGAAATCAGTCGCTCCGGGTTGTCTCGCTTGAAACAGGAAGCTCAAGTGTTTACTTAATTTTATCACCTGCCCAATAAGTGTGAATTTTAATTGTTTATTAACTGCGGTAAGGCGTGATTGGCATCGCAATTTTAACCGTTCGCTGAGTTTTCAAAAATAGTCACATTGTTCTGCTAATATAATTTCACGTTATTTAAACAGGTGATTTATCGTGATCTTAATAAATAGTAGTGCCGCTAGAATATGTACAGTATGTCTCGTTTTATCAATGCTTTCTTTCACCACTCAGGCAAATGAAAACTCTCAGCAAGCTGAAAAATCGCTTAAACAAATAAATCGAACAATAGTCGATCATGCTCATTGGTCTCCCGATCAGGAATATTTCGCAGTATCGTCAAACTTTTCCGGAAACTGGCAAATTTATAAACTTCACCGTAAAAGTGGCGCAATGACTCGATTACTTCATACAAATACCAACGCTGATTTTCCCGTTTTTTCTCCTGATGGTAAGCAAATTACATTTGGTATTGAAGAAGGAGAAACCAGCAATATTTGGTTGATGAATGCGGACGGCAGCAACCTCAAACAATTAACCAACAGCGAGGGTAAGCGGAATATACACCCCTTTTGGTCTGCCGACGGAAAGCGGCTTTTATTTAACTCAAACAGGGAAAACAAGGATGGCTTTGCCCTGTACTCTATGCATGCAGATGGCAGCCATCAAACTTCATTGAGTGACCCAAGCGAAATACGGACATTCGCTTCGTGGTCGTCAGATGGCAAGAAGATCCTTTTTGTAAAATGGTGGAATGATTGGAAGAACAGGGATGTGTTCGTGATGAATAGTGATGGCAGTAATGAGATCAATTTGTCGCAGAACGAAGATGCAAAAGATGGCTGGCCAACATGGTTTCCTGACGGTAAAAGAGTGGTATTTACCTCTGACAGAGATGGGCGTTATCAAATTTATAGCGCAAATGTAGATGGTAACGGAGTTGAAAGGCTTATTGACAGCCCGCATTCTGATGTCAGAGCATTTGTCTCGCCAGACGGTGAATGGATATCATTTGATCGCGGTGTAGGCACCAGTAGGGATATTTATATTCATCGATTATCAAAGCAGAACTCTGCAAATTAAACTCAAAAAGTAGCGTTAATCCCGCTTATACTTGGAAATCTACTCTCAATAGGCCGTTTATATGTCCTATACTTTTCAGGCGTTAAAATTGAGAGGTGCCGTTTGAAAAGAATCCCGCGGTTTTACGACGAGTTAAAGCGACGAAATGTCTTTCGTGCCGCTGGGGCGTACGTTGTGATGGGTTGGGTGGCAATCCAGGCAGCGGATATTCTCTTGGATACTTTTTCAGCACCCTTTATACACTTCCAGATAATGGGTAATCGTCGGTGTTTGTGGAAATTCATCGGAGTTT
>JBALVO010000070.1:0-18363 GCA_036961445.1 Halioglobus sp.
TCAAGGCCTCTAGCACGCCGGCGTGAGCATACATACCGCAGGCTATATCACAGACGGAAACACCAACCCTGCCCGGCTGCTCCGGAGCACCGGTAATGGAAGCCAGGCCGGTTTCACACTGCACCAGCAGATCATAGGCCTTCATTTCACGGTAGGGGCCCTCTTCACCGTAGCCGGAGATATCCACCGTAATAAGTCTGGGGTTTGCTTGACGTAACTTTGCCGAATCAAAGCCACTGCGCGCAGCAGCGCCCGGCGCAAGATTCTGGATAAACACATCCGCATCGTGCAACATGCGCTGCAGCAACTCATTGTCGCGCGGATCCTTAATGTCGAGACAAATCGATTCCTTGCCACGATTGAGCCAGACAAAATAGGCACTCTCACCATCGGCAACATGATCATAGCTACGGGCAAAGTCGCCCTCCGCGCGTTCAATTTTGATGACGCGCGCCCCTGCATCCGCCAGTCGCGAACTACAATAAGGCGCGGCAACCGCCTGCTCCAGCGAAACCACCAGCAAGCCCTGCAACGCGGCACTCATCAGAAAGACCTCGGCAAGTCGAGCTCCTGGGTGGCGACAAAAGACAAAATCAGATTAGTGGATATCGGGGCTACCTGGTACAGCCTGGTTTCGCGAAACTTGCGCTCTACGTCGTATTCAGTCGCGAAACCATAGCCGCCGTGGGTCTGGATACAGGTATCAGCCGCCGCCCAGGCCGCCTCCGATGCGAGCAGCTTGGCCATGTTGGCCTCGGCTCCGGCAGGCTTGCCTGCGTCATACAAATCCGCAGCCTGCTGCACCATCAACGCCGCCGCCTCGGTCTGGATATGCGCCCTGGCTATGGGAAACTGCACCCCCTGGTTTTGGCCGATGGGACGGTCAAATACCACTCGCTCACGGGCATAGCTGGTGGATTTCTGGGTAAACCAACGGGCGTCGCCGATGCACTCGGCAGCGATCAGAATCCGCTCGGCATTCATACCGTCAAGAATACACCGGAAGCCCTTACCCTCTTCTCCGATGAGATTTGCAGTCGGAACCCTGAGGTTGTCGAAGAACAACTCGGTAGTGGCATGGTTCATCATAGTATCGACAGGATTGATGCTCAGACCGTTGCCCAGCGCTGTGCGCATGTCCACTAGCAGCACCGACATACCGTCGGTATGTTTGGCACACTGTTCCCGCGGCGTGGTTCTCACCAGCAAGACCATCAGGTCAGAATGTTCGGTACGGGAAATAAACACCTTCTGGCCATTGACCACGTAATCATCACCCTCGCGTACCGCAGTGGTACGGATACGAGACGTATCGGTGCCACTGGTCGGCTCGGTAACGCCGAAAGCCTGCAGACGTAAAGAGCCGTCGGCAATGCGCGGGAGATACTCATTCTTTTGTTGCTCGTTGCCATGGCGCAACACTGTGCCCATGGTATACATCTGGGCATGACAGGCACCACCATTGCCACCGCTGCGCTGTATCTCCTCCAACACCGCACAGGCCGCACTTAATGGCAGACCGCTGCCACCATACTGCTCGGGAATCAGCACCGACAGGTAGCCCGCCGCCGTCAGGGCGCTTACAAACTCCGTAGGATATTCGTTGTCTTTATCAAGAGTGCGCCAGTACGCTCCGGGATACTGCGCGCACAGGCGTGCTACTGCATCGCGAATTTCCGGATAGGTTTTTTCCACAGCCACGCTATTATTCCTCGGGGGGTTTACTTGCCAGGGACGGTATTAAATTGCATACCCGGTGCACGGTAAAGGTTAAAAAGACTCATCAACACGTAACAAATCCATCACGCAAATGAGCGCAGTCACTACAGGAACCATGAACCACCGTCCACCATATGCGTCTGCCCGGTGACAAAAGCGCTGCTGTCAGACGCCAGATACACGATTGTCCCGGTAAGATCCTCAGTTTGCAGATTGCGCTGAATCACCTGGCCTGACGCAATGACCTTCTTGGCCTTTTCCAGCTTTTCGCCAAAGAATTCCTCGGTACCTTCGGTCATAACAGCTGATGGCGCCACAGCGTTGACCCGGATGCGATCGCCACCCAGTTCGCGTGCCATTGCGCGACTCATACCAATGACGGCAGCCTTGGAAGCAACATAATCAAGACCGTAAGGCAGGCCATAAACCGCCGCCAATGAGGAGATGTTGATAATGGAACCGCCACCAGCGGCACGCATGGGTTCGACCACCGCCTTGCAGCACTGCCAGACACCCTTGACGTTGATATTCATCACCGCATCCCATTGCGCCTCGTCCAGCTGCTCGAAGCGGGCGCCCTTGAGTCCGCCATAGAGCGCTGCATTATTGACCAGAATATCGATCTTGCCAAAGGCATCCACCGCCCGAGCGGCCATCGCCGCACAACTGTCCATACTGGCGATATCGGTCACAGCACTGTGCGCCTGGCCACCTTCAGCCACAATGGCGGCCACCGTCTCATCACAGGGGTTGATGTCACAGGCGAGCACCGCCGCCCCTTCCCTGGCAAGGGCCTGCGCATAGGCGCGACCCAGACCTCTAGCGGCTCCGGTAACAATGGCGACCTTGTCTTTTAGCTGTGGCAAAATGAACTCTCCAAACCTGTGGTATATAGCTCCACACTAACAAAAAAAGCGCGCAGAGAAACCCCCACCGCGGAAGGCTTCCACGGCAACAACTTGCGGTGCCAGGCAGCACAAGAGGGTATAGAGCAATACCTGAAGACCAAACTGGGCCGGATCAGCTTATAATGCCAATCAAATTGATAATCAGGAGCACAGCATGACGGGACCCAAATACGCCGGGCTGGACACCCTCGCCCTGCATGCCGGCGCACAGCCAGACCCGGCTACCGGCGCCAGGGCCACACCGATATACCAAACGGCGTCTTTCACCTTCCCCGATTCGGATTACGCCGCCTCGCTGTTTAATATGGAACGCCCAGGGCACGTTTACTCGCGCCTGAGCAACCCGACCAATGCGGTACTGGAAGAGCGGATCGCAGCATTGGAGGGCGGCGTTGGTGCCATAGCGACCGCCAGCGGACAGGCGGCCCTGCACCTGGCGATTGTCACCCTGATGGGTGCTGGTTCCCATATTGTGGCTGCCAGTGCGTTATACGGCGGAACACACAACCTGCTGGCCTATACCCTGCCACGTTTTGGCATTACCACGACGTTTGTAGACGCCCGTGATCCGGAAGCGTTTCGCACGGCAATTCAGGACAATACACGTTTGGTGTTTGCCGAGACCGTGGGTAATCCGGGGGGGGACGTGCTGGATGTTCCCGCAGTATCAGAGATAGCCCACGCGGCCAATCTGCCGCTGATGGTGGATTCTACTTTTACTACGCCTTACCTGATGCAACCGCTGGAACTGGGCGCCGACCTCATCGTGCATTCCGCTACCAAATTTCTCAGTGGCCACGGCATTGTTATCGGTGGCCTGCTGGTAGACGGTGGCAAGTTTGACTGGGACGCCTCTGGAAAATTTCCGACACTAACCGAAGCCTATGACGGCTTCCACAACCTGGTATTTACCGAGGAGTTTGGCCCCGCTGCCTTTATCGTGCGCGCCAGGAAAGAGGGCCTGCGCGATTTTGGCGCCTGCATGAGTCCGACGACTGCCTTCCATATTCTGCAGGGTATCGAAACACTGGGCCTGCGCATGCAACGTCACGTGGACAACACCCGGGAAGTCGTAAAGTTTTTGCAGCAGCAGCAGGAAATAGTCGCGGCAGTCGCCTACCCGGAACTTGACGGACATCCGGATCAGCAGCTGGCCGCACGATTACTACCACGCGGCTGCGGTGCCGTATTCAGTTTCGATATCAATGGCGGACGCAACGCCGGCATAGCCTTTGTCGATGCCCTTCACCTCTTTTCCCATCTCGCTAATGTCGGGGATGCAAAATCACTGGTCATCCACCCGGCTAGCACTACGCATCACCGTATGGATAATGCTGCGCTGCGCGCAGCGGGGATATCCTCGGGCACCATACGACTGTCCATCGGGCTGGAACAGGTCAGCGACCTGATCGCCGACCTGAAGCAGGGCCTGCGCGCTGCCCAAAAGGTCGCCACGCAGGAGGCGACAAAGTGAAGATCGAAGTAGAAGGACACAGCGCCTATTGCTACACCAATAACCGGAATGTAGACCCCGCCAGGGATAGTATTGTGTTTATTCACGGCGCAGGTATGGATCATACTGTGTGGACATTGATCTCTCGGCACTTCGCTCGACACGGACGTAATGTTATTGCCGTAGACCTGCCCGCACATGGCCGCTCAGCCGGCGCTCCCATAGAGTCCATTGCAGCCATGAGCGACTGGATAGTTGCTCTGCTGGATGTACTGCAATTACCCACAGTCGCCATTGCCGGACACAGCCTGGGCAGCCTGGTTGCTCTGGACTGCGCTGCGCGACACCCCGCCCGGGTGCGCACTATCGCGCTGCTAGGGACCACTGCGCCCATGCCAGTTGCGGATGCCATCCTGGACGCCGCCGCCGCAAATGACCACGCCGCCTTTGAAATGCTCACCGAATGGGGCTACGCCAAACAGCACCGGTATGGCGGCAACAGTAATCCAGGCATGTGGATGATGGGCGGCACCCTGCGTCTGTATGAACGATTGCAACCTGGTGTATTACATGCAGATATGAATGCCTGTAACGAGTACCAGGCGGGGCTGGATAGAGCTGCCTCGGTGCAATGCCCGGTACTTGCGGTGCTGGGGGAAAACGATCGACTGACCCCGGTACGTGGCACCCAGGCTTTGATGGACGCCCTGCCCGCCCCCAAAATCAGAATCCTGCCGGGTGCCGGGCATACGCTGATGAAAGAGGCACCCAACGCGCTATTGGATGCACTCAGGGAAGTACTTTAACAGCTGGTGCTAGATCTCAAAGTGACAACGCCGCAGGTAAACCGCTAGCCACAGAGCCAGCGCGGTAAACACCAGGCCCAGGGCCATATGGGGTAAATCCTGCAAACCGAGCCAGTAAAACCCCGACGAGCTACCATCACCGTAATGCGGCATATGCCGACTGATCACCGCGCCCAGGTATGCACTGCCCAGTATTATCTTTTCCAGGACCACCAGTCCTATCAGGGGCGCCGCTGCTGTCATAAAGGGTGAGCGCCGCGCCGCCGCCGAGGCCAGTAATAACCAGGCGTATGTCGGCGCTATCCACAGGCTCATCAACAACCAACCCCCCAGCTGGCCCATCAGCAGTTTGGCAAAGTCCAGATTACCCAGAATCACCCCAAAGGGTTCCAGGTCCATGCGCCAGGCCAACAGCATGGCCAGTAAAAGACACACCACCTGGGACAACAGCGATGCTGCAAAAAACAACGCCGGCACTACCAACAAGGCCACACTGAACTTGGCCAGCACCTCCTGCCACTCAGATACCGGCATGGACTTCCAGAACAGGATACTGTTGTCCCGTCGATCACTGTACAAGGTCGCCAACAGGTAATTGGCAACGACCAGGATCAGCACCAGCAGAAATAAGGTGTGCACGCCATCCAGCAAAGGGTTGAGACCGCCGGAGCCTGACCCGGCTGAGGCTGCCGTCGTGGGAATTGATGAGTTCTTGCTAACACTACCCTGGGGAGCCAGCGGCCCCAGTTCACGCTCCACGCGATATTCAAACGTCGGCTCCCCCTCCGCTTCATCGATATGAATACTGATGTTGCCAGGGGTGCCAGACTCAGACTGCTGGATAAGCTCCGCCACTGACTGACCCATTACACTGAAACGGTTGGACAGCAACACGCCTAGTAACACGACCATTGACAGGCCCGCGGCCACCAGTAATGGCGTCCACAACAGTGACGTACGATATTCCTGCAACTCTCGTTGCACCAGGGTTTTGAAGCTCATCAACAGGGACTCTCACTGGAAAACGGAGGCAGGCTCTTCTGCATGTTTGCGGCAATGGTCGCAGCGACCTGTTTCGCCCGCTCGGCGCGCTCACCCGAATAACCGGCATCTACCGTGGCAATGAAAAACTCCAGCCACCGGCGAAAGTCCTCTGCGTGCAGTGATCGCTTGGTATGTAGTTGCCGATGAATGTTCATGGTATGTCGCTGATAGCCTTTCTCTGCCAGCAATAATTTGCACCAGTAGTCCTTGATATGGGGTAAGTGTACCGCCAGGTCAATCTGCGCAACATCAACAAAAATAGGCGCTAACTGCTCATCTGCCAGCAGACGCTGGTAGAAGCAATCCACAAAGCATTCGATGTTCTCTCTGCAATCCAGGTCTGGCTTGTGCTGGCCAGTGTGCATGCGGCTACTTCTTCTTAGTCTTGTTATTCTTGTCGTTTTTTTTCGAATGGGTGCCCAATCGTCGCTTTCGCTGTATCTGGCGCTCGGTCATGTTATTGCGTTTTTCTGTAAAAGGGTTTTCGCTGGTACGAAACTCAATACCCACCGGTGTTCCCACTAATTGCAGTTCGCGTCGATAAACCTTCTCCAGATAGCGCTGATAACTATTCGGAACATTAGCGGTCTGATTTCCGTGAATAATGATAAGTGGTGGATTCTGGCCACCAGCATGAGCGTAGCGCATTTTGATACGCCGGCCATTGATCATTGGCGGCGGATGGTCAAACACGGCGCCTTCGAGTATGCGAGTGAGTGCATTGGTGTTGAGCTTGCGCGTAGCCGATTGATAAGCGGCATTAACTGATTTGTATAAATGCCCAACGCCAGTCCCGTGCAATGCCGATATAAAGTGTGTATCGGCATAGTCGGCAAACTGCAGACGGCGCCGCAGCTCGGATTTCATCCAGTCACGCTTGTCCGACTCAATGCCGTCCCATTTGTTGACGGCCAATACCAGACCGCGTCCTGCATCGATGCAGTGCCCCAACAAATGCATATCCTGATCTACCAGGCCCTCTTGTGCATCCATCACCAGGACCACAACATGGGCATCATCGATCGCCTTCAGCGTTTTCACAATGGAGAACTTCTCCACTGTTTGCCTGACATTCTTGCGCCGCCGCACGCCGGCGGTATCTATCAATGTGTATTTCTGTTCGTCGCGCTCATAGTCGATATAAATACTGTCGCGGGTGGTGCCAGGCTCGTCATAAACTACCACCCTCTCCTCACCCAGCAGGCGATTTACCAATGTAGATTTCCCCACATTGGGACGCCCGACGATCGCCACACGAATACTGTCCGGATAACGTTCTCGATGCAGTTCTTCCTCTAACTCGGGAAATTCCGCCAGAACATCATCAATCATACTGCGCACACCACGCCCATGACTGGCCGCGATACCGTGCAAAGTCTCCACCCCCAATGTGTAAAAATCGCTGGTAGCAACATCCTCATTGAGACCATCGATCTTGTTCACCACCAGGTGAAAGGACTTATTGCGCTGGCGCAGATGTTTGGCCAGTGCCTGGTCAGTGGGGTTTAAACCATCGCGGGCATCAACGATGAACAGAACGACATCTGCCTCTTCAATAGCGGTCAATGACTGACCAGCCATCTGTGAATCGATGCCATCCTCATCGCCACTGATACCACCGGTATCAATCACCACGAATGGCCGGCTGCCTATTTTAGACTGGCCGTATTTACGATCCCGGGTCAGTCCCGGGAGGTTCGCTACCAGTGCATCGCGACTGCGTGTCAGTTGGTTAAAGAGCGTGGACTTACCAACGTTGGGGCGCCCCACCAGGGCGATAACAGGAATCATTATTTTTTGGCTGTAATCTCATAGGCGACCAGCTTGCCGCTGTTTCCAAACACGTAAAGTACATTACCGTCACTGAGCATGTCTGCCCTGGCGCCATCACCATCAACCTTGACCCGACCGACAAACGTTCCATCGACTTGTGAAAGCAGATGTACGATGCCTTCAATATCGGCCACTGCCACGTAACTGCTCACCGGTGTAGGCCGCGACAATTCGCGATAGCCCAATGCGTCCTGTGTCCAGCGGGCACCCTGGCCATTGCGCAGGTAAGCCGTCAGGGTGCCGTCTTCATCGGCGACATAGACATTACCAAAGCCAACAGAAACGCCTGAAAACGACGATACATCCTGCTGCCATACCTTGCGGCCATTGACCACATCGATGGCAACCAACCGGCCCTGATAACTTGCGGCATACAGCTCGTTACCCGTGAGCGCCATGGTACCGTCTACATCAACGATACGCTCTATCTCAGAGCGGCCCTGGGAAATCGCTACACGCACCTCCCACGATACAGCGCCGGTTTGCGCTTCGAAAGCCAATACGCGGCCGTTAGCAAATCCGGCGAAAACCAGATCGTTATATAGAATGGGCACGCTGGTTCCACGCACAGTTAATACCGGCACATTACTGTCGTAGGTCCACCGTGTCTCACCTGTTGCAAAATCCAATCCCTGCAACTTGCCGTCATAGGTCTGGGCGATAACAATCCTGCCATTGCTCTGGGGGGGCGAAAGTACCTCACCGCGCAATCGTGTAGACCATTGCACTGCCCCGGAATTCGCGTCTACCTTAAGCACAAACCCTTCGCTGCTGCCCAGCAATAAGGTATCCTCATAAACGCCAACGCCGCCTGACAAGGGCGTTTCCAGGTCTTCTTTCCACAGCGTCTTGCCGCGCTTTCGGTCAAAGGCCTTGAGCTCACCGTCAGCTGAAGCGGCGTAAATCACATCACCTTTTATCACTGGCTGCAATCGATACAAGCCCTTGCCCTGACCATTACCAACACCGGCCGACCAGAGTTTTTTGATCTTGACGGTTTGTTCTATGGATTGCAGCTCTACGGGTGCAGTAGGGTCTTCATCATCGGATTCAAACCAACCTGAGATGGTACTGCACCCTGCCAAACTGACGACCAGCACAGCGCTAACAAGCCACTTGTATTCCCGTCGCATTACGCTAGTCCTCTTGACCATCATCAGCACCGGCTGCCGCAGCATCGGCTGCCGCATCATCGGCTGCCGCAGCATCGGCTGCCGCATCTAATACGTCGGTCACTGCTGCGGCTTCACTTACGGGTGACTGCGCCTGTCCAGCGGCTTCAAAGCTACGAGCTGGAACTGGGTCCAGACTCTGAAGTTTCTGTTGCAGGGCGGGCATGTTGACCTGGCCCTGACTGCTGATTGCTAACGCCAGCGCCGAGCTGTACGCTTCGCGAGCCTCATCATTACGCCCCAGGGCCAACAAAATATCACCGCGTGCCACGGCATAAGAGGCTTGATAGGTGCCTGTGCCCGATTCATCCAGAATAGCCAGGGCCTGATCCGTATCACCCGTGGCGGCCACTACCCTGGCCAAGCGCATCTGTGCCACCTGGGCCGTATCGCTGCCCTTGGCCGCTTTGCCCAGTACCCACCGCAGCTGCGCTTCGGCCTCAGCCAGATCGTCATCCGTTGCCGCAATGCGCGCCAGATGTAATGCCGCAAACTGGGCGTAGGAGGTACCGCTGAAGTCCGTCTTGAGTTGTTCTGCCATAGCCACGCCCGCAAGCCGCTGTTCCGCAGTGCTCTGGCCCGAGCCCACCGCCTGCAACATAGCCTGATAGATATCGGAAGCATTCTGCTGTTGCACCTGGTCGTTTGCCTTGTAGGTCTGCCAGCCAAAGCCCAGGGACACCGCGATAACGATAGCCGCGATAGTCGAACGTCCATTTTCGTCCCACCAGCGACGTAAGGCTTCGACTTGTTCTTCTTCAGTACGATATTGATCCACTACGATTTTTCCTCTTCCTCAATCTCAACCTGCGAGCACTGCGCACAGTGTCGCTTCCAATTCTTCAACGGGGACTGTTTGTTGCACTACCCGCTCTCCTTCAACACCACTAGCGCGCAAAGGTTTTACGCTAACAGTTCGTGCTGCTACTTCATCTTCACCCCAGATAAGCGCCACCCTGGCACCACTTTTGTCTGCCTTTTTCATCTGGCTTTTGAAACTTCCACCACCAGCATGCACCACGACATTCAGCGTGGGCAGGAGATCGCGGAGTTGCTCTGTCATCGACATTGCCACCAACTGGGCCTCATCGCCAACGGCTACCACATACACATCGGTCATTGCCTGTGGTTCCGCCATAACGCCCAGTTCAATCAGCAGTAACACCAGCCGCTCCATGCCCATAGCGAAACCGATCCCGGGCGTGTCTTTACCACCCATCTGCTGGACCAGGGCATCATAACGCCCACCGGCGCATATCGTACCCTGGGCGCCCAGGCGGTCGGTGATCCACTCGAACACGGTCTTGTTGTAATAATCCAGGCCACGCACCAGGCGAGTATTAACCACATAAGGTATGCCAGCTGCCTGTAACAGCTCACACAAACGCGCGAAATCAGCCCGCGACTCTTCATCCAGGTATTCATCCATGCGCGGCGCAGCATTCAACAATTCCTGAATAGCAGGGTTTTTACTGTCCAGAATACGCAGAGGATTGGTGTGCAGGCGACGCTGGCTGTCTTCGTCAAGAGCGTCCACATGTTGTTCCAGGTATTCTACCAATGCCGATCGATAGGCCTTGCGTGCCGCTGCGCTGCCGATGGAATTAAGTTGCAATTCCACGCTGTCGGCTACTCCCAACTGGCGCCACAATCTGGCGGACATCAGTATCATCTCCGCATCCATATCCGGTGTAGCAACACCGAAGGATTCAACCCCTATCTGGTGAAACTGCCGCTGCCGTCCTTTTTGCGGACGCTCATAGCGAAACATGGGCCCGGCATACCACAAACGCCGGGGCACATTGAGCAGACTCTGCTGAATTGCTGCCCTGACACAACCGGCGGTACCTTCCGGTCGCAGCGTGAGGCTTTCACCATTGCGATCTTCGAAAGTGTACATTTCTTTTTCAACAATATCCGTGGCCTCCCCGAGGTTGCGCTTGAACAACTCGGTTTTTTCTACCACCGGGAAGCGGATTTCGCCATAGCCATAACTGGCCAGTACTCGCGCTATGCTTTGCTCCAGATACTGCCAATAAGGGGTTTCATCCGGCAGGATATCGTTCATCCCACGGATGGCTGTTATATTACTCACATAAGCTCCAGCACTGGTCGCAATCAATCACGTAGAGGACTTCACGATCAGCTTTTCATCTTGCGTCGCTCGCTGTGCTTCCAGTTCCGTGGCGCGCTGGCGGATTACCTGCTCCAGGTGATCTACAAAATCTTCATTACTGACCTTGTGATCAGGCTCACCCGCTACATAGATCAAGTTATTGGGGCTGGCACCGGTTAGGCCCACGTCCGCTTCTCGGGCTTCACCGGGACCATTCACAATACAACCAATCACGGCAACGTCCATCGACGTACGCACATCTTCCAGGCGCTGTTCCAGCGTATTCATAGTGCCGACCACATCAAAATTCTGGCGCGAGCAACTGGGACAGGCTATAAAATTAATGCCATTGGCGCGCAACTTGAGACTCTTGAGAATTTCGAAACCAACCTTGACCTCTTCTACCGGGTCTGCTGCCAGGGAAATGCGAATGGTATCGCCAATACCATCCATCAACAGCATGCCCAGGCCGACTGCAGATTTCACCGAACCGCCGCGTAAGCCACCTGCCTCGGTAATACCCAAATGCAGTGGTTGTTCAATTTTTTGCGATAGTAAGCGGTAAGCTTCTACCGCCATAAACACGCCCGAGGCCTTAACACTTACCTTGAAATCGGGGTAATCAAATTTATCCAGGATGTTCACATGGTGCATGGCGGATTCCACCAACGCTTCGGCCGTAGGCTCACCGTACTTGCGCTGCAGTTCCTTGCTCAAGGAGCCGGCATTCACACCAATCCGTATCGGTATGCCCTTGTCCCTGGCGCTATCTATAACTTCCCGGACTTTGTCATCCCGGCCAATATTACCCGGATTGATACGCAGGCAATCGACGCCGTATTCTGCCACTTTAAGCGCAATTTTATGATCAAAATGGATATCTGCCACCAACGGAATGCTGACCTGCGCGCGTATTTTCCGAAACGCTTCAGCGGCCTCCATGCTGGGCACGGATACACGTACAATGTCGGCCCCCGCATCCTGGATGGCACGTATCTGCGCCACCGTTGCGGCCACGTCGCAGGTCTCGGTATTGGTCATACTCTGCACACTGATCGGCGCATCGCCCCCAACAGGCACATCCCCAACAAAAATCTGGCGGGTAACACGGCGTTTGATAGGGGACTCTATGTTCATTGCACTGCACCTGTTGCGTCCGTCTGTGACGATTCACCGGGAATAGCCTGAGGCACCGTGCTCTCAGCGGGTATCACAGTTTTGGCACCATCACCGCGCCACCACCACAGAGCCAGAACCAGCAGGAACAAAACTGCCAGGCCAATCACCACCCCAAAACCGGTACGTTGGAGTTGCAACGGTCGGGTCTCAACCCGTCTCTGTTGCTGGATCTCGGCAGAGTCGCGCAGTCGATCAAAAGCACCGAGCAGCTGCTCCTCGTCCAGACCTAGCAGTTTACCGTATGCTTTGACATAACCGCGGGCAAAAGGTGGACTGCGCAACGCCTTATAATCATCGCGCTCCAAAATTGCGACATAGTTTGGCATCAAGTTCAGGCGATCCGCTGCCTCGCGCTCAGATATGTCCTGAGCTTGCCTGGCAGCCTTTAACAGCGTTCCCGGAGTGATAAAGGCATCAAGTTGCCTGGATACATCATCAGTCACTTTGCTTGGTCCGTAAGTAGGCCTGGTATTCCTCTGAATCGGGATAGCGACTAGTCAGGGCCAGTATATAACTACCTTCTGCATCGCGATCACCGGTGGCTTGCGCCAGGCGCACCCCCAACCACAGTCCCCGCGCTGACTGCTGGCGCGAAACCGTTTTATAGGTGTTGTAATACGCCTGGGCGGAGGGATAGTCCTGTGCATCAAAACGAATCTGGGCAACCTCAAGCAAGGCGATTCGATTGGTGCGATCCATAGCCAAAGCCCGCACGAAGGCCTCTTCGGCACCCTGGGGGTCAAATAGCTTCTGGCGACACAAACCCAGATTCACAAAAGCCCTGGGACGGGCAGAGTACAAAGTATCCTTGACCACTACATCCAACTGTTTCTCGGCTTCCCCAAAACGTTCCTGGCTGAATAAAAAGGCGGCATAGTTATTTCTGGCACGGGAGAAATCGCGATCAAGCTTAATCGCCTTTTTGAAGTTCTCCTCTGCCAGCTCATATTCACCGGTACTTTGATAAACCAGCGCAAAAGCCTCATGGACTCCGGCATTATTTGGATCGATATCGTAGGCTAGTTGCAGATTGCGCTTGGCGCCTTCCCAATTGCCCTCGCCGATGTACTGCCTGGCCAGTGCGACTCTCTTGTCCAACGCCTTTTCAGGTGACGCCTCTTCAGTGAACACGCTCTCGGTGGTGGAAATACAACCGCTGGACAGGGCGATTACAATTGCCAGTGCCGACAGCACTATGATCTTTTCAAGCTTGGCTCTGATAATAGTAATCACCTTTAGCGCGCCTCCATGACTTTAGCTTCAGCCAGCGCCCGATAACGCTCACTGCGGCGGGTGCGATCGACTACCTGCCCCACCAACTGACCACAGGCGGCGTCAATGTCATCACCACGGGTAGTTCGGATGGTGACAATATAGCCCGCATCCACCAATACTTGCCAGAAACGTGACACGGCATTACCACTGGGGCGCTGGTAGTCAGACTGGTCGAAGGTGTTAAATGGAATCAAATTAATCTTGCAGGGGAAATCGCTTAATAACACAGCCAGTTCCTCGGCGTGCTCGCGCTGGTCGTTAATGCCAGCGATCAATGTGTACTCCACTGTGACCACACGCTTTTTGTCGCTCTGGGCATTGATATAGTTACGACAGCTTTCCAGTAACACGGCGATAGGATACTTGCGATTGATCGGCACCAGTTGGTTGCGCAATTCGTCATTGGGGGCGTGCAGAGATACCGCCAGCGATACTTCGCTGACCTTGGCAAGTTTGTTCAACGCAGGTACTACACCTGAGGTGCTGATGGTCACCCGGCGCTTGGACAAGCCATAAGCGAGATCCTCCAGCATCAGGTCCATGGCAGACACCACATTATCAAAGTTCAGCAGGGGTTCACCCATGCCCATCATCACCACATTGCTGACGATACGGCCATTACCGGACTGGAAAGCATCATAGGACTTTATCGCCAACCACACCTGGCCAATAATCTCCGCAGCGGTCAAGTCACGTTCAAAGCCTTGCTTGCCAGTAGAGCAAAAACTGCAATCGAGGCTACAACCTACCTGGGAGGACACACAAAGAGTGGCGCGGGTACCTGCGGGAATTAACACAGTCTCAACCAGGCCACCACCATCCACCCGTATCGCCCACTTGCGCGTGCCATCGCTGGAATCGTGCTGGCTAACGATTTCCGGGGGACGCACTTCAGCAATGTGCTTGAGCTTTTCACGCAGGGCCTTGCCCAGGTTGGTCATCTGCTCGATATCGATAACGCCCGCATGGTGTATCCATTTCAGGACCTGTTGTGCACGGAACTTCTTCTCGCCGATATCCAGGAAGTACTGTTCCATCTGTGCCAGGGAAAGCCCCATCAGGTTGACCCTGGGCTGTTCCTGTTGCGCGGTACTGGCGATCATCGACGTCATAATGGGTATGCTCGGCGCTTGCCTAGCGGTCGCAAAGCTCGCTGGCAGCGAAGAAATAGGCAATTTCGCGAGCAGCTGATGTAGCAGAATCAGAACCATGCACGGCATTGGCATCTATCGATGAGGCGAAGTCAGCGCGAATAGTACCCTCTGCCGCCTCCTGGGGATTGGTAGCCCCCATTAGATCACGATTCTTGGCGACCGCACCTTCACCCTCAAGTACCTGCACCACGACGGGACCTGAGGTCATAAACTTGATCAGGTCGGGGAAAAACGGACGCTCGCGGTGTTCGCCGTAGAAACCACCGGCAACGTCATCACTCAGGCGCAGCATTTTAGCGCCCACAATCTGTAAGCCGTTGGCTTCAAAACGGGAATAAATTTTACCGATGATGTTCTTGCCTACAGCGTCAGGCTTGATAATGGACAGAGTGCGTTCTACAGCCATGGGGTGTCTCCAAACAGGGGTAGTAAATCAAGCGCGCAATTATACGGATTTTAGGCCTGCGTTTCACCCTGTAACGAAGCTATCGTCGAGATTCTTTTACTTTAAAATCAGCAGGTTACAAATGAGAGAAAGAATTAGGGAATATTTGGGGGAATTGGAGGTTTGTTTGCGGCACGAGCAGAGCCATATTGACCCGTTGGCGGCAGCTGCGGGTGGCGAAACCACTCCGGGTACACGGTGGCCGCCCATCGCCAGACAATCTAGTCGAGCTCTTCAATCCAGGCCGCCTGAATCGCCTCCAGGATCTTTTCGCCACTGTGGTTGGGGTCATCGTCAAAATCGGGCAGGGCCAGGACCCAGTTGCGTAAATCAACAAAATTTATAGTCAGCGGGTTAACATCCGCATGGGTATCCACTAGCTCGATGGCGATATCATTAATATCTGTCCACTTCATACTCCGCTCTCCCGGTTAGTGAGCTTCAGAAACCATATTAATAGTGTAGCGCGGAATTTCCACAACAAGATTCTCGTCGGTGACGACGGCCTGGCAACTCAGGCGCGAATCCGGCTCCAGACCCCATGCCATGTCCAGGTAATCATCTTCGAGTTCATCCGGCTCTGGCAGAGAGTCATAGCCCTCACGCACGATGACATGACAGGTAGTGCAGGCGCACGACATTTCGCAGGCGTGTTCGATTGCAATATGATTACGCAGCAGCACGCGACATATGGTTTCTCCGGGCTCTGCCTCAAGTACGGCACCCTCAGGGCACAGTGTCTCGTTGGGTAGTATCACGATCTGTGTCATTTCGTCACCTCTTCATCCAGCGCGTCCAGTGAGACTCCCGCGAGAGCCTCGCGGATACTCTTATCCATCCGCCGGGTAGCGAAGGTTTCACTGCTGCGCCCCAGTTGATCAGTCAACTTGCGGATCGCATTCACATCTTCGCTCTCGACCAGGGCCCGCAGGGCCGTCATTTGCGCCAGCAAAGCTGTATGCTCGGACACATCCAGCAAGGCGTCACCATCTGCGGCCAGCGCCGCTGCCAGTCCCTCGAGCAATTGCATGGTATCCAGTCGCTGCTCGGCCAACTGCCGCGCCAGCTTGTCCTGCCCGGCGTGACTAAACGAGGCCTGTAACATGCCCGTAATCTGGTCGTCACTCAGACCAAAGGAGGGTTTTACGGTCACCTCGCTTTGCGCTCCGGTAATTTCCTCGCGTGCGGACACATTGAGCAGGCCGTCCGCATCCACCTGAAACGTCACCTGGATGCGAGCCGCGCCGGCTACCATTGGCGGAATACCGCGCAACTCAAAACGGGCCAATGAGCGGCAATCGGCGACCAGTTCACGCTCACCCTGGACAATATGCACAGCCAGTGCCGTTTGCCCGTCTTTGTACGTGGTAAATTCCTGGGCGCGACTCACGGGTATGGTGGTGTTGCGCGGGACAATTTTCTCTACCAGCCCACCCATGGTTTCCAGGCCCAGGGACAGGGGAATCACATCCAGTAATAACAAGTCGCCTTCGGGGCGATTGCCTACCAGGATATCCGCCTGGATGGCTGCGCCAATGGCCACTACCTGGTCCGGATCAATATCGACCAGGGGTTCGCGTTCAAAGAACTCAGCTACCACCTCGCGTACCATTGGGATGCGTGTGGAACCACCCACCATCACTATATTGTCGATCGCCTGCTCCAGCTCTGCATCGCGTAAACAGCGACGACAGGCACGCAATGTGCGCTTCACCAATGGTTGAATAAGCGCTTCAAACACCTGCCTGGACAGCACCGCAGGAGCACAGCCGCTGACCACATCGGACATGGCAATATGAACTTCATCTGCGGTAGACAAATGCTCTTTAGCGGCACGGGCCAGAGCCTGCAAGTGGCGGTACTGCCCTGCGGCTAGAGCCGGGGAGCCCGCCTCTTTTAGCGCCCATGTGGCAATGGCTGCATCAAAATCGTCACCACCTAGAGCCGTGTCGCCACCGGTGGCCAAAACTTCGAACACGCCTCGGTGCAGGCGCAAAATTGAGATATCAAAGGTTCCTCCACCCAGGTCGTAAACCGCTATAACGCCCTTTTCGGCTGAATCCAGACCGTAGGCAACCGCAGCCGCGGTCGGTTCATTCAGCAGGCGCAGTACCGGTAGCCCAGCCAAAATGGCCGCGTCCTTGGTTGCCTGGCGCTGAGCCTCGTCGAAGTAAGCCGGTACGGTTATGACGGCACCGTCAATGCCGCTACCGATGGAAGCAACAGCGCGAGCCCGCAGAGTGCGAAGAATTTCAGCTGAAGCCTGCACCGGGCTAACCTCCCCGGTACTGGTAACAAAACGCACCATACCTTCATCGTCATCGGCCAGGCAGTAGTGAGAACGCTGCGCATCAGCACTGACATCAACACGACCTCGTCCCATAAAGCGCTTTACTGATACCAGGGTATCGGCAGGATGCTCTACCGCAAGCGCCTGCGCCTCCAGCCCCACCAAAGTGGCACCCGATGTGGAATAATTGACTACCGAAGGCAGCATCACTGCGCCGAGCGCATCCGGCAATACAGCCGCCCGGCCGTCACGCACCGTGGCCACTAATGAATTGGTCGTACCCAGATCGATACCCACAGCTCTTTTAACCTGGTGCGGCACAGGAGACTGGCCGGGCTCCGCTATTTGCAGTAATGCCATATTACATTTTGTCCATCAGGTCGGATTCAATCTGCTCGGCCTCGCCCAGCAGCTTCTCCAAATACTGCATTTTGACACAAGCGCCTGCGGCACTGGGCAGGTCGTTCGCAGCGTAGCTAAGGGCGAACTCGCCCTGGTGTACTTTTATATCAGCGTTGATCTCTGTCACCAGATGGTCCAAAACCGGATCCGGGTCAACCAGTTCAGCCATAGATTCAAGTTTCTCGCGCAGCTCCATTTGTTCAATCAGGAAACCACCGTCGACCTGTTGCCTGGAAATTTCTTCCTGGCTCATACCAGCCAAGTGCAGCAAATACAGCGCCCTGGACAGTGGTTTGCGCAGGGTCGCGTAGGCCTCATTAATCTGTGCCGAGTACTGCACGGAGATACGCTGCTCGTGAGCGGTGGCGTTGGCGAAACGATCCGGGTGCATTTCACCCTGTAACTGCCGGTAACGCACAGCCAGGTGGGCCTGATCCAGCACGAAATCCAGAGGCAGGTCAAACAGCTCGAAATAGTTTTGTGTGAAGTTTAAAGAGGACATACCGCGCGATTAGCACCGCCGTAGCTATACGGTGAAGCTCTCCCCGCAACCACATTCAGCAGAAA
>JBALVO010000071.1:0-5639 GCA_036961445.1 Halioglobus sp.
AATTGCTTACCAGGTCACGCAAAACATCATGGGTGCAGAGGTCGATCGCCAGGTGGATTCCGAGGTCAGGGAAGTGCCGGCCAGGTCCATTGCTATATTACCCTTCGAGGATATCAGTCAGGACCGTGATCAGGCGTATCTTGGAAGCGGTATCGCAGATGAACTGCGCCTTGAGCTGCAACATCTGGACGGCCTGCGTGTTGCCGGTCGAACCTCCTCGATCGCGTACACACAAGAAGAAAACAAGACAATGGGTGAGATCCTCAATGTCGGTTCGATTCTCGAGGGAAGTATCCGTAAAGAGGGGAGCAGGGTTCGAATCACCGTTCAGCTCACTAATGTGGCGGATGGATTCACAATCTGGTCGGAATCCTATAATCGCGAGCTGGAAAATATTTTCGAGATGCAGGAGGAGATCGCTACGTCGGTAGCCGGGGCCCTGGGAGTGAGACTTGGGGTCGGCACCATTAACGCTTTTCGAGGTGCGGGCACACGAAATGTTGAGGCCTACGAGGCCTATCTCCAAGCTCAAGATCGAAATCTGAGTTTTCCGGAGAAAATACGCCTGCTCGAACGAGCCATCGAGCTTGACCCCAAATACGCGGGGGCATGGTCGTCGTTGGGAGGCTACACGCTTTCCACGCTCTGGGATGTCAACCCGGATCAGGCATCGAACATTAAGGATCGGGCTTACTCGTTGGTATCTAAGGGGGTGCAGCTCGATCCTGAATCGGCCACCGCTCAATCCAATCTGGGAATGGTTCGTACTGCCCGACTCGACTGGATCGGCGGGGAGCAGGGTCTTACGCGGGCAATAGCGTTGCTCGCGGACCGTCAGAACGTCAGTAGATATGGCAACGTGCTGCTACGCAGCGGCCGCCTGGCTGAGGCGCAAAAGCAATATGCTATTGCCGCTGCCCTGGAGCCGATGGGGGGGCGCCCCGTCAGTTTGTCTTGGCTCGCGAGTCTGGCTCAAGGGCGAATTGCCGAAGCAAAAGAGGCTGCGAACTGGCAGAACCCATTATTTCTCATCGCAAATAATCTGGAAATAGCATTCAATGAACAAGACCCGCAAGCGGTCAAGGCGGTCATTCAGGCGTTGTTGACAACGAATATCCCAGTTGACTCGCTTCATGCCCAGGTACTGGGTGAGTTTGATTCGTCCGAGCGAGTTTTGGCCATGCTTCGGGACGCTTACCTTGATGAGAATCAGCGATGGCCAAGCAAACATCACGACATTGCAATGCTGGCGGCGTATTTCGGCGATCCGCAATTTGCACTGAAAGTCATAGGCCAGGATCTTCGCACGAGCACAGTTCGTTTGTTCTCGATCTGGTATCCGGTCATGTCTGACGTTAGACAATTGCCGGAATTCAAAAAACTCGTCACTGAACTAAACCTGGTTGAGTATTGGCGTGCCTATGGCTGGGCTGATGCTTGTAAGCCGCTGGGCGAGGATGATTTCACATGCATCTGATGATCATCATATTGATCGTGGGTCGATCTTGAAGCTGATAGCGGAAATCCGACGGCGAAAAGTTTTTCGCGCTGTCATGATCTACGTGGCGGCAGCCTGGTTTCTGCTGGGTGTATTCGACCTGGCCTTCGAATCCTGGAGTATGCCGGAGCAAACCCTGCGTTACGTGTGGATTGCCGTGTTGTCGGGTTTTCCCATTGCCATGATGCTGGTCTGGCTCTACGACATCACCGACGACGGGATTGTGCGGACGGCGCCTGCTTCATCGGATGAACAGGTTGACCTGAGACTGCATCCCAGTGACTACATTATTCTCACCGTCTTTGTTTCAGTCCTCTGCGTAATTGCTTACCAGGTCACGCAAAACATCATGGGTGCAGAGGTCGATCGCCAGGTGAATTCCGAGGTCAGGGAAGTGCCGGCCAGGTCCATCGCTGTATTACCCTTCGAGGATATCAGTCCGGGCAGTGATCAGGCGTACCTTGGAAACGGTATCGCAGATGAGCTGCGCCTCGAACTGCAACGGTTGGACGGTCTCCGTGTTGCCGGTCGAAGCTCCTCGATCGCGTCGGCGCAAGAAGGCAGCAAGACCATTGGTGAGACCCTGAATGTCGGTTCGATTCTCGAGGGAAGCGTTCGCAAAGAGGGTAACCGTGTTCGAATCACCGTTCAGCTCACACATGTGGCGGATGGGTTCACAATCTGGTCGGAATCCTATAATCGCGAGCTTGAAAATATATTCGAGATGCAGGAGGAGATCGCAACGTCGGTGGCCGGGGTACTGGGAGTGAGACTTGGGGTCGGTGAAGTTAACGCCTTTCGCGGTGCAGGCACGCGAAATGTGGAGGCCTATGAGGCTTATCTCCAAAGCCTACTAAACGAAGATCTGGCTCACCAGGAGCGGATACGCCTGCTCGAACGAGCCACAGAGCTTGACCCCAACTATGCGGCAGCATGGTCGTTGTTGGGAGGCATGACGCTTGGCACATTGTGGGAAGTCAACCCGGATCAGGTATCGGAAATTGTGGATCGGGCCTATCAGCTTGCACTTCGCGGGATGCAGCTCAATCCTGAATCGGCTGTCGCTCATACCACGCTGGGATTCATTCGTCATGAGCAGTTCGACTGGATCGGCGCGGAGCAAGCTCATACGCGGGCAATAGAGTTGCTTGCGGATCGTGGCACCGTGGGCATGTATGCCTACGTGCTGATACGCAACGGTCGTATGGCTTACGCGCAAAGGCAATTTGGTATCGCCTTTGCCCTGGAGCCACTGGGCGGGCGCCCCGTCATGCAGTCTTGGCACGCGAACCTGGCTCAAGGCCGGTTTGCCGAAGCAAAAGAGTTCGTCAACTGGCATCGGGGTGCAAGAGACCGTATCGAAGATAATCTGGATATCGCGTTCAATGAACGCGACCCGGAGGCGCTCAAGACGGCCATTCAGGCGATGCCGAAATCGTTTCCCGCTTATATCGGGCTTTATGCTCGGGTGCTGGCTGAGTTTGATTCGCCCGAGCGAGTCTTGTCCATGCTGCGGGAGGTTTACCTGGAAGACAGTTTGCAATGGCCCAGAAAGCTTCACGACATTGCCATGGTGGCGGTGTATTTCGGCGATCCGCAATTCGCACTGAAAGTCAAAGGCCAGGAGGTTCGCACCACCCCAACTCGTCTGGCCGCGGTCTGGTATCCCGTCATGTCTGACGTTAGACAATTACCAGGTTTTAAAGAACTCGTCACCGAATTAAACCTGGTCGAGTATTGGCGTGCCTATGGCTGGGCTGATGCTTGTCGACCGCTCGGTGACGACGACTTCGAGTGTTTATAGCTATTACAATGCCAGTGCCCTGAGATGGCAAGTTAAGTTCCAGGGGTAATCCCCCCGGGGGTTTTTTGCCAAGTTAATGGGCTGATATTGCTAGAATCGGTGAATGAATACATACAAACGCCACCGATTCCCACTAGATGTCATCAGCTATTGAGTCGCTCACCGGGAACTAATTCCTGAGACAACCCACAGTACTAAACAGTATGAAAATAATCGGGCGGAGTAATCGCATGAGGCAACCAGGGTCAGGGAGCGAGGGATGAGGCGACTCAAGTCGGTGAAGCAGGCTCAGAGATTCGTGACTGTGCACTCTGTTGTGTCCAACCTATTTAATCTCGGAAGGCACCTGGTTAGGGCCGATTACTATCGGAATCTCAGGACAAGTGCGTTTACAGAATGGAGTAGGGCAGTCGCCTGAACCTAGAGGCCAGATTTTCAAGGTCTGGATAAGTTAAGTTGCCAATACCATGGTAAGGGGCTCTTGAAACCGAACTTTGGGCTGGGGCCGAACCCGGGAGCAAGCGGCTGACTCACTGAATGAAGTCTTGAATTAGTTAGTCTTCATGGACAGGTTTCAAATCTGTTGTTACTTATTTTTTTCTGACCACGTAACTCAAGATCTCTACCACTTGCGCAGGACTTTTTGCCCATGCCAGAGCTGCAGCATCCACTTCTTTCAGCGGATGGATGATGCTTTCGTCGTGTATGGTGATGTAAGGAGTGCCGTTGGCGGCACAATACCCAGCGTCGAAGGCGGCATTCCATTGTTTGTATTTGTCTCCAAAGCGAATCACCGCGATATCAGCATGATCCAGCAGGTTTCTACTGCGAATGGCATTTACCTTCGCTGATTTATGATCCCGCCAGAATGGGTCAGATTCATTTCCCAGATGATCACCAGCAGCGTCACTGGCTTCATGCTGGGTCACCGCTGAGCAGAATTCTATTGGTAACTCCAGTTGCTCCACTGCTGCTATGATTTGGTTGCGCCAGTCGGTATGAATTTCTCCAGAGAGATATACTGTCCATTTCATGGTGTTATCCTTTTCTTTGGCTGTGTCGATGGACGCTATTATAGATGTCATCTGTAATTCGGCAAAGGATAGGTTACTGGCCGGGTCGTTATGAAACGAGACAGTGGGACTGTGATGTAATTTTTAGACAGCTGCTACGATCGCACGGAGGCGAGCCCAGATCGTGAATCTACAGTGGAACCATGATCACTCTATGACGGTTCCACCACAGTGGCTGAGGGCGAACGTTTGTTTTCAAACTGTTCTGGTATTAACAAGTATCCCCCAACAAAGAAACAAACAGCGCCGGCGAAAGTACCGAAATCCGCCACCCACAGCGAGGCGAGGATATGATTCGGCTCGACGAAACTGCCGAACGCCGACGCCATGAAAAAAATCGAACCGAGCATGTTGAAGGCCGTGATCCACCAGGAAAGGTTGTGAAACTGCCATGTCCAGTAGCGGTGTGAGACCTCCGTTACAGCTGCATGGCTGGCGACGAGGAAACACACTGAACCAATCATGTTGGGTGTCCACACAAGAATATTCTCATCGACTTGATTGAGACCGGTAATGAAGGCATCAGCAGTGCTTATATTGAAAAAGAGCGTACCTATTAGCTGAGCCGCAACCGCCAGGTAGCCAAGGTTACGCGGACGCCAGCCATAGAAAAGCCACCGGCGTTGCACAGAACCTGTAGTTTCGGTGCTCGTCACGTCACCATTGATCACTTCAAACCATTGCAAGTAACCAGCTGAAGTAAAAAACAGCGAGCCGACGAAGAAGATCCAGCCGAGGTGGCTCTTATCGATCGAACGGATGCCGGGCATTTCAGGCCACACCCCCATGGCACCGCCGATCGCGAACAGCGCCGAGCCGATCATGAACAGGACGCCGACCCACCAGCCGAGCACTAGCGGCGCCCACAAGTGCAACCAGGAGTGCTTGATTCCGCGAACCGCCACGGTGGGGTCCATGTTACTGCCCGAAGGAACTTCCAGTGGAGCGAGGCCCTTGCGCACACGCCGCGAGGTCAGCAGCAGCGAAGTTCTGTTCGCGCGTGTTTCGGATATCCAGGTGATGAAGGGGCCGAAGCGATGCTGTGCAGTATCTGGTCTTTGTTTCGAGTCAGTCATTGCAGCGAAGTATTAGCACTCTGGTCGGTGTCTCCGTAATGCACAGTATTATACTATGCAGAAGTTTTAATAATCACTGAATTAAGGGGGGCAGCGTGACCGAAACCGGGCATATGCCGAACCTGGGGTAGGGTGGTTTGGAAGTGTGTTGGTAGGAAGCTAAAGATTTGTAACAACTTTTGCAAGCC
>JBALVO010000071.1:5739-17936 GCA_036961445.1 Halioglobus sp.
AGCCAGAGCCGAATGCGTCCATGTCAGGCCGTTTATTCTCGAAAATCCCAAGATAGTCTATTAACGAATACAACTATCTGAGCGATGCTCGTTTTAGGGTCTCAGAGGGTCTAACGCCATAGCGCTTACGATACACTTCCGAGAATCGCCCCAGGTGCGAAAATCCTGATTCGTAAGCGATTGATGTGACAGAGTCAGATTCGACTGGATCGCTCAATCGTCCATGAGCCAGCGCCAGCCTCTCGCTGGCTAGAAATTCACCGGGGGTATACCCGCGATGCTTACGGAAATTCTCGAATAAGGATTTTCGGCTACAACCGGTATGTAAAAGAACATCTGCAATTGAGATGGGCGAGTCCGCATTGGTGGCCATATATTCCTCAGCGCGAGAGACGGTAGTGGGCACTGATGATTTTTTTTCGGGGGATAGAAGTTCTTGAGAATAATTGCTGGGTAGAGATAAAAAGGTTCCCAGTAACAAGTCTTCATAGTTTGTAGCGATCAGTGGGCTGTCCAGTAGTGAAGGGTTTTGATCCAGGTTGTTCATCACGTTAAAAAGCGTAGCTCGGGTGTGTGCTCCTATGCCTTTGTCCATTGCTACATTGCGTTCAAAAACAAGGTCGTCAGATAATCTTCTATTTAAAAAATCCTGCAATTTTTTCTCGAGTAAAGCAGTTGAGCACTTTAAAACAACCTCGCAGCTCCCACCAAACCTCTTGTGCGTTACATTGGAGTGTTTTGTGATCACACTGGCGTGATCGATAGCGTTGAAACTCTGTCCATTAAATGATGTGATGGAAGGTTGACCGAAGCCGAGTGCAAAAATGACTTCGCCATCGCCGTCTATATCACCACAGTCGATTTCATAGGTCGAATGGTGTCTGATGAAAGAAAGAGATGCATTACCAATTGAGACGCCGTTCATCTCTACGCCAACTGGTTTTGCAGTAGCAGTATTGATAATGCGTGAATCAACCAGCCGTTCCTGGAACAGTGCTTCTGTTTCCTCCGCTGAAGAGGTATTTGCCAAGGGACTGAAGGACAGTGGGGAGTTCATTACGGGCTGCGCGTGTTGCATGACAATAGACCGCTAAAATTAAGTATCGTTGGCATATAAACAGGACTTTACCGGTAAAGCAATAGTGCTATAGCTTGGACTTGGCGTGCAACTGGGCTCGCCCAGGCCATAACGCCTGCGAAAACGTCATCGGAGCAATAATCCTGCTGAATAACAGCTCAATTTCACCGCTAAGGGGACTATTCGGATAGGGGCTTGCACTATGCGGATATTGTATCGAGACTTTTCCGGATATATTGCCTTTTGAATTTATCGGTAAATAGTCACTGCAAATGGGTGCAATGCCAACACCGTGTTGACGGCTTTTATTATGGAAGAGGAAAAAGCGTATCATGCGCCTTCCCTGGGAAGGCCTCCTAAACCGATTGAAGAGGCTCGATCCCGTCGAACAGTTACGTTTCTCACCGAGAGTGAGTACAGGGAGCTCGCTGATATCGCTCAACGCAACAACTTGTCGATATCGGCAGCGGCACACAAATTACTTATACAAGCGATCAATTCCTGGCGTTGAGTTTTAGCGATTGACTGTTGGGTAAATGCTGTTCGATAGAAACCGGTGGGGTAACGATCGGTTACCTGTCACTACTAAAAAACTCATTTTAGGTGAGTCTGGAGAAATGATGAATATGTGCATAAAGGCCAGTATGGCCATCCTGATGTTCTCGGTTCCGCAATTAAGCCTGGCTCGCGGAGAAGTCCAGCATGATGCTGAACATTATATGCTACTGGCACAGCATGGTGATCGATGGGTCCAGGAGGACAAAGCTATCGAGGCCAGACTGGCAGAAGTGCGTAAGGCCAATGGGGGCAAGCCACCCAATATACTCTTCGTCCTTATTGACGATGTAGGTTTTGGGGAAATGGGAGACCCTGTGCTTAACGATGTACGCGGGTACTCGACCCCGAATATCAACGCCCTGGCACGGGAAAGCCTGACATTCTCACGTATGTACTCCGAACCCACCTGTACCCCCACCCGCACGGCGCTCTTGACTGGTCGTCTGCCGGTGCGCAGTCATATGCTAGAACCGAAAATTGTGCCACCCGAGGGTACAGGGTTGCATAAAGACGAAGTGACTCTGGCAGAACTGCTTAAAAAGGTGGGCTACAACACAGCGCACATTGGCAAGTGGCACCAGGGTGATATCAAGCAATCTATGCCCCACAATCAGGGATTTGATACAGCCAGTTTTCCCCTGCATAACCAGGCAACGTTCAACTTCATGACCAACGAATCGGAAGATGATCGCCTCTCAGATAATGTGGCTGTGCGCGAGACGACGCCGAGTTACCGTATGGACAAGAATTTCCGGCCGGCTGGCTGGGTTTTGGGCGTTGATGCTATTGCTGGAGAGGATGCACAGGAATGGGGAGTGGAAACAGGTAAGCCGCTTGATTACGCCTACTATGACGCTCTGAACGAGCGCTACAAGACTCAGGCTATTGACAAGCTGAAGCAGTTTGCTGCTGCTGATGAACCCTTCTTTCTCAATTACTGGCCACAGATTCCAGTGAACTTTACGCGTAGGAACAGGACGTTCGTCACACCTAATGGTGGTACCTGGGTTGAGAGCATGCAGGACCTTGATGATCATCTGGGCGATCTGTTTGCCGTGCTGGAAGAAAGCGGTGCGGCAGAGAATACCGTCCTGGTAGTGATGAGCGACAATGGCCCGATGATGCAGGCTATGCCTGAATCAGGTTACTCACAGATGGTCTTTCGTGGTTTCAAGGGTGACACGCTGGAAGGTGGTGTTCGCGTGAACGCTTATGTCCGTTGGCCTGGTGTGATAAAGGCCGATACGTTTGCCGGCGATATTGTTTATGCAGGTGACTGGTATACGACACTGGCGACTATTGCGCAGGCCGATCAGTATATCCCGCGAGATCGTGTGATCGATGGCGTTAATCAGACGTCACTGCTGTTCAATGGCGATGAATATGGCCGTCGAGACTATCACCATGTCTATGAGGGGCCGCATCTAAAGGCCACCATCAAGGAGCAGTTCAAGGCACATTGGCCCGCGCCAGGGTCTCCCGGTTTTGCACTGCCGGTATTCGATCTTTATAGGGACCTCAAGGAAACCAAGCCGCTGTTAGCCACGGGCATGTGGTCTGTCGCCTATTTCCCTGATATGCGCGCCCGTCATATGGCACTGAAGAAAAAATTCCCCGATCGTACGGAAACCAGTGCTGAGCCTTATGAAGGTATCGCCAATCTCCGCCCGGAGACGAAGGAGCTGCTGAAATATTACAACGCTGCACAAGCGGCCGCGAAATAAGCCGTTATGCTAAATCGTAGAGATTCGCTGAAGCTTTCTGGTGCCGCTGCACTTGCTCTTCTTGCAGGAGAGGGCAGCGCGGCATCTACTGATGAAGCCGCCGGCAGGAAAATCAAGGTTGCTGGCTATGGCTATGATCGCATTCAGGCGATTAAAGATGGCACGGTAGGCATCGATCAGGCCGAGGTCAGTTTTCAGAATGAGAATATTTACAGTCTGAACCGGCAGGCGTTCGGCACTGAAGCAACTTATGAGATTACAGAGCTTGGCCTGATTCCCTATATAGCGAAGTACATTAACGAGGGCTTTCGTGATTATGTGCTGATACCTGTGTTTATATCGAGAACATTTCGGCACCGCAACATCTATGTACATGTGGATTCGGGCATCGAGAAGCCTGAGGACCTGCGTGGCAAACGCGTGGGAACGCCCGGTTATGGGATGAGCGCCAGCACTTGGATTCGAGGTTTTCTGCTTGATGAATATGGCGTCAAAGCCGATGAATTGCAGTGGATAGAGACCGTCAAGAGTTCCGATGCGGGTACGCTGAATAGAGGCTTTAGTCGATATTATTTTCCAGATGACTTCCCGCTGGTGGAGGGGCCTCCCGGTGTGGATGAATCTGAGTTACTGCTCAGCGGCGGTTGTGATGCGCTAATCACTGCAATCACACCGCAGGCTTATATCGATGGTAACCCAAAGATTCGTCGGCTTTTCCCCGACATAAGACACACCGAGCAGCAATATTTCAAGAAAACCGGTCTCTTTCCTATTATGCATGCTGTTGCCGTTCGCGCCGAGGCTGCCAGAGAAATGCCCTGGCTTCCTGCAGCAGCACTGAAAATGTACACAGAGGCAAAGCAGACTGCTTATGCCAACCTGGCAACGACAACGGTGCTGCGAACTACCTTGCCCTGGGCCATGGACGAGTACGAGGATACCGTAAAGCTGATGGGTGCCGATTACTGGCGCTATGGTATTGAGTCCAATCGTAAGGAGTTGGAACTGGTTATGCGCTATACCTACGAGCAAGGTTTGGTGAAGAAACAGGTGGATTTTGAGCAGTTGTTCCATCCATCGACGCTGGATACCTGAAACGTTATGGCATGAGTTGGGTTGCTCCAACCTTGCTGCAAATAAGTGAGTGGAATAGTGAAAAAAGAAGAAGGTTTTTCCAGGCGACAGTTTATAAAAAACTCTGGCTTGGCAGCCCTGGGGACAAGTGTCTCTGGCGGTTTGGCCGCCTCTGATTCAACACACACTGAAGGTAGAAAGCCAAAGAGTCAGACAGTAGGAGGCGGGCCCTACAATATCTTGATGATCGTTACAGACCAGGAGCGCTATATGCCACGGAAGGATCTTCCTTCTGGTTATCGGCTGCCAGGGCATGAGCGATTGTATGCACAAGGAGTGACGTTTGAAAATCACCAGATAGCGTCATGTGTGTGCACTCCGTCCAGGGCCGTTCTCTATACCGGCCAGCATATTCAGCATAATGGCATGTTCGACAATACCAACTTTCCCTGGTCAGGCAGCCTTTCAACAGACATAGACACGCTCGGCGATCTCATGCGAAGCCAGGGTTACTACACAGCGTACAAAGGAAAGTGGCATCTCACCGAGGAATTTGAAACTGCCAATAAGCTGCACGCGCCCGAGCGTTTATTGTCAGCCGAGATGGAGGAGTATGGATTTTCCGACTATATGGGAATTGGCGACATCATCGGCCATACCGAAGGCGGCTATTTACACGATGATGTGATCTCTTCAACGAGCCGGAGCTGGTTGCGTGGCAAAGGGCAGCAGTTGCAGGCCGAAGAAAAGCCTTGGTTCATGGCGGTTAATTTGGTTAATCCCCACGACGTTATGTTCTACAACACAGATCTACCCGGTCAGCAAAAGCAGTCGGGAAAAACCATGTTTCGCCTCAATCGCGAGCCGGACTACGCGTTGTATCAACAGCAGTGGGATGTGAGTTTGCCACGTTCACGGAATCAGCCCATAGATGAAGCGGGAAGGCCTAAATGTCACCTCGATTTCCGTGATTCCAACGCCGCTATGTTGGGCGCGATACCCAATGAAGACAATCGCTGGCAACGGCTCAACAATTACTATTTCAATTGTATTGCGGATGTGGATAGCAATATTGTCGACATCCTGGATGAGCTTGATGCGCTGGGTATAGCAGATAACACTATCGTCATCTTCACATCTGATCATGGCGAGTTAGCGGGTGCACATGGTCTCGTAGGGAAGGGCGCGACTGCATACCGTGAACAGAATCATGTTCCGCTGACAGTGATTCATCCAGCCTATGCAGGTAACAAGCGCTGTAAGGCGGTTACTTCCCATGTGGATATAGCGACCACATTGATTAGCATGGCCGGTGGGGATCCTGATGCTATTTCAGCCCTGCCGGGCAAGGATATATCGAGCTTACTGGAAAACCCTGAAGCCGCTCCTGCCGGTGCTCTCAGGGACGGCGCACTGTATAACTTCAATATGCTGGGTTTCATCGATCGCAACTTCATCACCAACGTGGGTAACTTCATGGCCAGTGGGGGGGCACCGACTGATCTTCCCAAGCAAGGCTTCAAGCCCGATCTGAGAAAACGCGGGGCTATTCGTAGTATCTGTGATGGTCGATATAGATTCAGTCGTTACTTCTCACCGCTGGAACACAATACTCCCAAGTCGATTGAGCAATTGTTCAACAATAATGATGTCGAGCTATACGACCTAATAAGCGATCCTTTGGAGCTGCGGAATCTCGCCGTAAATATCAATGAGTATGGGGAAGTAATCGTTATGATGAACGATAAGCTGAATGTTCTTATTGAGGCGGAAGTAGGAGAGGATGTCGGGCAGATGCTCCCTTCACAGAACGGGGCCAACTGGACGCTGGTTACATCAATTGAAGACTTCCGGCCGTAAAAAATTTTTGAAGATGTGCCACGGCGGTGAAACAGAGGCGCAACCCATTTAAATCCAAATTGGCTCAAGGTTTACTGTGAGCAGGTCATTGATTTCAATTTTTAGCTGCTCATCAGTTAGTATTTATAAAGAATATAGTGGAGTTACCATGTCAAATAAACTAACCGCTCGCTTTACGCCTGTTATGGCGTCGCTTGTCGCTATTACTACCATGCCTGCAATGGCCGGAGGCTTGTACGTTGGCGAATTTGGCCAGCCTAACCAGGGAGCATCACGGGCCGGAGCTCACGCGTTGGCTGAAGATGCCTCCACGGCATCACAGAACCCAGCGGGCGTCATGTTCCTCGACGGTGAAAAGATTATGGTGACCGGCATTGTCATCAATTCCGAGATAGAGCTTGATCAAGATAACCAGATCTCCTCGTCTCCCCCGGCTGTGGCAAACGCCGATGGAAGCCGTCCCGCCAGCGACGGCGGTGACGCGGGTGGTTGGGCTTTTGGCGGGGCTTCCTTTTATGCAAATCAGCTTAGCGACAGGTGGGGCTGGGGTATTGCCCTGAACTCTATTTCCGGGGCAGTACTGGACCATGAGGACAAAAAAGATTTTGCGGGCCGTTACTGGGCGACAGATGTCGACTTGCTAACCATAACGCTGTTGCCATCCTTGAGTTACAAACTGACCGATAATTTCAGTGTTGGACTCGGTGTTCCTGTGATGTTCGCTCAATTGGACATGGATGTTGTTGTTCCTGGTGTTGCAGCGGGGGCTGCGGAAGGGAAAGCCGAAATTGAAGACGGCGATGATACTGTCGCAGGCGTTAATCTCTCGGCTTTGTGGCTGGTAACGGACACGCTAAATCTGGGTTTTCAGTATATCTCGGAGCTCGAACTAGATTTTGACAGTGATCTCACGCTCACCCTGCCACCTGGAGAGTCGCTTGATTCTGTAGCGTCCTCAGTAGAACTCACCTATCCACAAACCTTAAGAGCATCTTTGACCCAGGACCTGAATCCCCGGCTGACCTTGCTCGCCAGTCTTGCCTGGGAAGAGTGGAGTGCGTTTGAGGATATCGCTATCAGTACAGCAGGTGGTGGTGACACGCTGCGCCGAGATTGGGATGATACCTGGCACTACTCGCTGGGATTGCGTTGGAAGCCGGGTGCAAAGTGGACCTATTACACGGGGGTTGCGTACGATACCGATCCTACACAGGCTTCTGATCGCACCACCGACCAGCCCATAGATGAGCAGTGGCGTTTCTCAGGTGGCATTAACTATGAGCGTGATAACGGCCATCGCATTGGGGCGGTTCTTACCTACGCGGATTACGGGGATGCGAAGATCTCGAACGGTGGAACAAGGCCGGGCGCGGGTGCTCTGCCCTGGACAGTAGATGGCGATTACAGTTCGAACCGTCTTATGTTCCTTGGATTCAACTACAGCTGGTAAATGACCTATGACTGCGCTTATTAAAAAACTCTTTTTCCCTGCCTTACTATTAGCGCTAGTGCATTCAGCGAATGCGGATACTGATACCGAGCTAGCCAAGCAGTCACAGAACCCTGTGGCTAACATTATCAGTCTGCCGTTTGAGAACAATGCTTCCTTTGATGTTGGTCCATCGGGTAAGAAGATGTACACCACCAACATAAAACCGGTTTACCCAATGCCCATTGGTAAGAGTTTGAATCTCATAAACCGCATGGTCGCACCGGTTATTTACCTTGAAGGCCAGGATAGTAAAGACTTTATGCCCGGCCAGGAAGTCGATACTGGCCAGGGCTTCGTTTTTCCCGGCACCAGCAACGAATACGGATTGGGAAATATTCAGTACATGGCCTATTTTTCTCCTGCGCAGCCCGGGAAGATTATCTGGGGTTTGGGTCCGGTGGTGGAATTGCCGACGAACACGGATAACGCACTCGGCACGGATACCTGGTCAGCCGGTCCGGCGGCCGTCGTCTTGAGCATGCCCGGAAACTGGGTAGTCGGCGTTCTGGCGCAGAATATATGGGACTTTGCCGGAGACAGCGATGAGCCCGACATCAATAAATCCACGTTACAGCCAATTATTAACTACAACCTGGATGCTGGTTGGTACCTGTCCGCCACCACGACGATGACGGCAAATTGGGAAGCAGACAGTGGTGATGAATGGACGGTACCGCTGGGTGGCGGTTTCGGTCGTCTGATTCGTTTTGGCAAGCAACCCGTTGATTTCAAGCTTATGAGCTACTGGAATGTTGAAAAGCCGGAGTTCGCCGCTGATTGGTCCATGCAGTTTACCGTGAAGTTCTTGATCCCCAAGAGTGGCGGGTAGGACAACTTACGGTACCAGTCGTCCGCTCGCCTGGCCAAGAGGCGTCTCTACCCTGTGCCGGGTTATTGCCAGCGCCGACATAGCAGACCGTCCATTAAATGGCTATGCATAGAGGTTGATCATAATGCAGGTTCTCGGGCCTATACTTGAAAGCCTTCTATTGGAGCCAATAAATACAGCGACGCTATACAGGTCGATTACATAACACCAGCGGGAGCGTAATCCCGGCGCTTTCACACTGAGGTATAAAACTATGTCACCCACTAAATCATCTCGGGCCGTGAGTGGAATGTTAGGCCTGGCACTGATTATCTTAGTTACGGCCACCAGCGCAATCGCTACCCCCCTTCAAAAGCGACCTAATATCCTGTTAATTGTTGCGGATGACCTGGGTTATTCTGACCTTGGCGTGTTTGGCGGCGAGATCCATACACCTAACCTCGATTCCCTGGCACGCGAAGGCGTTGCCTTACGCCGCTTTCATGCCGCACCTAATTGTGGACCCAGTCGCGCTTCGACCTTGACTGGCGTTGACTTCCACCGCGCAGGTATAGGAGGCAATGCGGAAATCGCTGCCGACAACCAGAAAGGCCTGCCTGCCTATCAGGGTGTCCTGCGCGATGATGTTGTTACATTCCCTGAGTTATTGCGTGACGCCGGATACCACACCTATATGGCAGGTAAATGGCACATGGGAAAGAGCCCTCGAAATATGCCCGGCGGGCGTGGATTTGAGCGTTCATTTGCTTTGCTAAACGGCGGCGCCAGTCACTGGGCAGATCAATTGGCCCTGATACCCAATAGTAAGACTACCTATACAGAAGACGACGTGGTGGTAGAAAAACTTCCGGACGACTTTTATTCCACTACTTATTACACCGACCGAATTATCGAATCCATAGAATCGGACCTGGATGACGACGCGCCATTCTTCGCTTATCTGGCGTTTACGGCTCCGCACAATCCACTGCATGCTCCCGATGCAAGCATAGCCAAGTACAAGGGAGTCTATGCTGGCGGTTGGGACCAACTGGCTAAGAACAGGCTCGCACGACAACGTGAACTCGGGCTAGTGGCTGAAGGGGTTGAGCCTGCTACCCGTCCTGACTGGGTGTTAGCCTGGGACAAACTGAGTAATAAACAAAGAGCACAGCGGGAGCGGGATATGGAGATCTATGCCGCTATGATCGATTACATGGACGAATCCATCGGTCGCTTGCTTTCCTTCCTTCGCAGTACAGGAGAATACGACAACACAATGATCGTATTCATGTCGGACAATGGACCCAGTAAAACGGCCATCGCAGATTACTTGGCATTGGGCGGTGCTGCAGCAGACTTTGTGAAAATGTTCGACAACAGCCTCGAAAACAAAGGGCGCCCCGGATCATCTACCGACATCGGGCCTGGGTGGGCGTTCGCCAGCGCAACGCCACTGCGCCTGTTCAAGGGGTATGTTACTCAGGGGGGCATTCAGGTGCCTGCCATTGTAAAACCTGCTGGTACGGGGGAGGCGGGCAGTGGACTCAGTCACACCCCGCTGCATGTCACCGACCTATTGCCTACGTTTCTGGCGCTGGCTGAAGTCACCTACCCGAGAGAATATAAAGGAGTGCCCATTCCGCGGCCGGCCGGGCAGTCTATGCTGCCCCTTATCTCCAGTCATGGCACCGAGGAGTTTACCCGCGGCGGGCTAGGGTGGGAGGCCTACGGTATGGATGCCTGGCTGGAAGGAGATTTGAAACTTGTTCGACTTCCCGTGCCCTATGGCAACGGTAAATGGCAGCTGTATGACCTTCGAAGCGATCCCGGGGAAAGGAATGACCTGGCCGCCAGGATGCCGGAAGTGGTTGCCAAATTCGAGAAGAAATGGCTCGACTACGCCCGTACCAATGAAGTCGTGCACCCGGATCAGCCAGTGGCATACGGCAAGCCTGTGAAACCTGGAAAATTCTAGAGCAGATTGAAGAGTCATAGCTCCCTACCCGCAGGTAAGGAGCTATATTGTGGTTATGGCAATAGCCACATTACTACATACCTACAAATGCCATCGATTCCGGCTAGGCATTCCCCACCCGACATCATCGGTTATGCCGTCTGGCTCTGAAGTCTTGGTGAAGATCAACGGCAAGCAGGATTATCTATAGCGGGCGGTAGACCAGGACGGGTTATTGTAAAAGAGAGGAGTCAGTCATCCATACACCCGATACATCGTGTGCTTGCCGGATCAAAGTTTAGCCTGGCAGCGCCAATCTCATTTCCACATTTGAAGCAATAACCGTAGTCACCGGCCTCCATGCGACGCAATGCGTTGTCGATTTTCTGTAATTGCAGCTCCCTTCGGCGGGCCGTTTCTTGTGCCATCTGCTGGGCTTGCATGGCGTCCATACGGGATAGACGGCCAACCTTTGACTGATCGAGCGCCACGGTGTCAGTGGCATCTTTACTATCTGCTTTAAGTTGCCCGATGTCCTCCCGCAGGGATATCAACGCTTTTCGAAAAACATCTAACTGTTGCAGTTCCATAGCTGTCAGCTCTGAGGTTTGGTTGACCAAAATTTAGCATGAATCTCGGTCGGCTGCTGTTGGCCAGTAAAGAATGTCTGGTTGAAGCCTTGTAAAGATTAGAAACGTACAAGGCGTAGGAGTACAATCGATATTTGCCGCCCGATAATAATTCGCAAAAAAAGGATACAGTATGAACTTCCCAAGAATTGATAACTACTTCCAAACCGCAGAGCAGGCTCTTGAGGAAATAGCCACCATAGGCTGGCACGGGTTCGAGGTCACCCTGGACCCGGAAGAGGACTTACACTGGCATGATTTCGATTCGGTTGTATTCGTTTTGGAAGGCATAGCGAGCGCCGAGTTTTCGGATGGCAGCATCGAGGAAGCCTCGGTTGGTACAAAGATTGAAGCGCCCGCAGGGATTGTGCACCGGACGGTGGGGGCTAGCTATCGCGCGATCATCGGGCTCAGTGTTGATCCGGCTGAGCTTACGCAGCCAGTGAACAAACCCGTAGTTACTTGAGCCACTTATCGGGTACTGAGAACATCACTAGCCGTAATCGCAAGTTCCGGCGTGCTGTCCCGGAGTAGAAACCACAGTTTTATCCACCGGACCTGACATGCTCGACGCAGGCGATGTGGTGAAAGGCGTTTGGGGAGGTGGTTGGTGACGGCTTTGACGAGTGTGACGGAGTTCTCTCACTTGCTGATTTATGCAGCGAATTGGAATTTCGCCATATACAGGATGTGTCGCTATGGCCGTACCGCCTTCGCCGGTGGTCTTAACGATCTGCGGACAGTGGTCGGTTACCGCACCTTTGCTTGCGAATTCTTGCGATTGCGCGAATAGACAAAAGAAAGATTCCCCAGACCCTGCTCTGGGTAACAGTAAGGAATAGGAGCGATCAGTATGGCGATCAGAAACGTATTTGAACATGCAGTTAAGTTAGCTGAAACCATGGACAACCTTCAGGTTGAAGATGTGAAAAAAGAATTGGCTGACAACCTCGATGTCCTGCTGGTAGATATCCGTGAACTGCAGGAAGTGATCGACAAGGGAACCATTCCAGGATC
>JBALVO010000072.1:0-2148 GCA_036961445.1 Halioglobus sp.
GCAGATAAGCACGAGGCCGAGGCCGGTCAGGTTATCCAGGTATTCGTTGAGCACCTTGATGTAGACGAAGATGTGGCTGAAATCCTGGTAGATGAAGGTTTTACTACATTGGAAGAAGTGGCCTATGTGCCGCTGGAAGAAATGACCGCTATTGAAGGTTTTGACGAGGATATCGCTGAGGAACTGCGAGCCCGCGCCAAAGATGCGTTGTTGACGCAAGCGATCGCTTCCGAGGAGCAACTGGGCGAGCACGAGCCAGCGGAAGATTTGCTGACTATGGACGGCATGGACCGTCACTTGGCGTATATCCTGGCCAGCCGCGAGATCGTTACCATGGAAGATCTGGCGGAGCAGGGTGTTGATGACCTGATGGATATTCCTGATATGACACAAGAGCGCGCGGGTGAGTTGATTATGACCGCCAGAGCGCCTTGGTTTGCCGAGGCAGAAGAGGAAGCCTGAACCGTAAGGTTTTGAAGGCTACTAAGGAGATTAAAGAATGGCGCAGGTGACAGTACAGCAACTCGCAGAAGTGGTGGGTGCAACCGCTGACCGTCTGCTTACGCAGATGAAAGAAGCCGGTTTGCCGCACTCTGCAGCGGGTGAGGCTGTGTCCGATGAGGACAAGCAGACACTGCTGGCCTTTTTAAAGCGAAGCCATGGCGAGGCGACTGATGCTCCCAAGCGTATAACGCTGAAGCGCAAGACGCTCAGTACGTTGCGTACTCCCGGGTCGCAGGGCAAGAAAACCGTCAACGTGGAAGTGCGTAAGAAGCGTACCTATGTGAAGCGCGACGCGGAAGAAGCAGAAATTGAAGTTGAAGAAACGGAAGAGTCCGCTGTTGTGGCAGCTGACGCAGCTGTTGAACAAGCGGCTGTAGCGGCTGCAGAGGCGGCTGTTGCTGAAGCGGAGGCAGCGGCTGTGGCGGCTGAAGCAGTCAGCGCGACCCAGCCGGTGGTGGATGCTGAAGTGGTAGTCGAGCCCCTCGCTGAAGAAGACCTGGCTAATCTTGATCCGGAGATATTGCGCCAGCGTGCGACCGCCAGGCGTCAGCTCAAGGATGCCGAGGAGACAGCGGCCAGGCAGGCAGCGATTGCGGCGCGCAAGGCAGCAGAAGAGCAGCAGAAGATCGCGGCGCAAGCCGCGGTGCAGGCCGCGGCTCAGCCGCAGAGCGCGACCCCGACCCCGACCCCGACCTCTGCCCCTACCCGGGAAAAAGCCAGTGATGTCACCAAGCGCCCCAAGCGCTTGCATGACGCGCCATCTGCGTCGGCTGCCGAAGATCAGCGCCGCAAACAGCAGCGCGCCAAGCTCGGTCGCAATGCCCCCGCCGGGCGTGGTAAGCAACGCGGCCATAACCTGTCCCTGTCAGACCTGGACTCTGCTGAATCGGGCATGGGTCGTCGTCGTAGCGGTCGCAAGAAAATGCGCGCTACCCACGAGGAACATTCCAAACATGGTTTTGAATTGCCCACCGAAAGGAAGACGCACGAAGTTGAAATAGCGGACATGATCTCTGTTGCCGGGCTCGCCCAGCAGATGTCGGTCAAATCCGGTGCTGTTATTAAAGAATTGATGAAGCTTGGGGTGATGGCAACCATTAACCAGATGATCGATCAGGATACAGCTACGTTGGTAGTAGAAGAGCTGGGTCATGGGGTCAAACTGATCAGCGCAGATGCGCTGGAAGAAAAGCTGGAGGAAACTCTTTCCGAGCATGAGGGAGTCCAGGAGTCACGTCCGCCGGTCGTTACCGTGATGGGTCACGTAGATCACGGCAAGACCTCACTGTTGGATTATATTCGTAAAAGCCGTGTTGCCTCAGGCGAGGCTGGTGGTATTACCCAGCATATTGGTGCTTATCACGTGGAAACCGACCACGGCATGATTTCATTCCTGGATACACCGGGGCACGCAGCGTTTACCGCGATGCGAGCGCGTGGTGCCAAGAGTACAGATATTGTGATACTGGTAGTGGCTGCGGATGATGGTGTGATGCCCCAGACGGTGGAAGCCGTGCAGCACGCCAAAGCGGCGGGTGTGCCGCTGATCGTTGCAGTGAACAAGATGGACAAGGAAGGTGCCGATCCGGAGCGGGTCAAGAACGAATTGTCCGCCAAGGAAGTTATCCCCGAAGAGTGGGGTGG
>JBALVO010000072.1:2248-17863 GCA_036961445.1 Halioglobus sp.
GCCTATAGACGAGGCCGGCCCCAGTATTCCTGTGGAGATACTGGGTCTGGACGGTACACCTGCGGCAGGGGACATGTTCGCTGCGGTAGAGAGTGAAAAGCGAGCGCGTGAAGTGGCTGATTTCCGTCAGGAAAAGACCCGCGACAATAAAATACAGCGCCAGCAGGCGGCCAAGCTCGACAATATGTTCGAGAGCATGACCGCCGGAGAAAGACAAACTCTTAACGTGGTGGTCAAGGCCGACGTGCGCGGTTCTCTGGAAGCGATTCAGGGCGCCTTGCTGGAGATAGGCAATGAAGAAGTTCAGGTGAATATTGTTTCCGGCGGTGTCGGTGGTATTACCGAGACCGACGTCAATTTGGCCATAACCTCGGGGGCCGTTGTCTTTGGCTTCAATGTACGAACCGATAATGCAGCGCGCCGTTTGGTAGAAGCAGAGGGTGTGGACCTGCGCTATTACAATGTCATCTACGATTTGATCGACGATGTGAAGGCCGCTTTGACCGGCATGCTGGCTCCAGAGCTACGCGAAGAAATAGTCGGTATCGCGGAAGTGCGCGATGTATTCCGCTCACCGAAGTTTGGTCAGATCGCGGGCTGTATGGTGATTGAGGGAACCGTCTATCGCTCCAAGCCTATTCGCGTATTGCGCGATAGCGTGGTTATTTACCAGGGCGAGCTGGAATCCCTGCGTCGATTCAAGGATGACGCCAACGAAGTTCGCAACGGTACCGAGTGTGGTATCGGTGTTAAGAACTACACTGATGTGAAGGCGGGTGACCTGATTGAAGTGTATGAAGTCAGGGAAATTGCCCGCTCTTTGTAAGCGGTAAACCCATGGCAAAAGAATATAGCCGTACCCAACGAGTAGCAGATTATCTGCAACGCGAGCTGGCAACATTGATCCAGCGAGAAGTGCGTGATCCAAGGGTTGGCATGATTAATATCACTGGCGTCAACGTCAGCAGGGACCTGGGTTATGCCAAGGTCTATTACACCGAGTTGGATAGCGAGTCCAGGGAAGAGGCTAGCGAGTCAACTGAGGTGCTGAATAAGGCGGCGGGCTTTCTGCGCAGTCAATTATCCCGCGACAGCAGCATGCGTCGCTTACCCCAGCTGCGATTTTATTTTGACAGCAGTGTGGGCGACGGTCGCCATATGGAAGACCTGATTCGTCGGGCGGCGGATGCGGACCGGGATCTGGGCTTGCGTGAAGATGAGTCCGGAGAGGAAGGATAAGCAGTGGGTAGAACTCGTCGTGGTCGCCCGATTGATGGAATTTTGATTTTGGACAAGCCCCTTGGGGTGAGCTCCAATCGAGCCCTGCAGATGGCCAAGCGGCTGTATTTTGCCGCCAAAGCTGGTCATACGGGCAGTCTGGATCCGTTGGCGACAGGTGTGCTGCCGCTGTGTTTTGGTGAGGCGACCAAGTTTTCCCAGTTTTTGCTGGATGCTGACAAGGCGTATTTAAGTACTTTTACCCTTGGTGTGGCAACAGCGACTGGCGATGCGGAGGGTGAGACTTTATCTACCTGCGACGCTTCGCATCTTGATGAGGCTGCTGTGGCGCAGGCGTTGGAGGCATTTCGGGGCGAGATAGAGCAAGTTCCTTCCATGTTCTCTGCTATTAAGGTGGCCGGCCAGCCCCTTTACAAGCTGGCGCGGCAGGGCAAGGAAGTGGAACGAAAATCCCGTACCGTGGTCATAAAGCGGCTGGAGATTCGCGGCTTCCGCGGTGGTGATAAGCCCCAGGTAGACGTCTACCTCGAGTGCACCAAAGGAACCTACGTGCGTTCCATAGCCGAAGACCTGGGCAAGGCCCTGGATTGCGGAGCGCATGTGAGCGCCCTGCGACGTACCCGGGCCGGACCTTTTAGTATTGAAGACAGCGTTACCATGACCACACTGGAGGCGCTTAAGAGCAATGAGCAGGTGGCCGCAATGGATGCGCTGCTGTTGCCCTCAGATACCGCCCTGGGCGGTTTGCCACTGGTCCGACTCACTGAGTCGGGGGGATATTACATCCGCCAGGGGCAGCCGGTACAGGTGCCAAATGCGCCCAGTGATGGTATGGTGCGCGTCGCTCTGGAAACCGGTGAGTTTCTGGGCATAGGAGAAATATTGGATGACGGGCGTGTTGCGCCGCGTCGACTGATAGTTACCGGAAGGTAACGCGAACCTGTCTGTAAATCTGCACGGACAGGCTCTTTTTATTAACGAAGGGTAGATAGCTACCTGAGGCAGATTGAACTAGAGGAAATCAACATGGCTTTGAACGCTGAAGTTAAAGCAGAAATTGTAAAAGATTATCAACAAGGTGAAGGCGACACGGGCTCCCCGGAAGTACAGGTAGCACTGCTGACAGCAAATATCCAGCAGTTACAGGGGCACTTCCAGTCGCATTCGAAAGACCACCACTCCCGTCGCGGCCTGATCCGCATGGTAAACCAGCGTCGCAAACTGCTGGATTACCTGAAGCGCAAGGATGTCCCGCGCTACGTGGAACTGATCAAGCGTCTTGGTCTGCGTCGATAAGCTGCAATACATACCGGGGCATAGGGCCCCGGTTGTCATATAAAGAATTGGAGAATAATTGTGAATCCAGTAACTAAATCATTCCAGTACGGTGGCCAGACAGTCACTCTGGAAACCGGTCGTATCGCCAGGCAGGCGAGCGGCGCGGTTCTGGTTACCGTCGAAAATACATCAGTACTGTGTACTGTTGTCGCGGAAAAGTCGGCCCGTCCAGGTCGTGACTTCTTTCCACTGGCGGTACATTACGTCGAAAAGACTTACTCAGTCGGTAAAATCCCCGGTGGTTTCTTCAAGCGCGAAGCACGCCCCAGTGAGAAAGAGACACTGACGTCCCGTTTGATTGACCGTCCTATCCGCCCGCTGTTTCCTAACGGCTTTATGAATGAGGTACAGGTTGTTTGTACCGTGATGTCAGCGGACAAGCATATCGATCCGGATATCCCCGCGATGATAGGTACCTCTGCTGCGATTGCTATTTCAGGTGCCCCTTTCAGTGGTCCCATTGGCGGAGCGCGAGTCGGTTTCAATGAAGCACAGGGCTACATCCTGAACCCTACTTATGATCAACTTGCTGATAGCAAGCTGAACATGGTTGTTGCTGGCACCGAAGCTGCCGTGTTGATGGTTGAGTCCGAGGCGCAAGAGCTGTCTGAAGACCAGATGCTGGGTGCGGTATTGTTTGCTCACCAGGAAATGCAGGTTGTTATTCAGGCAATTCGCGAACTGGTTGCTGAAGCAGGTAAGCCTAGCTGGAACTGGGAGTCCCCCGCCGTCAATGAAGAGTTGTTGGCAGCAGTAGAGTCACAGGCAAAAGATGGTCTGGGTGAAGCCTACCGTATCACCGAAAAAGCGACTCGCTATGAGCGTGTTGGCGAAGTGCGCAGCGCTTGTGTTGAGGCGCTGGCGGTTGAGGGCGGCCCTTCCTCTGAAGAAGTAAAGGACATCTTTAAAAGCGTAGAGAAAAACCTGGTGCGCAAGCGCATTCTTGCCGGCGAGCCGCGTATCGATGGTCGTGATGGCCGCACCGTGCGTCAGATCGCCTGCGAAGTGGATATTTTGGCCAAGGTACACGGTTCTGCCTTGTTCACCCGTGGTGAAACACAGGCTATCTGTGCGGTAACTCTGGGTTCTAGCCGTGACTCTCAAATTATTGATGCACTGGAAGGCGAGCGTCGCGACCCCTTTATGTTGCACTACAACTTCCCTCCCTACTCAGTCGGTGAAGCGGGTCGTGTTGGTTTTACCAGCCGCCGCGAAGTGGGTCATGGCCGCTTGGCGCGTCGTGGTCTGGCTGCTGTGCTGCCTAACTCCGAAGAGTTTCCGTACACCATACGTGTTGTGTCTGAGATTACCGAATCCAACGGTTCCAGCTCTATGGCCTCGGTCTGTGGCGGTTCACTGGCGATGATGGCAGCAGGCGTGCCGCTGCGCGCTCCGGTTGCCGGTATTGCAATGGGTCTGGTAAAAGATGGCAACCAGTTTATCGTTCTTACCGACATTCTGGGTGACGAAGATCACCTGGGCGACATGGACTTCAAGGTAGCCGGTACTGCTGAGGGTATTACTGCCCTGCAAATGGATATCAAGATTGAAGGCATTAATGAGCAGATCATGCAGATCGCTCTGGACCAGGCACAGCAGGCTCGTCTGCACATACTTGGCCAGATGAACGAAGTGTTAGCGGAGCCCCGTAAGGTAACTTCCGAGAATGCACCTAGCATGATGACCCTGAAGGTCGACTCCGACAAGATTCGCGACATCATCGGTAAGGGCGGCGCTACTATCCGTTCTATCACTGAGCAGTCCGGTGCCACCGTCGATATCGACGATGACGGCACGGTGCGTATCTTTGGCCAGGATCAGGCTTCGCGCGATGCGGCGGTAGCTATGGTTGAGGAAATCACGGCTGAAGCTGAAATCGGTGCTGTCTATACCGGTACAGTTGCTCGTATCGTGGATTTCGGTGCCTTTATCAACATCCTGCCTGGCAAGGACGGCCTGGTACACATCTCCCAGATTGCTAATGAGCGCGTGGAGAATGTATCGGATCACCTTAAAGAGGGTGAGGAAGTGCGTGTTAAGGTATTGGACGTGGATCAGCGTGGTCGCATCAAGCTCTCTATCAAAGAGTTGCTGGAAGACGAGGCTGCCGTTGCAGAAGCACCCTTGCAGGAAGCAGCTGAGTAAGCATCAGCTCTTTAGCAAGTTCCAGAAGTAAGGAAGGGATGTGGCGTAAGCCACATCCCTTTTTTAATAGTCGGTAATACTGTCTTTATTGAAGCTTTTGCCTCAACGCAGCGGTGGTTAACCAGCCGTTGCGTTGATATGCATAGTGTTGCTAATCAGGCGGTTTAAGGCCTGGTACTAAACAGCAACAACCTTATTTGCACAAGGTCCTTTCTGGCCTTGGCCTACTTCGAACTCTACCGCTTGACCATCATTAAGAGTCGCATAACCGCCGCCACTCTGAATTTCCGAATGATGTACGAAGAGGTCCTTGCCTCCATCTTCTGGAGTGATGAAACCAAACCCTTTATCTGCATTGAACCACTTCACTGTACCTTTACTCATACTTTCCTCTTTAAACTCATCTATCGTTATTCGCAGGAATCTGCGCGGCTATTATACCCCTCAAACCCCGCTATAACGCAAATGCCTAATTTCGGCCCAAAAAGTGCGCCCTTGCCTGGGGCAAAAGATCTATTTCGGTGCGAGATTACCCCGGATTATTACGGGTTGATTGTCGCCGGAGTGAGCCGGAATAGCGCGCAGCCCAGTTAAATCAATGGTTTTGCCTTATTGGCTCGATAGTTGCTTTATCTGCTGGTCCCTCAAACTAACTTACGGCAACGACGCCTGGGCGCTCCCCTCAGCGGTGAGTTGTGTAGGCCTGTGCCTTTTTCAGGAGTACAGCAATGACAATTGCGAGTAAATATCGTCTATTTTTAGCAGGGACAGCCCTGGGGTTAACCACCTTGCCCGTGTTTGCGCAAGACCCGTTAAGCCAGGGACTGGCGAGTATGGTAGCGGAGGGAGACCTCAGTCTTAATTTGCGCTATCGCTATGAATATGTCGATGATGATGGTTTTGATGATGAGGCCAAGGCCTCAACCCTGCGTTCAAGGATAAGTTTTAAGTCTGCGACTTATGAGGGTTTTTCCTTTTTGACTGAATTCGACAATGTTAGTTACATCGGTGATGACGACTTTAATTCAACCGATAACGGTGAGACCCAATATCCGGTAGTGGCAGACCCGAAAGGTACCGAGGTAAATCAGGCGTGGTTGAAGTATGGCCTGGAAGATTTGTCTGGAGCCTATGGTCGGCAGCGCATTTTACATGGTAACCAACGCTTTGTCGGCGGTGTGGCCTGGCGGCAGAATGAGCAGACCTTTGATGGTTTCCGCACTCAGTGGTCTGCGGAATTCGGCCTGTCACTGGACTACGCCTATGTCTACAACGTGAACCGGATTTTTGGCCCGGATGATAGTTCGGCCCAGCCAGCTGACTGGCACGGCGACAACCACCTGCTGCGACTTGATTACAAGTTTTCGGAAAATCATACGGTCAGTGCGTTCGCCTACATCCTGGATATAGATGATCGCAGTAGATGGTCCCCCAATAAATCGGTCAATAACTCCACCGATACTTACGGACTGCAGTACAGCGGTAAACTTGGTCCTGTTACGGTGAATGCGGCCTATGCCGGTCAGTCCGATGGCGGTGACAGTAATCTGGATTACGACGCCGATTACTACATGGTGGAAGGAGCGACAGGATTCTTCGGTGTCAATGCTACCCTGGGTTATGAAGTATTAGGCTCGGACAATGGCGTTGGATTTAAAACCCCTTTGGCGACGTTACACAAGTTTCAAGGATGGGCCGACAAGTTTCTGCTCACCCCTGGCGATGGCATTGAAGATCTGTATGTCGGCTTGGCGGGCAAGTTGGGTCCGGTAAAGCTGGCAGCGACATGGCATGATTTTCAAGCGGAACAAGGCAGTGATGATTTTGGTTCGGAAATCGACCTGGCGGCTACCTGGCCAGTCACCAAGATGCTGAGCCTGCAATTGAAGTATGCCAACTTCAACACTGACGACTCGGCGCGCTACGAAGACACGCAGAAGGCGTGGTTGAGTATAAACTTCGCTCTGTAATATTTCCGGCTAATAGTGCCTGGCCGGCAGTAATGCCGATCAGGTACTGGTATTTTTGTGACGAAAATCGATCAGCAATCTACATTATTGCGACTTATCCTGGTGGATGATGATCGCAATCGTGCTTCTGCAGTAGAGTCAAAACTACAGCAGGTGGGTTTCGAGGTTCTGTCTGTTATTCCTACTGGTTCAGGCCTGTTGTATCAAATGGCACAGCAAAATCCGGATGTGGTGATTATTGCCCTGGACTCCCCCGACCGCGATGTACTGGAAAGTCTCAGTATTGCTTCATCGCACAATCCGCGCCCTGTACTGATGTTTTCCGAATCCGGTGATCAGGGCTTTATCACTGACGCTATTCGGGCCGGTGTGACGGCTTATCAGGCGGAAGATATTAGTCCGAACAGGGTCAGAGCGGCGATTAATGTCGCCGTGGCCCAGTTTTCAGCGTTCAATGATATCAAGCGGGAGCTGGATACAACGCGCCAGCAGCTGAGTGAGCGCAAGCAGGTAGAGAAGGCCAAGGGGTTGTTGATGTTGGTACACAAGGTGGCAGAACAGGAGGCATTCGGTACGCTGAGGAAGCTGGCTATGGACAAGAATAAGACGCTGGGCGAGACTGCCCGGGATGTGATCGCAATACTGGCAAAAGCCAACCAAAACGGAGTTAGCCATGATTGATGCCAGGCGGTTGCCAGTCTGCGAAAAGAGCGAGCTGCGCCTTGGGTATTTGCGTTTGACTGACAGTGCGCCGGTTATTATGGCGCGTGAGTTGGGCTTGTATACCAAGTACGACCTGGACGTGACTCTGCAGCGCGAGGTGTCATGGGCCAATCTGCGCGATAAGTTGGTAACTGGTGATCTTGATGCAGCACAGATGCTGGCGCCGCTTCCGTTGGCAACGTCTTTGGGAGTGGGAGGAATGCGAGCCGATGTTATTACGGGCCTGGCTCTGAGCTTGAATGGTAACGCCATCACCCTGAGCCCGGCCCTGTCGGCTATTATCGACGAACACGGCGGTCGCGCTGTGGCTTCTGCCAGAAGTACGGCGGTTGCACTGGGTGAGTGGTTACGGGGGTGCGGCGGAGCTGAACAGCTGACTTTTGCCTCTGCTCACTCCTTCTCCTGCCATACTTTTATACTGCGCTTGTGGTTGCAAGCCGGAGGTCTGGACCCCGAGCGCGATGTACGCATCATTGTATTGCCCCCTGAGCAGATGGTTGACAGTCTGGCGCGGGGTATTATCGACGGATTTTGTGTCGGTGAACCCTGGAATAGCATGGCAGTGCAGCGCGGAGTTGGCGCGGTGCAGGCCAGCGGCTACCAGGTATGGAATAACGGTATAGAAAAAGTATTGGGCGTGTTGCAGGAGTGGCACCAAAAATTTCCTGCCACACACCTGCGGCTGCGTCTTGCATTGATGGAGGCATGTAGCTGGCTGGCGCATCCCGCTAACAGGGAGGATGCCGCAGCGGTGTTGGCCCTGCCGGAGTACCTCAATACCCCGGTGGACTATCTGCTGCCTTCCCTGACCGGCAAATTTGTTTATACCAGAGGGCAGGAGCCGGCAGTGATGCCGCACTTTCATGTATTTGGACGCTTTCAGGCAGGCTTTCCATGGCGTTCTCATGGCGAGTGGCTGTTGCAGCAGATTGAGGCATTGCTGGGCAAGACATTGTCCCAGGAGAGCGTGGAGGCCCTGGTGCAGCGCACCTTCCGCACGGACCTTTATCGTGAAGCCGCTCGTTATCTGGAGCTACCCAGCCCCAGTGGTGACTACAAGCCTATCAATCAGCACGACCAGGTGTGGGAGTTTGAGCCCGGTATAGAGCTGGGTCCCGATATGTCTTTGTCCTGACATTTGCTGCACTGTCACGGGTCACAGTGAGCTGCGGTGGTGCATAAATAGTGGTGACGGGTTTTTATGGCAGTCACTTGATGTCTTCGGTTACAAGTTAACCTATTGATTTATAAAATAAAAAAAGTTACTGGCACGAGTTTTGTTACGTAACAAGTAGATTTATCACCACACAGTAGTTTCTCCTCGGGTAATGATGCCCTTGCACTCCGGTCGCTATCTGGCCGAGGCGGGGAGCTAGCTCGTGTGTCCAAATAACGGATGTTCAAGGGGTAACTTATGCTGCACAAGCAAATTTTTTCTATCACGCGCCAACTCGGTGCACTGGCCGCCGGTGGTGTGCTGAGTGCGCTGATTCCCGTTGCGGCGGTGGTTGCGATAGAGATTGGCGAGCCGGAAAAAGATGAACTGAAGTTTGGCTTTATCAAGCTTACCGATATGGCGCCATTGGCAGTGGCTTACGAAAATGGCTACTTCGAAGACGAGGGGCTCTATGTCACGCTTGAAGCGCAGGCCAATTGGAAAGTGTTACTGGATGGCGTAATTGATGGCCAGTTGGATGGCGCGCACATGCTCGCCGGCCAGCCACTTGCGGCGACAATCGGCTATGGCACCAAGGCGCATATCGTCACGCCCTTTTCCATGGATCTAAATGGCAACGGTATTACCGTTTCCAACGAGGTTTGGGAAGCAATGAAGCCCAATATCCCCATGGAGAACGGCAAACCGGTGCATCCGATCAAAGCGGACTACCTCAAGCCGGTTGTGGAAAAATATGCTGATGAAGGCAAGCCTTTCAATATGGGTATGGTGTTCCCTGTATCTACTCATAACTATGAGCTGCGTTACTGGCTAGCCGCCGGTGGCATCCATCCGGGATATTACGCGCCACACAAGGGCGATACCTCCGGGCAATTAAGAGCTGAAGCGCTGTTGTCGGTGACCCCACCCCCACAAATGCCAGCGACACTGGAAGCAGGGACTATTTATGGTTACTGCGTGGGTGAGCCCTGGAATCAGCAGGCTGTCTTTAAGGGTATTGGTGTTCCGGTAATCACCGATTACGAGATCTGGAAGAATAACCCGGAGAAAGTATTCGGTATGAACAAGGCGTTCACCGACAAGTACCCCAACACCACAGTCCGTGTCGTCAAGGCGTTGCTCCGCGCTGCAAAGTGGTTGGATGAAAATGATAACGCCAATCGACCCAAGGCGGTGGAAATACTGTCTCGCTCCGATTACGTGGGCGCGGATTACGAGGTGATCGCCAATTCAATGACCGGTACCTTCGAATACGAAAAGGGCGACGTACGGGCAGTACCCGACTTCAATGTTTTCTTCCGCTATTTCGCTACTTATCCGTACTACTCTGATGCGGTCTGGTACCTGACCCAGATGCGTCGCTGGGGCCAGATTGCCGAGCCTAAGTCCGATGACTGGTATTTTGATGTCGTCAGGAGCGTCTATCGCCCTGATATCTACCAACTTGCAGCGCAGGCCCTGATCGCTGAGGGCGAGATGCAGGCCAGTGACTTTCCGATCTTCGAGGTTGAAACCGGCTTTCGCGCACCGCAAAGCGAATTCATCGACGGGATGACATTCGATGGCACTAAACCCAATGGGTATCTCGAACAGTTCCCGATCGGCCTTAAAGGCGACACGGTCCTCTAGCTCTGCACCACAGTTAAATTGGGAATAAAGAAAATGTCTGACATCGTTCTCGTTACTGCCGCTGATCACAGGTTTGAGCAGATACAGTCCCTGTTCAATTCGCAGCGCCTGGTACGGGGGCTGTTGTTGCCGGCTTTGGGAATTCTCGCCTTCCTTATGGTGTGGCAGTTTTCGGCCACGAGAATCGAAACGTCGCTGGGTCAGTTTCCTGGTCCGGTGCAGGTCTGGGAGCAGGCTAGTCGTCTGGTGGTGGAACACAAGAGTGAGCGGGGCAAAGAAGCGGCGTTTCATCAGCGACAGGAAAAACGCAATATCAAGGCGCTCGCTGTAAACCCGGAAGCCACAATAAAGAAACGCAGGTACACCGGTAAGCCCACTTTTTTTGACCAGATTGTCACCAGTCTGCTGACTGTGGGTGCCGGTTTTCTTTTGGCCAGCGTGGTTGCCATTCCTCTGGGTATTGTCTGTGGCTTGAGTACTCGTGTGTACAGTGCCCTGAACCCGGTAATCCAGATCTTCAAGCCGGTATCGCCACTGGCCTGGTTGCCCCTGGTGACCATGGTGGTGAGCGCTACCTACAGCGTGGAAGACCCAATGTTCCATAAGGCTTTTCTTAATTCAGCAATCACGGTAGCCCTGTGCTGTCTTTGGCCGACACTGATCAACACAACGGTGGGTGTAACGAGCATCGACCGTGACCTGGTGAATGTGAGCAAGGTGATGGCGTTATCGCCTCTGGTACACGTGCGAAAAATTGTCATACCGGCCGCGATTCCGATGATTTTTACCGGCCTGCGCCTGTCCCTGGCTACTGGCTGGATGGTCTTGATTGCGGCCGAAATGTTGGCCCAGAACCCGGGCTTGGGCAAGTTTATATGGGATGAATTCCAAAACGGTAGCTCCGACTCCCTGGGCCGGATTATGGTCGCGGTACTTGCCATAGGTCTTATTGGGTTTCTACTGGATAAGCTCATGCTCACCCTGCAAAGGAAAGTGAGTTGGGACAAGCAGGCAGTCTTGCGTTAACACAAGGAGAAGATTCATGGCAATGAAGTACCTGGATATTACCGGAGTGGGCATAGAGTTCGACACCAATGGCAGCAAATTTCGCGCGTTGCAAAATGTCAATCTGAAGCTGGATAAGGGTGAGTTCGTATCCTTGATCGGACACTCCGGTTGTGGCAAGTCCACGGTGTTAAATATTGTGGCTGGACTGCATCGGGCGACTGAAGGTGGTGTTGTGCTGGAGGGCAAAGAGGTAAGTGAGCCGGGGCCTGACCGCGCTGTTGTTTTTCAGAACCACTCTTTGATGCCATGGTTGAGCGTCTACGACAATGTGGCACTGGCAGTGAACCAGGTGTTTCGCAAAAGTAAATCACGGGTAGAGCGCAAGCAGTGGATCGAACACAATCTGCAACTGGTCAATATGGACCATGCGATGGACAAGTTTCCCGGGGAGATTTCCGGCGGCATGAAGCAGCGGGTGGGAATTGCACGCTGTCTAGCTATGCAGCCCAAAGTGCTATTGATGGATGAGCCTTTTGGAGCACTGGATGCATTGACCCGGGCTCAGTTGCAAGACTCCCTTATGAGTATTCAGGCAGAGTTGGGCAATACGGTGATTATGATTACCCACGATGTGGATGAGGCGGTGTTGCTGTCAGATCGTATTGTAATGATGACTAATGGGCCGGCTGCGACCATAGGAGAAATTCTTCAGGTCAAGCTGGCGCGACCCAGGGATCGTTTGGCACTGGCGGAAGATCCAGAGTTTGTGCACTTGCGCCAACAGGTGCTGGCATTCCTTTATGCTAAACACGGCACCGGGCAGCACAGCGAGCCTGCGTTGACAGAACGCGAGCAAGCCTCGCCGAAATTGGCAGCGGTGCAACCTGGAACTGAGTCCGATAGTCGTCGCCACAGTATTGCAGCGGCGTAACGTATGACGCAGCGTCTTTTAATTATCGGTGCTGGCATGGCGACAGCCTACCTGCTGCAGGAATTGTCCGGCTGTGATCATGGCATGACTATCACTGTGATCGGCGACGAGCCCGAAGTTTGCTACAACCGCGTGCTGTTGTCCGGTGTGCTGGCCGGGGAGACTGCAGAGCATGATTTGCAGATGTTAGACACGACCAGCGTCATTGGGGCTGTGCAGTTCCTCGCGGGAACCCGGGTAGATGCGGTAGATACACGAAATCGTTATGTGCTTACTGACCGTGGGGAAAGCCTCTCCTACGACCTGCTGGTTTTTGCTACCGGAGCGAACGTGGCCCGGCCATCGGTTGCCAGAAACGGCGCCAGTGGCATCACACAGCTGCGTACCCTGACCGACGTGCGACGCCTGCGCGATTTTGTCACGGGCGGCGACCGAGCAGTGGTGGTCGGCGGAGGTCTGCTGGGACTGGAGGCAGCCCATGGTCTGAATGCCCTGGGTTATGCAACCACGGTATTACACCGCCAACCCTATTTGATGAATAGACAACTGGATGCCGAGGGCGGGAATCTGTTGCGCATGACAATGGAGCGTTCGGGTATAGCCTTTCGGCTAGAGACCTCCGTAATTGCCCTGCAAACCCCGGGACAAAAACTGACTGCCATCACATTAGACGATGGTGAGGAACTGCCCTGCGATCTGTTGGTATTGGCGACCGGTATCGACCCGAATACGGAGCTGGCGCGTGCCGCTGGTATTGCCAGTGAGCGCGGCGTTTTGGTCGATAAATACATGCAGACTTCAGACGAATTTTGCTTTGCTCTGGGCGAATGCTCACAGCTTGGACAACACTGCGTTGGACTGGTGGCACCGATAAAGTTGCAGGCTCAGGTTTTGAGTCAACGCTTATTGGGTACCCCTGGGCCGGAGTTTGTGATTGAGAGCTGGCCCACGCAGTTGAAGATATCGGGCGTGGAGATTTTCAGCGCCGGCGCTCTGCGCGCTAACGGCGACGAATTAGTGTTGCGTGATGATAGCGCAGGTATATATCGCCGTCTGGTGTTGTGCGGTGACCGCCTGGTGTCTGCTGTGCTGGTAGGCGACAAGCGCGAGGGCACCTGGTACGCAGATTTGATTCGCACAGCGGCGGATATATCGCAGTATCGATCCGGCTTGATGTTTGGCAAAGATGTGAGTGAGGCGATGCAGTTATCTGCAGTCGCCGCTTGAAAACTTCGGAGAAAGATAGTGAGTAAACGAAAAATTGTTGTCGTCGGAAACGGCATGGTAGGCCATCACTTTGTCCAGAACCTGGTCGATAGTGAGGCCGATGCCGATATTACAGTCCTGGGCGAAGAACCACGCCCGGCTTACGATCGTGTTCATCTTTCAGATGTATTTGCTGGACGAGCTCCTGAAGAGCTGGCTATGGCGACCCGCGATACCTATAGAGACTGGGGTATTGATGCACACTTTGGCGATCCGGTAGTCAATGTTGAACGCGATGCCAAACGAGTTATTACCGAAAACGGCCGCGTATTCGCTTATGACAAGCTGGTGCTGGCCGCTGGTTCTTATCCGTTTGTGCCTCCGGTTCCAGGTGCAGATCATGAACGTTGCCTCACTTACCGCACGATAGATGACCTGGGAAGAATCAAAGCCAAGGCTAAAGGTAGTCGAATTGGTGTGGTAGTGGGTGGTGGCTTGCTGGGGCTGGAGTGTGCCAACGCGCTACAAAATCTTGGACTGGAAACACATGTTGTGGAATTTGCGCCGGGGCTGATGGGTGTGCAATTGGACGAGGGTGGCTCTGGCATGTTGCGCCGTAAAATCGAGGCGTTGGATGTTCAGGTGCACACCGGTATGAACACAAAAAACATCAGTACTGGTGATGAGTGCGCGTTGAAAATGGAGTTCACGGACGGCACCAGTCTGGAGACAGACATGATCGTCTTCTCGGCGGGTATTCGTCCACGGGACAATCTGGCCAGGGATTCGGAGCTGGCGGTAGGTGAGCGTGGCGGTATTGTTATCGATTACAAATGCAAGACCACCGACAGTGACATCTTTGCCATCGGTGAATGCGCTCTGTTCGGCGGACGTATCTACGGTCTGGTGGCTCCGGGTTATCGCATGGCCGAGGCGGTTGCGGCGCAGCTGTGTGGGCAGGATGCGCAATTTCGTGGCGCGGATATGAGCACTAAATTGAAGCTGCTTGGTGTGGATGTGGGCTCTATTGGGGATGCTCACGGTCGCACCGAGGGATCACTGTCATTCCTGTTCAGTGATGGCCGCGAGGCCTGCTATAAGCGTCTGGTTACCAGCGCCGATGGCAAAGTACTATTAGGAGCGGTACTGGTCGGGGACTGTGCTGATTACGACACGCTGCTGCAATATTACTTGAATGAGATCGAGCTGCCGACTGACCCCCAGTGTCTGATTCTGCCTGCAACGGGGGAACAGCCACTACTGGGTTCTGGTGCGCTACCGGCCACCGCGACCATATGCTCCTGCCACAATGTCACCAAGGGCGATATCGTCGGGGCCATTGATTCCGGCTGCGGCTCGTTGGGCGCAGTAAAGGTGCAGACTCAGGCAAGTTCAGGTTGCGGCGGTTGTGCCGCCATGCTCAAGAACCTGGTGGATGACGAACTGGCGACTCGCGGTGTCGAAGTGGACAAGAGTATTTGCGAGCACTTTCCCTATACCAGACAGGAGCTTTATCACCTGGCCCAGATCGGTGTGATCAGGAACTTTGACGATATGCTGGCAGAGCACGGCCAGGGCAGGGGATGTGAGGTCTGTAAGCCCACCATCGCTTCCATCATGGCATCGCTGTGGAATGAACACATTCTTGATCCCAGGCATGTGGGATTGCAGGATACCAATGACACCTTTATGGCCAATATGCAAAAAGATGGTACATATTCCGTAGTGCCGCGGGTCGCCGGCGGTGAAATAACACCGCAGAAACTCATAGTGCTTGGTGAAGTGGCAAAGAAATATGGCCTGTATACCAAAATTACCGGTGCTCAGCGTATCGACCTGTTTGGTGCGCGGTTGAATGAGCTACCTCTGATCTGGCAAGAGCTGGTAGGGGCTGGATTTGAAACCGGGCACGCCTATGGCAAGTCTCTGCGCACGGTTAAATCATGTGTTGGCAGCACCTGGTGTCGCTTTGGGGTGCAGGACAGTGTGGCTATGGCAATAAGGTTGGAAGATCGTTACAAGGGCCTGCGCGGGCCGCACAAGATCAAGTCAGGCGTGTCCGGGTGTACTCGCGAGTGCGCTGAGGCCCAATCCAAGGACTTTGGCGTCATTGCCACTGAAAATGGCTGGAACCTCTACGTAGCTGGCAATGGTGGCATGAAACCACGACATGCAGATTTGTTCGCTATTGACCTGGACGATGACACCCTGATCAAGTACATCGATCGCTTCCTGATGTTCTATATACG